>CACZCD010000026.1:0-63625 GCA_902779565.1 uncultured bacterium | reverse complement strand
TCTCCTGTTTCTACTGTTCTTTGTGGCATAGAATAATACCACCATTCTCCTGCTTCTCCTGTTCTTTGTGGCTGAAAACCTATCCTCGACAAACCTCCTGTTTCTACTGTTCTTTGTGGCATAGAATAATACCACCACTCTCCTGCTTCTCCTGTTCTTTGTGGCTGAAATCAATCTTCTAATCTCCAGCCGAAGTCGTTGTGGTAGATCATGTTGCGAGTCATGCCGCCATCGATGCAGATGTTCTCGCCGGTGATGAAGCCCGCCTTGTCGGAGGCAAGGTAGAGAACCATGTTCGCGATGTCCATCGGGTTGCCGACACGCCCGGCAAAATGCTGGGCTGCATCGGGTCCATCGTACTGCTTGCCCGTTGTATCGATCCATCCCGGCGAAATTGAGTTGACGCGGACGCGTCCTGAGAGACTTGCCGCAAGCGCGTGGGTGAGCGCGGCGATTCCGCCTTTGGCGGCCGTGTAGCTTTCCGACTGCGGCTGGCTCATCCTGTCTCGCGAAGATGAAATATTGATAATGGATGCGCCTTCGGCGAAATGGTCTTTGAAGAGCTTTGCGAGATAGAAGGGGGCTATGACGCCGACCGCCTGCGCATATGCAAATTCCTCGTATGTGCATTTGTCGATGCCCTTGAAAAGTGGCATCGCGTTGTTGACAAGCACATCGACATGTCCACTTTTGGCGATGACCTCGGCGGCGAACCGTTCCAACGTCACCTTGTCTGAAAGGTCGCCAACGAACCACGGTCCGTCTTTGATGTCAATCACATGAACCGTTGCACCTTCGCGCGCAAAGCACTCGGCGCAGCATTTGCCAATGCCCTGTGCCCCGCCGGTGACGGCAACCATTTTGTCCTTGAATATCATCTTTCAAATCCCATTTGAGTTTTGACCTGTCACTTTATCCAACCAATTCGTGATGCGGAGAACTTGACGCCCCCCTTGAACACGAGTTCGTATTTCCCTTCGCGAAGGGCATAGCGTGGTTCGGCATATTCAATTGACACGACGAGCGAACCAACAGCACCATACGCTACATAATGTTGATTCGCTCCATGAACCTCCGCATCATAAGCGGCCGGAATGCTGCGGTCATTCTCTTTCGGCAGATTCTTGCGGTCGTCGGGCAGCTTCTGTCCATAGGCAGTTTCCACGGCGTTGATGATTCGCCGCGCGGCCGCTTCAAGTTCTGCGGAAGAGATATCGCCGTCGAAGACGCGCCTAAATGATACAAATTCTATCAAACTACTTTTTCTCGAACCAAACTCATGTGATGTGGCACAACGTCTCTCCGTAAGTCCCTCGATTGGTGTCGGCAGTTTCTCCCATCTGAATCCCCAAAGCGGCTTTGGCTGGGGAACATCAAAATCGACCCCGAACACCTTCTTGATTGCCGCCCGCAAACTGGACGCCTCCGCATCAAGATCTTTCGCCTCAATCTTTGCGGCAAGTTGGGATTGGATGCGGATGCTCAGATTAATCTTTGGCGTGCTTTCGCCCTCCTTTCTCCAGGTTTCGGCATTCAAGGATACTGTTTCGTCGTCCGCTCCCATGCCCACGACGGAAAACGATCGTTCGTTGCCTACTGCTTTAGGTTCCATGTCGCCCATGAATCTGATGCCGTACTTTTGCGAGAGAGTCTCTTTTAGCGAAACGAGATTTGTCATCGCCTCGTCAAAATCCTGGTAGTCTCTCTTCATTCCCAGTACCCCGTTTACACGCTTCTTCCCGGTCATCATCACGACGATTTCCTCAAAGCCAAGCCAGTTGTTCGTTATGACGGCCTCATACAGTTTTAACTCTATGCCGTTTATGTAATTTTTCCTTGTCGGTTTTGTTGCGCCCGCATACACCTCGCCAAACTTGAGGCCAGGTGGCAACTCGACAGGTTTTGCATCAAGATTCTGAGACCATCCCGCTGCAGACGCCTCAAGTCCATGCAGCATGCCCGCCATGCAGATAACTGAAAACGCGGACCGAATCAAAGTGTTCATGGAAAATCTTCCTCCATTGCGCAGTCAGTTCCTTGTTGAAATCCCCGCTCTTCTTTTGAGCAACGACATGGCAAATTCGATTGAGTCGTCGTCCCAGAAGGCGCAGACAATCTCCGAGCGATAGCCGTTCTTGATGCGAATCTTTCGCACGAACGGATTGCTGGCGGTCGGCATGTGAATTTGGATATTCGGCTTTTTCTCCAGCCTACTGTCTGTGATTTCCGTGTCAATGCGAAGGTCAAATCGCCGTGTGCGCCCGATGCCCCATAGTTTTGCCGAATAGCTGCCGCAACCATGCTCCAGCACAAGCCTGCGGGTGCCGAACAGCATCAGCAGGATGCCATACCAGATGAAGATTGAAACTACAAGAAAAGGAATGCCGAAAAGAAACGGCAGATAGTTCATTGGATGAATGTCCTGCTGCAGAAACGGCACGACATAGCAACCAAATAGGGCGCCTCCGCTCCAAACAGACATGAAGGGAATCAGGAACAGCAGAATCGGCTCGAACTTCCAATAGCGAAGTTCGATGCGGCCGCTGTCCATGTCGCGGAACATCTTTAGATGTCGCGGCAGAAGCTTGCCCTCAAATGTCTGTTCAGTCGAATCCATCCTTATTTTGCCTTCAATGCCTCACCTGCCGATAGCACGGCATTGCGGACGCAGTCCTCGCAGCTGCAAAGCATCTTGCCCGTTTCTATCCCCTTGAGGTCGCGGCAGATGGTGGCGCCGCCGCAAAGTTCCTTGAAGCGCGACATGATGGCGCGGGAGTTGTTTCGTGCTTCGCCGTCTGGCGAAAGAAGCGACGAAACCATGATTGCGCCGACGAGCGCACCGCATGTTCCTTCCATCGTAGCCATGCCGGATCCAAAACCGGATCCGAGGCGCAGCAAATCATCCTCGCTCTTACCGAGCTTGTCCGCAAACGCGACGAGTACCGCTTGGCAGCAGTTCATTTCCTTCTTGCGCTGGGCGGCATAGCCCATGCGTTCATCAAGTGTCATTTCGTTCATGTTTATTCCTCTTCTCTTTCCGTTGGTTGATCTAACTTGCAGCCGGTTTCCGTCATGTGTTGTGGGTGGGTTTGGGTACGGTCAACGCGAAGGCGCTGTTCGCCAGAGCCATCACGGCCGCCGTGGCGAAAAGGACGCCAGGACCAAAACGGTCCCATATCCAGCCGCCGAGCAGCGCGTAGAACACGGTCACAAAATGGTTTACGGAAATGCCGGAAGAGAGTGTTGCCGTGAGCTCCTCCTGGGAATCGGAGAGCGTGCGGGCGTAGAGGTTCGTCGCCATCGAGGCATTGCTCAACATGGCGTCGAGGATGTAGTTCACGCATACCACCGCCACCGCCACGCACGGAGGAAACAAATCCTTCGCAAAACCATAGAGCAGACACACGAAGAAAAGTACGACCGTATCCCACACCATCACATTGCGATAGCCCCAGCGATCGACAAGCCGCCCGATGAGGCGTCCGCCCCAAAGCGCGGTGAAGAGCGCGGCGACGGCGAAGAGGATCGCCACGTGTTGCGTATCCATGCCATAGACGCGAATCAGCACGAACGGCCCGAAGGTGAAGAACACCTGCTTGCGTGCGCCATAGAAAAGCTCCAAGATATAGAACGTCGTATATTTGCGGCGGAAGTAGAACGACGGGCGCGCGCGTTTCGCGATCCCCGGCTCTTTCACAGATCCTGCCACGACAAGGCTGGCGGCAAGGAGCAGTGCCACCAGCAGCCAGGTCGCGTCGTAGAGCGCACGGCGCGGGGCCTCCGTCCAAAAGTGCACGCCAAGGTAGAATAGGGTCGCCACAAGGACGCTCCCCGCGACCGTTCCCGCGTTGATCGCGCCTGTGACGATGCCGAGCGATTCGCCGCTGCGGCCTTCCCGGGCGATCGAGAGCGCGAGCGACTGGCGCACGGGCATGACAAGGTGTTCGCCCAACGCCCAGATGACGATGAACGCAACGGCCCACGCCCATCGGACCGGCACCAGCAGCAGCGTTGCCGCGACAAGGGAACAGGCCGTGCCGATTCGCATAACCTTCCAGTCTGAAAACCTACCCAACAGGGCGAAGATCGCCACGAGCAGCACGCCAGGCGTTTCGCGCAAGAACTCCAGCACACCTCGGTCAAAACCGTTGATGTCGTAGGTCTCGACGAGGAAGTTGTTGAATGCCGCGCCGAAACACCCCATGCCGACACCCCACACGAGAATGCTCGCGAAGAAGGCGCCCGCGCCGGTTCCTGGGCGGCATACGGCTTGATACGATGAAAGGGGGTTCTTCAACGATAGTTCCGTATGCGGACGTCGATGGCGGTGTCGGCCAGCAGTTCAACAACGCGCTTGATGGGCGTTTCGGAATAGTGGTAGGGGAAGAGGACTTTCGGCTTGATTATCTTCGCCGCCTTTGCGACCTGCTCCGGCGTCATCGTGTACGGTTGGTTGCAGGGCAGAAACGCAACGTCGATGTCCTTGAGTTTTGCCATCTCCGGAATATCCTCGGTATCGCCCGCGATGTAGATGCGAAGGCCGTCCAGCGTCAGCACATAGCCGTTGTCGCGTCCTTTCGGATGGAACTGCGTCCGCCCCGCCGTCGTGTTGTAGGCGGGAACGGCGTCAAGTGTGAGGACCTTCCCGATTGTGCGGCTTTCGCCGTTCGCCATCGCCGTACCGAAGCCAAGCATCTTCTGGACGGCAGGATTGGCGATCACCTGCGTAGAGTCCTTCTTGAGCGCCGCGATGGCGTCACGGTCGAAGTGGTCGAAATGCTCGTGCGTCACGAGGATGATGTCCGCCTTCGGGAACTTCGCGTAGTCTGTTTCGGGCGCGAATTTCACAACCGGATCCACCTGGATCTCAAGCCCGTCGTACTGGATGCGCAGGCTAGCGTGCTTGATGGCGGTTATCACGACCTCTTTGCCACCCTTGGTCTTGAAGGTGTCGGTTTGGTATCCGGCCGCAAGGCTTTCTGTTGCTAATGTTGCTGTCATGGCTATTGCTGCGATGATGGTTGTCATTTTCATGGGCATATTATACCATAACGAACAGTCTCCAGACTTTTTGGCTAATAGTCGAGTTCTTTGGAACAGGGGGCGTTTTGTTTTCTTCATGCCCCGCGGTTTTCATGTGCCTCAACTCATCCCACAATTGGGTTGTGTTATAATACCGCCTGTTCGTGAGAAGAACTGTCAGCGTTGACTCTGCAACGGGGCGCTGGGAATTTCCTTGCGGGAAAGATAAAACCGATGAGCGAAAAAACAGTGAGGGCATCTGCCGCGTGTGCGGCAGTGATTGCGGTGAGTGCGGCGACGCTGGGCGTGGCGTTTGCGGGGGACTATCCGCATTCTCCCGCCGCGCTGACGAACGTGACGGTGACGGGCGGGTTCTGGTTGCCGCGTTTCGAGACGAACCGCCTTGTCACATTGAGGACGGACTTCGAGAAGTGCGAGCTTGCCCGCATACCGAACTTCCGCCACGCCGCCGCGCATGAATGGGGGACGTTCAAGGGGATTCCGTTCGACGACTCCGATGTGTACAAGGTGATTGAGGGCGCGGCCTACACGCTTGCCACCCATCCCGATGCGGAGCTTGAGAAATACGTGGATGGCGTAAACGCCGCCATCGCCGGTGCGCAGGAACCGGACGGCTACCTCTACACGGCAAGAACGCTTGGCTACACAACGAAAGGCAAGGACGGTAAGATAGGATTCAGCTGCATGGGGCCGACGCGGTGGAGCCATCTCGCGCACAGCCATGAGTTCTACAACGTGGGACACCTCTACGAGGCGGCGTGTGCCTACTTTGAGGCGACGGGCAAGCGGACGTTGCTTGATGCGGCTGTTAAGTCTGCGGATCTCATCGATCGCACGTTCGGCCCTGCACCGTCACAGCTCAAAGACACGTCCGGCCATGAAGAAATCGAACTCGCGCTTTGCAAACTCTATCGGACGACAGGCGAAGCAAGATACCTGAAGCTCGCGCAGTTTCTGCTGGAAATGCGCGGACGGGGAAAGGACACTTCTGCCGGCACGGTGTCAGCGCAGTCTGGTGAACCCGGGACTTTAGATGAACTGGAGGCGCCGGGAGCCTATTTGCAGCGCCACCTTCCAGTCGCGCGGCAGCGCGAGGCGGTGGGCCACGCGGTGCGGGCGACATACCTCTATTGCGGCATGGCTGACGTCGCCGCGCTTGTGGGCTACGCGGAATACGTGAAGGCAATAGACGCGATTTGGGAGAACGTCGCCCAAAAGAAACTCGCGCTCAACGGCTCCGTCGGCGCGCGGCGCAGAGGCGAGGCGTTCGGGGCAAACTACGAACTGCCGAACGAGACGGCGTATCTCGAGACGTGCGCGGGCATCGGCAATGCGCTCTGGAACGAGCGGATGTTCCTCCTGCACGGCGAGGCGAAGTACATAGATGTGATGGAACGCGCTCTTTACAACGGAATCCTGTCGGGCGTGTCGCTGAGCGGCAACGAGTTCTTCTACCCCAACCCCCTCGCGTCCAGAGGCGGCTACAAGCGCTCCAAGTGGTTCGGCTGCTCGTGCTGTCCCGTGAACGTGGTGCGCTTCATCCCGCAGGTCGCGCGGTTTGCGTATGCGACGCGGGGTGACGCGGCGTATGTGAACCTCTTCATTGAAAGTGACGCGACGCTTCGACTTGAATGCGGCAACGTGAAGATTTCGCAGAAGACGGACTATCCTTGGAGCGGAGCGGTGCGAATCGCGATCACGCCATCGAAGGGTAGCCAGAAGTTCGTGCTGAATGTGCGCGTTCCCGGATGGTGCGTCGGGCGGCCCGTGCCGAGTGACCTCTACACGCAGACGGATTCTGGAACGCTTGACGACTTCTCCGTAAAGGTCAACGGCAAGGCGGTGAAGTTCGAGCCGGTCAAGGGATACTGTGTAATCGTTCGCGAATGGAAGAGCGGCGATGTCGTGGAAGTTGCAATGAACATGCCTGTCCGTCGCATTCAGGCGCATGACAAGGTTGAGGCAGACAAGGGGCGGCTTGCCGTGGAGCGCGGACCGATCGTTTTCTGTGCGGAGGGCGCGGACAACGGCGGCAAGGCGTTTGATGCGGTTCTTCCAGCGGACGCCACATTCGCGGAGGGAACGGTCGAAATCGGCGGTCAGTCGTTCCCGTCGCTCAAGTCGTCCAGCGGCGTGACGCTTGTTCCATACTGCATATGGGGCAACCGCGAACCGGGCAACGAAATGCAGACATGGTTCAGAACTGAGCCGCCGGAGGTTGCCGTGAGTGCGACGCGATGATTTTCCGGCGGCATCCTTGTGTGCCGCTAATAGTGCATGGCCGCCCGCTTTGGGTCTCTACTGCATCACATCACCTTCAGCACTTCGGCGACGGGCTTGCGGGGATTCTTGAAATACGGCTGGGCGGACTTGCCGACCGCAATGACGGACATGAGGACCTCTTTTTCGGGAATGCCGAGTATGGACTTGACCTTCGCCTTGTCTCGGATGCCCATAATGAGAGTATCCCATCCATGGTTCTTTGCTGCAAGGATGAAATAGGAAGACGCGAGGCCGCAGTCATACGCGCCCCACATCTCGCCAAGCTCATCAGCAGGGGTGTCACCCATATAGCCGCTTTCGCCGGGCACGAACGACACCGCGACCAGCGCGGCGGCATTTGCCGAGCTTGCCGCGTTGAACCCCGGAAGCGCATCGCTCCAGAGTTTCGCCTTGGCATCATCCCCGATCGCCGCGTAGTACCGTGTCGTCTCGGTATTCTTCCAGCTCGGGGCGTTGAGCGCCTCTTCGACGATCTTCGTCATTTCGTCCTTGGAGATTGTCGCCTTGGCGTACTTCCGCACGCTGCGGCGCGCCTCAATCAGTTCGCTGAACTTCATGCCCATTGTTGCCTCCTTTAGGGTTCTTTCGTCCGAGCATCCAACAACACCCGACACCGCCGCGATCCCCATCGCGAACGATGCCTCCTTCACGAATGTTCGACGAGTCACCATAGATTTTCCGTATCAATTTTGCAGAAATGACGATTGCTGCCTTCTGCGGTTTGCGATGACAGGTAATGTATCAAAACGTATGGCGAATGTCAATTTGGCTCAAGCGAAAGTTGCCTGCTTGCGGCGGCACCGGTTGCGGTGACATATCGGGTTTGATAGAATATGCGTCCTAGAGTTAAGGAGAAAATCGTTCTTGTTTGATGTGGTGGCAGCATAGAGAAGTAAACTATGAAAATGAGAATATCCATGACATACCGTATGCGGAGTCTGTTTGCGGCGGCGGCTTTTGTTGGCCTAACGGGCTTTGCCGCAGAGCCGCGCGAGGCGTGGTCATCGGACTGGATTGAGGTCACGGCGGCGAATGGCGTGAAGGACGACTACTATCCGCTTCAGCGCGAGCCGGAGAAGTGCTCGTTCAAGTTCCGCGTGATGCGCCATGCGGACAACACCATCGGCGTGGAGGCGTTTGTGCGGGACGACCGGATTGTGACGGATGACAGCCCGGCTGGGTCGATTTCATGCCCAACATGGAAGGATGACTGCTTAGAGGTATTCTTTGACGGGGATGGCGACGGCAACCCCAACACACGTGGACCGGACTGGAACGACAACCCGACGCCGTGCAATGCCGGCGGCGAGTATGCGATTGCGGCGAACGGTGCGACGCAGAGCGACTATGCGTCGGCGAAGAAGTGCTTTGGCGCGCTCTGGGGCGGGTCCGCCAAGCCCTGGATCAAGGATGGCACCCGCATCGGCACTCGCTATCGGCTTTGGTTTACGTGGGATTGCCTTGCCCGCGCCGCGCCGCCGCCGGGTGAGCAGGTTCCGCTGAAGATGACAGTCTGCATCCACGATGACGATGATGGCGGTGCCTGCGACTATGCCTTGTACTGGAAGGGGAATCCGAAGTATCCGTTCGCCGATGAGAGTGCTTTTGGCGAGATCGTCCTCGGTGCAATTCCAGAACGCGATTTCGCGGACTGTTCGCTGATGGTGCAGTTCGATAACATCGACCGCGCCGAGCTTGGATGCGGCGAACTGCTGCGGCGGGCGCGTCTGGCCGGTGCGGAGGCCGTGCAGCTCGAACGTTGCGAGTTCTATCTCGACGGCGAACGCCGGACGAAGTCGCTTGAGACGTTAGCCGGCGAAATCCGCTTCTTCGAGAAAGCCGGTCTCCCCGTCGCACTCTGGATCACGTCGCTCGGCTATGGCAAAATGACGGATCCTGATTTTCTACGGCGATTCCCCAACTACCGTCCGCTTCGTTCGTTCGAGGGCAAGACGGCGGCGGTCTGCGCCACCGATGCCGTTTGGCGTGAGGCCGTTGCCGAGAATGTGCGCGACTTCATCAAGGCGGGTGCGAAGACGATCCTTTTCGATGATGATCTCGTTCAGGCGTGCCGGCCGGGCGTGTGCTGCACCTGCGATGAGCACCGGCGGCGCATTGCGGCGCGGCTTGGCGTGGCGGACGTGACGCCCGAACAGATGCGCGACGCCTATACGGGCGCGCCCAACCCGCTGCGCAGCGCCTGTCTCGACGAGATGGGCGAGTCGCTGATGGCGTTCTGCCGGGCGATGCGTGCGGCGGCGGACGAGGTAGATCCTTCCGTGATGCTGGCGACCTGCCTCAGCGTTTCGCAGTACGATCTTGACGGTGTGGATGTGCCGAAGATGATACGTCTTCTGGCCGGGAAGGGCAAGGGACGCCCGTTCGTTCGGCTCAGCGGCGCGACGTACTGGGTGTGCCATCCCGGAAACTCGCGCAACTGGGGACAGGGCCTGGGCGGCGTGATCGAATACCTGCGCTGGCAGGCGGCGATGCTTCGCGCCGAGGGGATTGTGCCGTTCGACGAAAACGATCCGTATCCGCGCGATGTCGGAATCGTTCCGGAGGGAATGTGTGAGGCCTGCGACCGTGCGGTGATCGCCGAAGGCGGCATTGTCCGCAACAAGTACGTCATTCGGCATAACGCGAAGACCGGCAAGGGCATTGATCCGGAATATCTCGCCGCCCATCTGGCCGGACGCGACGACGCCGAACGGATCGCGGCGCTCTTCCAGAATGCGTCGCCCGTTGGTTTCGAGGTGTATGCGCCGCCGCATCTCGTGCGCGAGGCGACGCTGCCGGCATCGTACACGGACATGAAAACGCTGCTGAAGTTCTTCGCGCAGCCGCAGGCAGGCATCCTGCTTGCGGCCAATGGCGCGCCCACGCGCTATGACCGCAACTCCGGTGCGCCGCTCGCGGTGTTCGGTCCGGCGGCGGCGACGTTGCCGAAGGAATGGCTCGCGCGCGGTGTTCTCATCGACCGCGACGGCGCCCGCATCCTCCAGACGCGCGGCGTCGATACGGGGCTGGATGCGAAGGAGGGCGTGTCCTGCATTGATGGATGGCGTCTCTATACGAACGCCAAGGGCGAGAAGTTCGCCGTTTCCGAGAAGGGCTGGTACGATCTCGACGGCCGCGAGGCGTCGCCGACGCCGGTGCCGGTGTGCGAGATCTGGAAGTTCTTTACCGGCAAGGAGGTTCCGGTCTGTGTAGAGGGGGCGAAGGGGCTCCATCTCATGGCGAAACGCTGCCCGGATGGATCGATGGCCGTTCTCGTGAACAACATGCGTGGCGGTGCCGTCGGGCCGTTCACGCTCTCGGTTTCCGGCACGTCGCGCCTGCTGGCGCTCCCGGCCTACGGTTGCCGGATATTGCAAGTGAATACTGCCGAAAATTAAGATGAAACTGTGATATCATTTACACCTACTGAAAGGAAAAAGACAAATGAACATTCTGGCAGTCTGTGCACATCCTGACGACATCGAGCTGAATGTCGGCGGAACACTGCTCAAGTACAAAAAGCAAGGACACAAGATCTATATCGCGCTCACGACGAGCGGCAACACCGGTTCGAACGTGATGACCGACATCAAGGAGATCGAACGCACGCGCGAGGCCGAGATGCTGCAGTCGGCGGCGCTTTACGAGGCGCAGGTGCGTTTCATGCGCAACGACGACGAGCGGCTTCTCGATACGAACGAGACCCGCACGCAGGTTCTGGACGCGATGCGCTGGGCGGATCCGGACGTGATCTTCACGCATTATCCGGAGGACGAATCCACCGACCATGCCATGACATCGAAGCTTGTTCGCGAAATGCTCCTTTCGCTGCCCGGGCGCAACCAGCAGTCGAACGAGAAGCCTTGCTCGAAGAAGGTGTCGCTCTTCTACTGGGAGCCGAGCTACGGGATCAACTTCCTGCCCGAGGTCTATGTGGACATCTCCGACGAATGCGACGAGAAGCTGAAAGGCATCTATTTCCACAAGAGCCAGTTCCCGTACATGGCGGAGTTCGGCTGCACCGATTTTGCGGAGGAGGCGCGTGTTTGGGCCCGGTTCCGCGGCATCCAGAACGGCTGCAAGTACGCCGAGGCCTTCCGGGCGCACCGCATCCACGGCTACATGCCCGATTTCAAGGTGCTGCCGTAGGGGTGTTGAGGGTTGAGCGTTGAGGGTTGAGGAGTGGGGTGAAAAGACATTCCGCGAAGGTGCCGATTGTTGTCGTGGCCCTGCCGTTCGCGTATCGCGAGGGCGTGGACGAATACAACGGCGTGATGCGCTTTCTTCGCGAAAGCGGAGAGGAGTGGAACCTGCGAATCATCCGCCACTCGTTTGGCGTGGAGTTGTTCCGCGACTTTCCGGTGGAGGATCTTGATGGCGTCATCTGTGGGATCAATACCCGGTCTGGCATCATGGGGTATGAACCCTATTTCAACGCGGATGTGCTGGAGCTGTTGACGTCCCGGAAGGTACCCGTTGTCGGGATCGATCTGCCGGACGTTTTTGGATCTGCGGTACAAGGTAGCCGGAAGTGCGCGTTCATTTCCGTGGATTCTGAGAGGATTGGCCGCATGGCGGCACAGCATCTCGCGAAGACCGAAGCGCACGCCTATGTCTCGTTTGGCTTCGTGGGTGCGTTTGCGGATCGTGCTTGGTCACGGGACCGTGGGGCGTTCTTCGCGCGGGAGCTGCGGCGTTTAGGTCATCGGGACGTCCGCATCTTTCCGGGTGAGGTCGGATGGAACGATCCGGATCTGCTCGCGTGGCTGAAGGCGTTGCCGAAGCCCGCCGCCGTGTTTGCCTCCAACGACCATTGCGCCGATGGTGTCTTGAGGGTCTGTCTGGGGGGCGGTGTGCGCGTGCCGGATGATCTGGCCGTTCTGGGCGTGGATGACGATCCGATCTTCTGCATCCACACCCACCCGTCGCTTTCGAGCATACATCCTGATTTTGAGGCGGAAGGACATCTTGCCGCGCAGACCCTCTCAAAGCTCATGAAAGGAAGGCGTGTGCGTTTGCGTCAGCGGGTGGTGGGGGATGTGACGGTGACTGCCCGGATGTCCACGGCGCCGTGCGCGCCATCGGGGCGGATGGTGCGCCAGGCCGACGAGATCATCGCGGAGCGCGCCTGCGACGGGCTGAACGCGGATGTTCTCGCTGGTTTGCTCGGCATCTCGCGTCGGCTTCTGGATCTTCGGTACCGGCAGATCAAGGGGCGGTCCGTGCGTGAGGCGATTGAGGAGGTGCGTCTGGAGCATGTGCGGCGGCTCCTTTCCGGAACACGTCTTTCGCACCGTGAAATCGCCCGCCTGTGCGGGTATCGGTCGGAATCGTACATGGAGCATGTGTTCGTGAAGCGGTTTGGCCGGTCCATGCGCGACTACCGCAACGCCGGGAACCGCACCCCGTGACTTTTCGGGGAATTGCGCCGCCGGGTTTCGATATGGTATAATAGCGGCATGACAATTCAGGAGATAGTTGATTCGGAGGCCTACAGGTCAGTTGTCCGGGATTACCGTGACGTCTGCTTGTGGTTTGCCGATTTGTCTAGACCTCCGCAGAATGAAGTCCAGCTGGAACAGGTGCTTTCGTCGATCGAAACTTACGGCGACGCGGAGGCGTTTAGGCGAATAGGGAGAATCAGGTCATGGCTGTCACCGCATTTCAGTCCGAAGTACTCAAGCGGATTGCCCGTTCGCGCATAGACGGCGGCGAGACGTACATCGCCGGTGGGCTTGCGCTCAATCACCAACTCAAGCGTCCGCGCGTGTCGTCCGACATCGATGTGTTCAACAGCAGCTATTCGGCGCTTGAACGCGCGGCTGACCATGACTGCGCCGTACTTCAGTCCGCCGGCTATGACATTCGCGTGACGCGCAGACGCGACTACATCGTGGAGGTTGTGGTTTCCAGATCGGGGGACGCGACGGAGATTCAGTGGGTTCAGGATTCCGCCTACAGGTTCTTCCCTCTCATTGAAGACGACCTGCTGGGACTCACGCTTCACCCGTTCGATCTTGCGACCAACAAGTTGCTCGCCCTTGCGGGACGCCGCGTGCCGAGGGATTGGGTGGACACCATAACATGCGCCGAAGACATCCAGCCGCTTGGTCTGCTAGCATGGGCGGCAAACGGGAAGGATCTTGGGTTGACGCCCAACTATATCCTTGAGATGTGCGCGCGCACGAACTACACCCGCCCTGAATTTGAAATGGCGATACGGAACGCGGCGGATTATGATCTTGCCGATTTGTCCAGCAAGTGGCACGAAATGATATGGCGTGCGCGCGACATGGTAAAGCTCCTTCCGCCGGCCGAGGTCGGCAAGGCGGTGATGACGAAGGAGGGCGGCCTTTTCAAGGGAGACGCAGACGCGCTTGTTGCGGCACTTGCCGCCGGGGAGCTTGAGTTCCACGAAGGAACCATCGGCGGCGCATGGCCGCGGATCATCGGATAGGCGTGATGCTTGCCGAGCCGTTGCGCGCCGCACACGATGCGCTCCGCGCCAAGCTCTTGCCGCAGGTCTATTCCCTCGGCTTCCTCAATCCCGACGTGGAGTATTTTGAGTGACCACCGCTGACGGAAACCGCAGGGGATTGTCCCTTGCAGAGGGGGAATTTTGAGCCACGTGGAGGGGAATTTTGAGCCACGTGAAAGGGAGTTTTGAGCCACGTGGAGGGGAATTATGAGCCTCATGGTCAGAATGCCTTAGCCTCACCAAGGGGAATTATGAGCCACATGCAGAGGACGTATGCCTTGACTCATAGCGCAGCAGCTTGTAGAGGATGGTACAGATTTTGTCGGTAGGCCGCTTCTTGATGTAGCAAAGTTCGATGTATCCGCTGTTCCTGAGCCTTGCGACGACCCTCTTGATTGATGCACGGCTGACCTTCAGCCTTCTCGCTATTTGGCTGAGGGATGGCGTGACGAGAAAGGTTGTCGTGTCCATCCTGCTTTCAAGGTCGCATAGCACCTGCTCGTCGAGATCGAACGGCAGGGATGGCGGTCTTCCCCTTGGTCTTCCCGTGGATCTATGGCTTTTCATGGCGCGTATTTTACCATATCCACCCGTTACGGGTTCAAGGCAAGAGCGGAGCGGTGGCGTAGTGATTCGCAAGGAGGGCGGTCTTTTCAAGGGGGACGCAGACGCGCTTGCTGCCGGGGAACTTGAGTTCCACGAAGGAACCATCGGCGGCGCCTGGCCACGGATCATCGGCTCATAGTCCTGAGGGTATGCGGCTCATAGGCCTGTGACTAATCGGCTCATGGGATTGCTAAATTTCGCAAGTGTTTTTTGCCGAAAAAAGTGACGATTGATGGTATCATAGCGAGCTGTGGGGGGATAGTCCCTCGTCTAAAGACAAGGAGTGATGCATAATGAAAGCACTATCGACGGCATTCTGCGCATTTGGCGCGGCGTTTGGATTGGCGATTTCCGCTTCGGCGGAGACGGAAACGATAGCCTACTGGCCATTCGGCACGAACGGCTTCAACGACGTCTCCGGCAATGGGCACCACCTCGAAGGCGTGGAGATTGCTGAAAGCGATGCGGCTTATGTGTCGCTAAATGATGGACGGACGGATCAATATCTGAAGACGGCGACCGCGCTCGACCTCTCCGGCGAGACGGCGGTGACGTTTGAGTGCTGGTGTCGGTTGACGGAGCGGCCAGCCGGTGTTTACGCAGTCCTATTCACTACGCCAGAGCCGTGGGTTGGGACTGGCGGTTTCATTCTCTATAACGCTGGTGTTTATCAGGCGCAAATGCGCACATCGGAGGCAGGATGGCAGCTCGACAGTTCCTATACAAATGATTCGGACCATGTGTCCCAATCTCTTGCAGGTAACAATAAAGGCTTTGTAGATGGAGCATGGCACCATATCGCATATGTCATTGACCGTTCGCAGGGAAACAACGAAAACTCATGCCGTCTTTACATAGACGGCGTTCGACAGAGGAACGCCGGGCGCACTGAAAATGCCCCTTACGCAGTTCCTAACCTCTTCAACGACTTCTTCCAGATTGGTTATAGCCAGAAGTACGTCGAGGGGATGAGCTATTTTCGAGGCTATATAGACGATGTGCGCATCAGCCGCGGCGTAGTCGCACCAGAAGATTTCCTCAAGTATCCGACTGTCGGTAAGGCAATGCGGGCGGATGACGATAGACTGCCCGTGGTCGCCTACTGGCCGTTCGGCAGCAATGGCGGCAAAGACGTTACAGGCAATGGATTCGACCTTGCTGCCGTGAGTAATGTCGCATTTAAATCAGGTTATGCACTTACGACCTACGGAACCCGTCTATCTGAATTTAACTGTTCGGTGGACGAGGCGTTCCCGTTTTCGGCATTTTCGAAGATTGGTTTTACGGTAGAAATGTATTTCAAGTCAGATTCGACGAGCACGCGTATCGGCATGCTGATGGAGTCAGGTGTCGGCTATTGGAATAATCCTGGCGCATTCCGCATCAGTTTTGATGACAAGTCCTCCGGTTACTCCACGATCTTTTCTGGTTTCCACGTATCAGGCGGCTCTGGTGCCTACTCTCGCACATCTGAAGAGGCATTTGGTGATCTTGGCGACTATCGGTGGCGTCATCTTGCGATGGTGTACGATCCCGCTAAACAGGGCGCGGGCATCGTTACGATGTACATCGACGGGATTCCTGCCGCGTGTAGTACCGAGGCTGGAAACGCTGACCAGAAGGCGTTTGCGCTTAGCGATTTGCCGTTGTATTTATTTAGGCGCGGAAATAAGCAGATCGGAGGATCGAGCACAGAGGAAATCAACGCTTCAGAAATTAATGCGTGTCCATACTACGGTCAGCTTGACGATGTCCGAATCACGGCGGCGGTGCTCACCCCTGATAAGTTCCTTGTTGATCGCTCTCCGGCAAAGAAGGCAATTGCCCTCTACAGGTTTGACCAGTCAAAGACTGACGATGTGACAGGCAACGGACATTCGCTTACATTGGTTGGGTCGCCGGCATTTGCGAATGAAAGCGGGACGTTTACCGGGTCTGGTACTGGATTGAAGCTGAACGGATCCAGCCAGCGTTTCTACACCACAGATCCTATCGATCTTAGGCATACGAAGGCAATGACCATAGAGATTGACTACAACAGATGGTGGAGTCCCGCCGGTCCGTTTGCCATCGCAGGGAGCGAGGACACTACGCTTGCCGGAGGATTCGTTGTTGACAGAAGCGGCAGCAACGATAGTTACCGCGGACTTTTCCGAGCGGTGGCGGACTCTTCGTCTTGGGCTTCGACGCTTACGTCTGGTAGTCGCGGCTCGGCGTTAGATGGGCATTACCGCATTCGTTATTCGATAGATGCCAACACCATGCCAGCAAATTTTACGCTTGTGGTGGACGGCTCAATAACAAAGACGGGAACCGCGACGACGCCAATTGACAACCTTGGTAGTCAGAGGATATATTTCGGCAACAGCCCATCGTACTATAACAGTACGTATTTCAAGGGGATGTACTATCGCGTTGCCATCTCCGACGAGGCGCTTGAACCTGCCGACTACGTGCTGGACAACTTGGATAACGATGTTGTTCCCGAAGAGAATCGGACTCTGGCGTATTGGGACTTCTCGAATCAGAACGGTTTGCTGGTCAACGATTGCGCTGTGCGTGGTGGTGCCCTTGTGTTCAATGGCGCATCGTCATATGTGACCACGACCAATATTGATCTTTCTGTGCTTGCACAAGCGACGGTGGAATGTTTTGCGTGGTTCGGGAAAAATCCAGCGTCAGGCTCGATATTTGGCATGGGGAGTGGCGCGGGATCGTTTATGGTGGCATCCGATACCACGGCGGGTACACTTTCGGGGTCTTTCGTCCCGTATGACCATCTGGCTACATTAAACGGTGGCAGCACCAATATAGCATCGTTCGCCGACAGGGATTGGCACCATATCGCGCTCGTCATTGACCGCACGCAGTCTGGCGCTGATGCTGTGAAGTTCTATGTTGATTATCAGCGTACGATGCCTGCTGGTCGCGCTTGGGCAAAGACGGCGGCTATGCTTAGCGACATAATCACGATTGGTGCAGATGCCGAGCAGACCGCTGGCTTCTTCATGGGTCGCATCGACGATCTGCGCGTAAGTGCGGGGGCGCTTGCCCCTGTTGAGTTCCTTCACACGCGCACTGGCGGGCCTGATGGAACCACTATTGTCGTGCGGTAGTAGCAAGCAACCTCCATGGGCATGGCTAGACCGGTGAAAGCGATCGGGAGGACGAAGTTCACCTGCATGGTTGTATGCTGTGCGTTTTCGGCAATTGCGCAATCAACGAAAATCTTCAACTTCGAGAATGGGGATGCCGGGTGGAGGATGAAGCCCGGCTATTCCATCGTGAAGGGCGAGGGCATGAACGGCACGGCGGCGCTCGTCTATGAGAACCACGATCCGAAGATCCCCTACGTGTTTCCCTATTCCCTTCCGACGTTCGATCTGATGCTCAAGACGGGTGTCTATTACCGTGTTTCCGCCATGATCCGCACGGAGAACCTTGGCCCTGAAGAAAAACATGGCGCGCGGCTGTGCCTTACGGGGGTCAGGACTAATGGCACTTGGACGGGCGAGGTGTACTCGGATGTCGTTCGCGGAACGACGGGCTGGAAAAAGGTCGAGTTCATGATGAACCCGGTTCGCTCGGATGCCGTCACATGCCGCCTTGCCGTTTACTGTCTGCCGCGATCCGTCGGCAAGGCGTGCTTTGATGATATCCGCATCGAGCCGCTTGTGAAACCCGCGGTTGGCAGCGTGGTCTCTTCCGCCTATCGGAACACGGCTACGGAAGGGCGGGTCGATTTTCGCGTGGGGCTGTTTGTCCCGGAAAAATATGCGCGGAGCGCGGTGAAGAGCGTGTATTCATACGAAGGCACGAATGGTGTGCGCGTGACCGGCACGGCGGCGGTCGTTGCGTCTGACAGGGCCAGCTTTTCAATTGATGTTGCAACGATGAAGAAGGGGCAGAGCGAAGTCGCCTTCGAGCTTTTTGCGCCTGATGGTGTGAAGCTGGGCGGTTCTTCGCTTCGGTTCAATCGCCCTTCCGAGATGCCGTCTCGCCGCGTATGGATCGACCGGCATGGACGCACAATCGTGGACGGGAAGCCGTTCTTCCCGCTTGGGATGTACACCACCAAACTCCTTCGCAAGGAGACGTTTGTCAAAGGGCCGTTCAACACGGTCATGTCCTATACGCCGCCCGACGCCGTTCAGATGGACTTCTTTCACACGAATGGGATCAAGGTGATCTATTCCGTCAAGGACGCATATGCCGCGATGGGGAGCCGCGCGCCGGAATGTGTCAGGACGGTTGCGGCCGAAAACGCCTACGTGCAGGCGAAGGTCGAAGCGTTCAGAAATCATCCGGCACTCTTGGCCTGGTATGTGAACGATGAATGCACCTTTGAGATGTTCGGGTCGCTTGAGGGACGGCAGCGGCTTCTGGAGCGGCTTGATCCCGACCACCCGACATGGGCGGTGCTCTACCAGCTTGAACTTCTGCGCGACATGATGCCGACGTTTGACATCATCGGTACGGATCCGTATCCGGTCCCCGACAGTCCGCTTTCTCGTGTGACCGTTGTCACGCGGCGGACCCATGACGCGATGTTTGGACTCCGCCCAATGTGGCAGGTGCCGCAAGCGTTCGATTGGGGCGTCTTCCGGAAACCGCAGCCGGATGCCCCTGTGCCGTATATGCCATCGGTGGATGAGATGCGGTCCATGTCGTGGCAGTTTGTCGCCGCTGGAGCGAACGGACTGATCTACTACTCGTTCTCAACCATTCAGCAGCCCAAAAGGCGGGATGGAACGCCAACGGTGCCTTTCGAGAAAGCCTGGGGCGACATCTGCGTGGTTGGGGCGGAGCTGAAGAAGTATCTGCCCGTGCTGCTGTCTGAACCGGGACCTTCGGTGACGGGATCGCCAACGGCATGGGGTGTTCGTACATGGCGCAGGGCCGGCGAGACGTGGTTGCTTCTCGTCAACGCGCAGGATAAGTCGGATGTGGCGGAAGTGACGTTTCCCGAGGATTTCCAGACGATTAAAGTTGAGTTCGGTCCGGCGGCAGAAAAGACGGGTGTGCGCACTGCGAGGGTCTCGCTCGCCCCCAACCAGCCCGCGCTTTATAGAGTTAAATGAGTTGGGTATGGTGTGTCGAACCGGGCGGAACTATTGGAGAATAGAGTATGAAAAAAGGTTTGATGTTTTTGATGGCTGCCGTTGCGTGCGTGGGGCTGGCATTGCACGGTGAGGAGTTGCAGGGCGTGGATACGTGGGCGGGAATCAAACCGCTGCCCGCCGTGGTGAATCCTGTCGGGCGCGAGGCATCGCCTGATGTCATCTCCCTGCGCGGCGAGTGGGAGTTCGTCACGCAGCCCAAGGCGTTTTGCCGACGCTACCGGCATACAAAAACGCCGTTCGCCAAGGTGGATGAACAGACGTCGGCCGTCTGCCGCAGCCGAATGGATACGCCTTGGTCGGAAGCCCGGAAAATCCACGTTCCGGGCGCTTGGGAGGCGCAGGGCGTGGGTGAGCCGGGCCTGAGCATCCCTTGGGACCCGCTCTGGGATTCAAGCCCAAAGAAGATCAATCACATCTACATGGGCGAGGGGTGGTACCGCAAGGATGAGGTTCTGCCGTCCGGCTGGAACGGAAAGAAGGTGTGGCTCAAGATCGGCGGCGTGAAGTCTCAGGGATGGTTCTGGGTGAACAAGCACCCCGTTGCTTGGGTGGATAACTACTGCGGCACGTACAAGTACGACATCACGCCGTTCGTGAAGCTGGGCGAGACGAACCGTCTAATCGTCTGCGTCAACAACGCCCTGCCCTCACGCAAGGGACTCATGAGCAACGTCCATCGCTGGGGCGGCATCTATCGTGATGTCGAGTTGGAAGCGACGCCCGCGACGCGCATCGACGACGCGTGGGTGCGCGGCGATTTCGACAAGCGTGAGGCGGAATTGCATGTGACGATCGGTGGCTGTGATGTTGGTGGGGCGGATTGTTCTCAATCCGCCGAACGGCGCGTTAAGGATAACGCGCCCTACCAGATTCGCTTTACCGTTGATGGACACTCCGTCGAACACCCAATCCTCCAATCCTCCAATCCTCCAATCCTCCGATCCTCCAATTACACGCTCCGTCTTCCGCTCCGGAACTTCCGTCCTTGGTCGCCGGAGCATCCGAATCTCTACTGGGCGAAGATTGAGCTTCTTGACGCGGAAGGCAAAGTCGTTCACTCTCGGCGTGAACGGTTCGGGGTGCGCAAACTGGAGGTGCGGGGTGACAAGTTCTACCTGAACAATCATCCGTACTTTCTGCGTGGGTTCGGTGACGACAGCGTGTATCCGATCACCGGCATGCCGCCGCCTGACCGCGAGGTGCACCTTGCCCATCTGAAGAAGGCGCGAGCGGCGGGCTTCAACTTCGTGCGTCTCCACACGCATTGCGAAGTGCCGGAGTATTTTGAGGCGGCGGATGAGGTGGGGATTCTTATTCAGGCGGAGCTCCCGTACTATACCGATGTTCCGACGGAGGCGTTCACGTTCGATCCGCTCCGCGATCTGCGTGAACTGCAGGCGCACTACCGGCGGTATCCGTCGTTCGCCGTGTATTGCGGCGGCAACGAGGGGCGGCTTGGGCCGTACGTCGAGAAAGCGATGTACGCATTCGTGAAACGCACCGATCCGGATCGGCTCGTGAACCATCAGGACGGCGACCGGATGTTGTGGCAGGAACGCGATGATGACGAAGGATGCAACGACGTCGGAAACTCCGACTATGACATCGGCCCCCGCGATGTTTGGCCGCGCGGCACGTTCAGGACGGGACGCCCGTTCGTATGCCACGAATACCTGAACCTTTGCGTGAAGCAGGATACGCGGCTGGAACCGCTCTATACGGGCGCATGGACCGCGCCGGATTCGCGCGCCGATCGTTTGGCGTGGCTGGCGGCGCGCGGGCTTGATGCGGCGTGGGGCGATGCGCTGCAGGATGCCCAGCATACGCTTCAGGGGGTTTACCAGAAACGTGGCATCGAGTGGGCGCGCAAGGATCCGTATTGCGGCGGGTACTGTTTCTGGACGGCTGTGGACGTGGTGGTCGCCAACGGTGCCATCCATTCGGCGCAGGGTCTGTTCGATCCGTTCTGGCAGACGAAGAGGGGAGGCCTTTCGCCGGAACAGTTTGCCCGTTTCAACGGACCGTCTTGCGTTCTGCTTGATACGCCCGACGAGAACAGGGTGTTCACGTCCGGCGACACGCTGCCCGTTGATTTCCTTTTTGCCCACTTTGGCGACACCGCGCTGAAAGATGCCACGTTGGAGTGGAGTCTTGTCATCCTTTCAAACCCCTCAAACCCCTCAAACCCCTCAAACGTCTCAAACCTCTCAAACCTCACCATTGGACCCGCACGGAAAGTGGCCTCGGACAAGATTGTTTTTCCGTCTGTCGCAAAGGCGGTCAAGGCCGTGCTCCGCGCCAAGATCGGCGGCATTGCGAACGAATGGGACTTTTGGGTGTTTCCGAAGCGGGTCAAGCGTGATGGATCGGACATCGCGGCCGATGCCTCGCTGCGTCCCATGCTCGCGAAACTCTATGATGGCGTGGCCGATGCCGCATCGCCGGAGGGCGCAAAGGCGCGTGTGGTCGTTGCGCCGTATGGTTCGCAGACCGCTGCCGATGCGTTGGCGCGCGGCAAGAATGTGCTGACGGTTTCGGGCTGGGACGGAAAGCCGAACGTTTCGCTCGGTTGGTGGTCGATGGGCAATCAGGTCGGGACGGCGCTTGCGAAAGGCCATCCGGCGCTCGCTGGTCTGCCGCATGAAGGTGCATTGACACCGCTTCTGTTCCGTGTGGTAAAGGAGGGGGCGCTTGAACTTTCTCGGAAGAAGCTTACGGTGGTTTCGCCGGTTATTGTCGGAGAGGGGAAAAAGGACTGTTTTCTCTATCTGGGCGAGATCAAGGCGGATCAGGGACGGCACATGGCGGCGTTTGGGCTGGATATTCTCTCTGGCACGCCCGAGGGCACGGCGATTCTGGATGGGCTCATAGACCGTGCTCGTGAACCTTAAAACAAAAACGAAGTGTTATTCCCAACATGAGGTAAATCAATGAAATACGCAATGTTGTTGGCAGCGGTTGCCGCATGCGCGCCCGTTGCGAGGGCGGAGATGGGCACGTGGAAGGTGCCGAGTTGGCAGGGAATGTGCGTCACGTCCAACGCCTTCTACTTCTCGTTCCACAACCAGATCGTGAAGACGGACTGGAAAGGTCTGCTCTTGAAGCGCGTGGCGGTCGTGCCGCACGGAGGCGACATCTGCCACTGGAACGGACGCGTCTATGTGGGCGCGTGGGAGCCGCCGAAGCAGAAAGGCGAGAAGGGGTGCACGTCCATCCGCGTGTATGACGCCGATACGCTGGAGCCGGTTAAGGAGCGCCGGATGCCGGAATGGCAGAACGCCGCCGACGGCATCACGTGCCTTGACGGCGTGATCATCCTCGGCATGGGCATGAAGGACTGGAACGGTTCGGACAAGGGGCATTCGAACTATTACGGCAAGTTCGATGCCGAGACGCTGGAGCCGATCGGTAAGCCCTTCATCGTTGATCACGGCGAGGAGTCGAGCTGCGGCGCACAGAACATCTGCACGGACGGCACATACATCTACTCCTGCTACTACACATCCGACGAGGCGGCGCGGACGCCGAACTTCATTGTCTATGACAAGGATTTCAACGTCAAGGGCAAACACCTGTTCGGCTGGACGCATGGCGTGGACGTGGTGCCCGGCGGCAAAGACGGCGCGGTGCGCTTCGCCTGGGCGACGACGCTCAACAACAACTGGAACCGCAAGTCGCCCATCGTTTCGCAGGTGCTCGTCCGGTTCGCAGAACTCAAAAACGGCGAGATTTCGGACATGTCGAGATACATCGGATTCAAGAAGCCGATGCCGCGATAAGAGAAAAGGAATGCTGCGGAGCTAAGCAGGAAAGGAAGGAACGTTATGGAATCAGAGAAGATCATTCTGCCGTATGGCCGGGAGACCGTTGCCGTGGAGATCGAGGAGGGGCATCTCGCGGGCGTGCTGCGTTCCGGCATACACGGGTACAAGCCGCCGATGTCCGGCGAAGAGCTGGTCCGCGCCGCGATGGCGCAGCCACTCGGATCGCCGCGTCTCCGGGAGCTTGTGGCGGGGAAGCGGAAGATCGTGGTGATCGCCTCCGACCACACGCGGCCTGTGCCGAGCCGCGTGATCATGCCGCAGATGCTGGCCGAGATCCGCGCCGGAAATCCGTCCGCCGAGATCACGATTCTCGTGGCGACGGGGCTTCACCGCACCACAACGCTCGACGAGCTGGCGACGAAGTTCGGCGACGAGATCGTGTCGCGGGAACGGATCGTCGTGCACGACTGCGACGATGCGGCGAACCTCGTCAACATCGGCCGTCTGCCGTCCGGCGGCGACTTGGTGGTGAACCGGCTGGCCGTCGAGGCCGATCTGCTCGTGGCGGAGGGTTTCATCGAGCCGCATTTCTTCGCCGGGTTCTCGGGCGGACGGAAGAGCGTGCTGCCGGGGATCGCGAGCCGGGCGACGGTGATGTACAACCACAACGCCGGCTTCATCGCGCATCCTCGGGCGCGGACGGGCGTTCTGGAGGGGAACCCGATACACGAGGACATGCTGTTCGCGGCGCGCGCGGCGAAGCTCGCGTTCGTGGTGAACGTGGTGATCGACGCCGCGCATGACCCGATCTTCTGCGTGGCCGGCGAGTGCGAGGCCGCCCACCGGGCCGGACGCGAGTTCCTCGCCTCCAAGTGTCAGGTGGACGCGATTCCGGCCGATATCGCGATCTCCACGAACGGCGGCTATCCCCTTGACCAGAACATCTACCAGGCCGTGAAGGGCATGACCGCCGCCGAGGCGACGGTGAAGCCGGGCGGCGTGATCGTGATGTTCGCGAAGTCCCAGGACGGGCACGGCGGCGCGAGCTTCCACCGCACGTTCCGGGACGAGCCGGACATCGAGCGGATGATGCGCACGTTCCTGGCGCGTCGTCCCGATGAGACCATCATCGACCAGTGGCAGTCGCAGATCTTGGCGCGCGTGCTGCTCAAGGCGCGTGTGATCTACGTGTCGGACTGCGATGACCAGATCGTGCGCGACCTGCACATGATCCCCGCCCATGGCGCGGCGGAGGCGATGGCGATCGCGAAGTCGCTTGTCGGGCGGCCCGACTACTCCGTGACCGTCATCCCCGACGGCGTTGCGGTCATCGTTCGGGAAGGCGCGGTGCCGGCATGAAGATCCTGGCGGCGACAAAGCGGATTCCGGGCGGGCTGATGGTCGTGCCGCTGATCCTTGGCGCGCTCGTGAACACGTTCTGCGGCGGCGTGTGGGAAAGGTTCGACGGCACGTTCACGACCTATCTCTGGAAGTCGGGAGCGATGCCGCTTTTGTCCGCGTTCATTTTCTGCAACGCAACGACGATCAGCTTTCGCCGGGCGGGCGTGGCGGTCGGCAAGGGCATCCTGCTGACGGTCGTGAAGGTCGGGATCGGTATCTGGCCATCGTCGCGGCGCTCGCCAACTCGAACGGCGGTCTCTACGCCGCGCTGGCGGCGGAATACGGCGACGCGACGGATGTCGGGGCCGTCTCCATTCTCTCGATCAACGACGGGCCGTTCTTCACGATGTTGGCGCTCGGTGCGGCGGGAGCCGCGAACATCCCGCTTTCGGTGCTGCTCGGCTGCATCATCCCGGTTATCGTGGGCTGCATCCTCGGCAACCTCGACGACGACATCCGCAAGTTCTGCGAACCGGGCGCGACGATGCTCATCCCGTTCTTCGCGTTCCCTCTCGGGGCCGGGCTCAACATCTTCAATCTCGTGAAGGCCGGCGCCGCCGGCGTGCTGCTCGGTCTCGGCTGTCTCTTGGTCACCGGGCTGGGCGGATTCGCCGCCTACAAACTTCTTCGCCTGCGTCATCCCGAGGTGGGAGCCGCGATCGGCGCAACCGCCGGTAACGCGGCGGCAACCCCGCTCGCGGTCGCCGCTGTCGATGCGACGCTCCTGGCGGTCGCCGAAACGGCTACGGCGCAGATCACCGCCGCGATTATTGTGACCGCCATTGGTTGCCCCCTCCTCGTCTCATTCCTGCATCGGTTTGCGGCGGATGCCCCCAACGACGATGCAGGAAAGAAGAGCTCTGAATAATTCCACGACAACACGCAAGGAGAACAGACGGAATGAAAATCAAAGTGTTCATGGTGGCATGTGCCGTAACGGTTCTTGCAGGTGCGGAGGCGCCGTACGCTTTTCGTGAACGTCTGGTCTGCGTGCATCGGCAGGACAGGCGCGACTTCTCGCAGAAGGTCGGCGACGGCGAGTTCGAATTCCAGAACGGCGCACAGATTGTGGTGCCGGACAGCGCCCCGGCCCTGACGCGCCGGTCGGCCGAGGACTTCTGCGATTACTTGCTTGTGTCGATGGGGGTGAACGCAAGCGTACGAACCTCTGGTCAGCCGACGCGGCCGGGGCTTTCGGCCGCCGTTACGGTGCGGCTGGCGGCGGCGGACAGGCAGGGATATGTCGTTGAGACCAAGACGAATGGCGTCTGGATCACCGCTACGGACGAAAAGATGGCGGCACAGGCTTTCTACCATCTCGAGGATCTGATGAACCTGCGGCGCGGTCCCTATCTCAAGCTCGGGGACGAGAAGCGGGCGCCTCTGTTCACCCATCGCCTGACGTTCTCCGGCTACGGCAACGACATCTTCCCCGACGCGCACCTCAACCAGATCGCGCATCATGGTTATACTTGCATCGAGGTGTGGTTGGCCGGCTATGACGTCATTTCGCAGGGCGTTAGGCAGGACGTGAACGACCTGATCGAGCGGGCGGCACGATACGGACTGGATGTCAAGCTTTCGCCGCGCAACCGCGCCTACGTCCACCCGGACGATCCCAAGGCGGAGGCGATGTACGAAGAGGCGTACGGGCGTCTCGTCCAGTTCTATCCACACGCCTGCGGCATTTCGTTTGTCGGCGAGGTGAACGAGTTCCCGTCCAAGGACAAGCGTTCCAACGGCGGAAACCATCTGGCGAGGAAGCCGGAGGATGCCGGCAAGCCCTATCCCGGTTGGTTTCCGTGCTCTGACTGGGCCGACTGGGTGAAGAAGGTGAAGCCCATCATCCATCGCCACAATCCGGACTGCCGTTTCATCTTCTCCACATACAACTGGGGCTTCCAGGACGAAAAGGCGAGGGCCGACCTCATTGCGGCCTTGCCGACGGACATTACGCTCATCCCGGTGTTTGAGATGTTCGAGAAGCACGTCAAGCGCAACGGGCTGGTCTCGCCGGTCGCTGACTATTCGCTTTCGTACATTGGTCCCGGCCAATACTTCCGCACCGAGGCCGCGCAGGCGAAGGCTGCGGGTATCGAACTCTGGAGCAACTGCAACTCTGGAGGCCTCACTTGGGACTTCGGCAACATCCCCTACCAGCCCGCGCCGTGGCAGTGGCACAAGAAGTGGGAGGCGCTGAAGGAGGCGCATCACAAGTGGAATCTCGTCGGTCTCCGGGAAAACCACGAGTACGGCTGGTATCCGTCGTTCATTGCCGAGCTTGAGAAGGAGTGCATCTGGGAGGGCGGCATAGATTTCGAGACGCATGTACGCGCCATCGCCGTGCGCGACTTCGGGACGGACAATGCCGACAAGGCGCTTGAGGCCTGGCGCTTGTGGAGCCGTGCGGCGGCGGACTATGTGCCGACCGACGAGAACCAGTACGGTCCTTGCCGCATCGGTGCTGCGTACCCGTTCAACTTCTTTGGCGAAGATCTGCAGAAAAGATGGGAACCGCCGTCTGGTTTCCCGATTGCGCCGGGTTGCCGGTTCACGATCTGCCATTTCGATTTCGCGAAACCCATCGGCGGGTTGGGCACGGCGGCCTTGACGCTTGACGAATCGCGGGAGCAGAAGGAGATCGAGCTCTTTGAGAGTCAGGTGGCGGATTATGGAAAGGGGGCTTCGCTGTTCCGCGGGATTGCGGATTCGCTGCCGGAGGGACGGCGGACCGAGGCCGTGCGGCAGGCGGCGCTGGGCGAATATCTGATGCGGGCGTGCCTGACAGCCGTGCACCTTAAGAAGGGTCGGATCGCGTGGCGGAAGGGCGACAGAGCGGAGGTTGAGCGTTTGGCGCGCGCCGAATATGCGAACGCCGAGGCCGCGTTGGCGGTGGTGGATGAAGATTCGCGGCTCGGTTTTCTCGTCTCCAGCGGTTATACCGGCAGTCGTCCTCAGATTGAATGGAAGCTTCGGAAGATGCGGGAACTTTACGGTGATTTGAAATGAACGTGCGCGCGGGTGCGTGTGCAATGGCTGATCGGAAAAGACAACAACATTCATGATATAATATCGGCAATGAAAAAGAGAATCGCAACGGGTGGGCCGGCGCTTTCGCGCAGGGCGTTTTTTGGACAGGCCACGGCGGCTACAATGCTGATGGCGGCGGGATGCCTTCCGGAGAAGGTTGGCGGCGTCGAACCCCGGCTCAAGGTGGGTGTCCTCTCCGATATCCATCTTCTCGTGCAGAAGGACTCCATGCACAGCGACGTCTATTTCGAGAAGGCCCTCCGCTGGTACGACGAACAGAAGGCCGACGCCGTGCTGCTCTGCGGCGACATAGCGGACTGTGGACTCGTATCGGAGCTGGAGTACGCCGCCGCGATCTGGAACCGGGTGTTCCCGGGCGATCGGCGCAGCGACGGCGAGCCGATCAAGCACCTTTTCCACTTCGGCGACCATGACTACGGTGGCTATGCCCACAAGTATCCGTGGGCGAAAACCTCGTCGAAGGATCCCGACGCGCCGAACCATGCGCTTGTGAACGAGGATGTCGTCGCGATCTGGGAACGGCTCTTCCACGAGAAGTGGACGCCCATCCAGGTCCATGAGGTGAAGGGGTACACCTTCGTTCTGGCGCACCATCCCCGCAACCTGCAGAACGGCACGGTGATACCGGGGCTCGCCGCGGCGCTGGCCGCCGCGAATCCCGATCCGAAGAAGCCGTTCTTCTACTCGATGCACCGTCCCGTGCACGGGACGCTTCCCGAATGGGATCCGAAGAGTCTGGCGACAGACCCCAACCACAAGGCGCTCTGCCGGTATCCGAACGTGATGGCGTTCTTCGGGCACTGTCACCGCAACTGCGCGGACGAACTCAACCTTTGGCAGGGTGAGTACACCGTCGTACATGTGCCGTCAACGAGCTACTGCTGCACGCGCGGGGGGCGCGAGAACTCGTTCTCCTGCGGGAACCAGCCGGACAAGAAGCGTCCGCAGCTGATGGACCGCGTGGACTGCCGAACGTCCAATCAGGCGCTCTTCATGACCGTCTATTCGGACCGCATTGTCCTTGCGCGGCGTGACGTCCGCCATGATCGCCCGATGGGCGTGGATTGGGTGGTGCCCTTGCCGAGCCCCGATGGCTCGTGCTCGGCCGAGGCGCGCAAGGGGCGCGCCTCGCCGCCCGCGTTTCCCGAAGGGGCGGTCGCGACGGTTTCAACGCGCATCGGCAAGAACCGCGCCAAGAAGGAGTTGGAGCAGGTGGTCGTCACCTTCCCGCCCGCGCATTCGCATGAGGGACGCCCTCGGGCGCTGGACTACGAGGTCACGGCGAGTGCGGACGGCTTCAAGCTCGTGCGGCGCGTGTTCCCGACCCGCGCGTACTGGTGCGAAGAGGCTGAGAAGGAGCCGTCGATGTGCGTCTTCGGCAAGTTCGAGCTGCCGTCAGATAAAACGGTCACGTTTACCGTGCGACCTGCCGACTCGTTCGGTGTCACTGGTCAGCCGCTTCCACCTGTGACCTGGCGCGCGTAGGGAAAGCAGAAGGAAAAAAGATGAAACAATCGATGACACGCAAGAACTTTATCGGGGCGGCCTTGGCCACCGCAGCATGCGGACGCGGCGTGGCCGCGCTCCAGACGCCGAACGGCAAGCGCTGGTACCGCGGCATGTTGCACATGCACACGCACTGGTCAGACGGGCGCGCCTTACCGGAGCAGGCGGTTGCCGCGTACAAGGATGCTGGCTACGACTTCATCGCCCTCTCCGACCACAACCGCTTCCAGGACAACCCCGACAAGTGGATGGCCGTCGGCACCGGCAAGGAGAAGGGCTGGCCGCCGAAGGTGGTGCACCCGGATTGCTTCAAGGCGTATGTTGAGCGGTTCGGACGGAAGATGGTGCGCGAGAGGGACGGCAAGACGGAGGTGCGCCTTGCCACCTATCCGGAGCTGAAGAAGATGTTCGAGGAGCCGGAGAAGTTCCTGCTGCTGCCGGGCGTGGAGATCACCACCGACGCCAAGGCGACCGGCCAGACCTACGCCATGCACATGAACGTCATCGGTATCGATGATATCATTGAGCGCGCGAAGAAGGCGAATCTGATAGAGGGCTGTCCGAAGCACACCGTCTCGTCCATCATCCGCGAGACGCGTGAGATGAGCGAGGCGCTCGCGAAGAAGCGTGGTCAGGAATGCATCTGCATGGTGAACCATCCGAACTGGCTCTTGTACGACGTCGGCGCGCAGGACATCATCGACAATCCCGAACTTCGCTACTTCGAGGTGTGCAGCAACGGCTCCGAGTGGCCCGTGCCGAAGGAGCTTGACGGCGAGTGGTACCACGACCACATCTGGGATGCCGTGCTCGCCTATCGCCGGACGCATGGCCAGCAGATGCTTTACGGCTTCGGCTGCGACGATACGCACTTCTATCCCGGCAGTGGGCTGGAGAATCCCTACGTGTTTGGCGATGGCTACATCATGGTGCGGGCGGAGGCGCTCACGCAGAAGGCCCTCTTCGATGCGATTCGTCGCGGCGACTTCTACGCGTCGTCCGAGCTGGATCTTGAGGATGTCTCCTTCGACGCGAAGACGCGCACACTCAAGGTGTCCGTCCCGGCCACGCCGGACGTCAAATACAGGATCCGTTTTCTTTCCACGAAGAAGGGGACGCCGCTCGACCCCGTGAGCTACGTGGAGATTCCGGCGACGAAAGCGCACATGAACCGCGCCCGCAAGGTGCCGATCTATGACGAAGGGGTCGGTGCAACCGTCAATCTGGTTACGGGCAAGCGGGGCGAACGGCTTGAGGCGTCGTACACGCTCGCCGCCAACGACCTCTACGTCCGCGCCCGCGTGGAAAGCGATGCGCCCACGCAGTTCAAGCGCCGGCACAAGCTGCATCCGGATCACCATACCGCCTGGACGCAGCCGTATTGTTGTTAGTGCTTGGTGCTTAGTGCTTGGTGCTTAGTGGTTAGTGGATAGTTAGGAGGAAAGTTGATGAAGCGGTTGATGTTTTTGTTCGTGGTGGTTGCGTGTGCCGGGATGGCACCGGCGGCGCATGTCGTGCAGACGGGGTCCATCGCGGAGGGAGGGTATGGCGTCTCCACCGCAGAGACGCTGACTCGGGACGGATGCGGCAATCTGCTGAACCTCTTCCATGGGAAATGGACGCCCGAGAAGATACGTGCCGTCGGCGAACACTGCCGCAAGCACGGGTGTGTTTTCACGATGGACGAGATGTTCAACCGCTGGAGCGGCAAGATGAAGAGCGAGTACGCGCCACAGAAGGAGGAGCTTCTCGCCGCGCTCCGGGACTATAGCGACGTGTGCGTTGGCACGCAGCACTACAGCGAGACGGGCGGGCTGATGTTCTACTGGCATCCGCACGATGCGATGAACAAGGGTGTGTTCTCGCCGCGTATCGCGAAGGGCGGAAACTCTCTGGCGCAGGCGTACGAATCCACTTGCGCCCAGGTGCGGGCGGATCTGCGGCAGGCGAAGGAAGCTGGTCTGCCGGAACCGGTCTTCTCAATCGAATGTGCGTTCGGTTTTTCGCCCTTTCTTCTGCGCGCGGGGTATGATCGCGTCGATCTGGAGGTCGTCTATTCCGACGAGCTGGAGCGCGCGTACGCCGGCACGAAGACGGCCGCCGAGGTGTTTGGGCGCAAGCGTTTCGGCACGGACATGGCAATGGAATGGTATGGCGGCATGCAGAGCGATGCGCTGTGGGAGGCGCGCTGGCGCACCTCGCTTTACCACGCCTACATCCGTGGTGCCGATCCGATCTACAACGAACACGGGCTGATGAGCCACAAGTGCCATGGGCGGAAGTTCGACCATGACCATCCCGTCTCGCGCCGCTACCGCAAGGTGCTCGCCGATTTCACGGCGTGGTGCAAGGCGCATCCGCGTGCGGACGGCTATCCGCTCGCGACGGTCGGCGCGATCCAGGGACGCTTCGACGGTTATGTCGGCATCTTCCAGACGCACCTCTTCGGGCAGCGCGCGAACGACGCCTTCCGCGTGACGGAGGCGGATCGCACGGCGTGGCGGCTCTTCGATGGCCTTTATCGTCGGCGCGGTTGGCAGGAACGCGACAGCTGGGGCGAGGCGGACTACTCAGGCAATCCGCCACTTGGCGCGGCCGGAATCATCCCGTTCGATGCGCCGGATGCGGCATTGGCGAAATACCGGTTCCTCTTCTTCCTGGGACGGAACATCATGGACGATGCCCTCTATGCCAAACTTATCGCATACGTGAAGAACGGCGGCACGCTGATGTTGGCGGCAAGCCACCTCACGTCGCAGAACGTGCCAAATGGTGCATTCATCCCCTACAACGGCGGTGACTGGTCGGCGCTCGTCGGCGTGAAGATGCAGGACGGCAAGCCGTGGCATCTGCCGCATGGCACAAAGTTCGTGATGAACCCCGGCCCCGGCTGGAATTTCCAGCCGTTCACAGACATGTGGGATCCTGATTTCATTGAGGGCGGATTCGATGTTCCGCAACTTGAGGCGACGACGGCGAAACCGTTCGCCGTGGCGTCCGACCGCTTCCACGAGAAGAAGATGGCGGACTGCAAGGGCGTCCTGTTCGTGAACGAGATTGGCAGGGGACGTGTGATCTTCCTCGCTTCGCTTGATTCGCCGGGCGCGTTTGGCGTGCGCAAGTTCTATTCCTTCCTGATGGCGAAGGCGATGGAGGCGATTGGCTCGACGGTCTGGCCGAAGGTAGAGTGCTCCGACTCCGTCCGCTGGAGCGTCTATCCCGACGGCACGATCTACCTTCTCAACACGGAGCTGCACCTTGTGCAGGAGGCCGTCGTGCAACGCGCCGCCGATGCACCGCGAGTCACCCTGAAGCTGAAACCCGGCGAAGTCGCCGAAGTCGCCGACTGATTGCCGTTGAAATCGGCGGGTTGTGTCCTGATCGGGGCGGATGTGATATAATCGGGCGGTTTTCAGGAGATTGAAATGGCGAAACGGTTGATCATGACAGGTTGGGGACTGCCGGAGTATGCGCCGGCGGCGGCGATGCTGCTGCGGTGCGCGTTCAAGTGCACGGCGGAGGTGATGGGCGTGTCGCAGCGGCATCTGCCGATTGCGCTGAAGAAATGCGAGGAGACGTGCTCGGAGGTGTATGTGCTCGGCGTGGGACTCTCCAAGGAGCCGAAGGCCATCGCCGCCGAACTGCGGAAGCTCAAGGAGTCCGGCGTCAAGGTCTGGTGGATCAGCGGCTGCGCCATTCCCTCCGAGGTTGCCGTCGAGTTCATGCTGAAGGATGGTTCCTCCGTCTTCGACCGGACGGTGATTGTGGAGGGCGATCTCTTTCTGGCGGTGCAGAAAGCCTTTCCGCGGCAGATCTCCGCGAAGGATGTGGAGACGTTCCGCCGGTTCGCCGCCGGACGCGTGAAAGGCAGTTCCGAGGAGGGGCAGTACCGGCGGCTTTTCCAGGCGGCGGACTGGAAGCACAAGAACGACCGCGAGATGGAGTACTACCCGCGCGCGATCTTCTCACTTGCCAGCGGGGTGAAATACGCGAACATCGAGCCAGCGCTCATCGCCGTCGTCGATTACTACGGCAAATGGGGCAACCGGCAGCTGATCGGCAGCTCTCCGCACATGGAGGAGGTGCGTCGGCTGGCGAATCTGGCGGCGGAATGTGACGATCCCGCCGCGCGCGTGCTGATCACCGGCCCGAGCGGCACGGGGAAGGAGACCGTCGCTCAGCTGATCCACCGGAAGTCGAAGAGCCGGGAGAACGGCGCGTTCCTCACGTTCAACTGCGCCTGCACGACGGAAAGCCTGTTCGAAAGCAAGCTCTTCGGAAGCGTCAGGGGGGCGTTCACGGATTCGCGGGACAGCTTGGGACTCTTCGAGACGGCGGCGAACGGCACGCTCTTTCTTGATGAGGTCGCGGACCTCAACTTTTACATGCAGGGGCAGCTTTTGCGCGTCCTGCAGGATGGCGACTACCTGAAGGTCGGCGAGTCGGTACCGCGCAAGGTGCAGAACGTCCGGGTAATCACCGCCACGAACAAGGATCTCGTCCAGCTCGTGAACGAAGGGCGGTTCCGGGAGGATCTCTACTACCGCCTGAACGTGATCCAGATCCGGATGAAATCGCTGGCTGACCGCCCGGAGGACATCCCCGAGATTGCCCGCGCCATCTGGTACCGGGAGACCGGAAAGGAGTTGAGCCGGGAACAACGTAACGCTCTGGTCCAATACGACTTCCCGGGAAACGCGCGGGAACTTGAGAACATGCTGCTCTACGCCCGCGTCATGAAGATCACGGATTTCACGGCGTTGGTCGAGTACTGGAAGCGGGAGAACAAGGGATTGCGCCATGAGTCCGCGCATGAGCCCGACGCATGCGACGATGATTCGCTCGACGCCGTGATTACCCGTCACGTCCACCGCGTCGCCGACCGGTACAAGGGCCATTCGCTTCGGGAGATCGCCCAGCGGCTGGGCCGCGCGGAGAACACGGTGCGCGAATGGCTGAAGAAGCCAATCAAAAACTGACGCCACCGATTCAATTTCTGACCACCCTCTTCTGTCCGCTTGCGGATGGGACAAGTGTATTTGGCGGGAAATGCGTCGTTTTGCATCGATAAAAGCCGTTCCCTCCTCTCTGGCACGCTTTCTGCAGGGTTAGAACGTTTGGCGAAAAGCCAATCACGCGTAAGAAATTGGTAATGTCGCAAAGTTGGAGATGATATTATGGGAATGCAGACTCCCCCTCTAAGATAGAGGGGGTGGCCGGAGGCCGGGGGAGTATGACGGGTGACGGAATCATACCCCCTCGCCCCTCCGGGGCACTCCCCCTGTCTCAGGGGGAGAGTTTTATCAGCCATTCCTAACTTTATCTGTCATCTCAAACGTTGCGACATTACTAAGAAATTCTGCCGCGTGGTGTTCATAGGAAATAGGAGAGTCTAATAATATGTCAAAGAAGAAAACGACGAAACTGAAACCGGATGAACGGATCGGGGAGCGGTTCGAGCCGATCCCCGTCACACCGCGCAGCATGGTTGCCATGCTCGACTGCGATGATACGCAAATCAATGGACTGATTCTCGACGGACGGAGCTACCGGCCGACTGAGCGGTTCTACAAGACGATGGCCGCCGAACTGGGCATCCCGTTTGGCGTGTTTGGGTTCTTTTCCCCCCTCGAGGTGATGACGCGCGCGGCCGTGAAGGAGCCGGACCATCCGTTGCGCATGACAATCGATACGGGCGACGGGAAGGTGCTGGGCGTCACGACCAATCAGGGGTTGCCGATGCCGGTGAAATTCATCGAAAATGTCCTGCACGATGACGGTCGCCTGAAGGAGATGGAGTATTCTGATGGGGTGATGAGCGCGACGTTGGATCTCGACGAAGCGTGGGAGGTGCCGAACGACAGCGAGTATCATGTCCGTTTCCGTTGCCGCGTGCCGGTGGACGGCGTGGGCATGCCGGACATCAATCTCGCCTCGTGGCGTCAGGTCTGCGAGAACGGCGCCATCGCCGAAGCGCCGCTGTTCCGCACGAAGATGGAGATCAAGGACAACTCCGGCGAGCACTTCCGTCGTCTGCTGGGTTCGTTCAGCAACCCGACGGGCGTGGAGGCGCTGCAGGAGAAGATGTGCGTAGCCGCCGAGACGAAGGCGTCCGTGGGCGAGGTGGTGCTTTTGGATGGCATGATCCGCCGTTCGGTGGCCAGCACACGCAACCAGACGCTTCTCCGCGAACGGCTCTACGAGATCGCGGAGGATCCGTGCGTGCGGTACGGCGTGACGGAGCTGTCGAACATCGGCCAGAAGAAGCGGGCGCTTCTGCCGGTGGGATGTTCGGTGGGGGACCTCCTGAACTTTGCCTCGGAGCTTGTCACGCATCACGCTGATATGCTGAAGCAGCCAGCCCCCATCCAGACGTTTGCCGGCACGTTGCTCTCCAAGGGGTTCGATCTGGAGGACCTCTACCCGAATGCACGTCGTACGGCGGACTTCTACCTGCGCGGAATCGATTTCGACCGGGAGGTCGCCTGATGGCGTACGAGAAGCGTCGCTACCAGACGGAGGCCATCGACACGACGCTGGCGGCATTTGCGGAGAAGGGACGCGAGTCGGTTCTCCTTGAATCGCCCGTGGGATCCGGCAAGACCTACATGGCCTTGGAGATGCTCCATCGTCTGCAGGAGAAGCTCGGGCGGAAGCTCAGGATCAACTGGGTTGCGCCGCGCCATCGTCTCCTTCAGCAGGTGATGGAGGCGAACCGGGATTTGTACCGTGACAGCATCCGCCCCGTGTCGCTCTTCGCCTCGTCGCCGCCCGAGGCGGATTTCGTGGTTCTCGACGAGGCGCACCATGAGGCCACGCAGAGCTGCGTATTGCTCTACGAGAAGATGCGCGCGAAGTGGACGCTCGGTCTTTCGGCGACGCCGCTGCGGACGGACCGGATGAAGCTCTCGTTCCAGGAGACGGTGCGGACGTGTCCGATCGGACGGCTGATTCGCGAGGGTTATCTCAGCCCGTTCAATTCTTACCTCATCCCCACCTACAGCGTGGATTCGGTGGCGGACCACTATCTCGCCGCCCCCGAGAAATGGGGGAAGTCGCTTGTCTTCTTCAGCACAATCGCGGAATGCGTGGCGTTCAAGGCGCGTCTGGCGGAAGGGGGCATTGGCTGCGAAGTGGTGACGGGCGAATCGAACAAGGATGTGCAGATGGTGGCGTTCGAGGAGGGACGCGTGCCGGTGATCGCGAACGTGGCGATGCTCACGGAGGGTTTCGACCAGCCGGACGTGATGAGCATCTTCGCACGCGACGCCTCGCGGCTTCCGACGGTACAGATGTGCGGGCGCGGTCTGCGCCGCGCCCCCGGGAAGGAGGCTTGCAACATCGTTCAAGGCAGCACGTCGAACTATCTCTTCGAGCGCGTCGCGAAGCCGAAGAACGCCTTCCGCTGGCAGCAGGGGCACTGGCTGGCGCTCACGGACGGCACGGAGGCAATCGAGAATACGCTCAAGGAGACGTTGCGTCTCATGGCACTGCGGCAGAAGGAGGACCGTCAGGAGCGGAAGCAGGAATACCGCCATGCCCGGCGGAAGGCCCCCGGACGGTTCCGTCGCGCTCTCGAGCGGATGGATGCCGCGAAGCAGCAGGAGGAGACGTTCTATGCGCGCTTCGGGAGCATCTATGCGGCGTTCCAGCGTTTCTACGGAATCGTGAACGAGGCGTGCTGGCAGGGCACCTTGCCGCCTTGCGCCCTGCATCTGAGCAAGGTGATGGATAGCAGCCGGACCGTGGCGATGGCGATCCGGGACTTCGGGCGCGAGGACGATGTCCCGATTCCGGCGATTGTGATTCGCCTCCGGAACTGTCAGCGGAGCTTTTCATCGACCATCTCCCCACGGCGCCTCGGGGTGGAGATCGTGCGCGAGATGATTCGGCTCAGGCGTCTCCTCTCCGGCACGGAGCCCAATCTGGATTTCACGGAGGATTTCCTGAACTTCGGCTACAACGAAGTTGCTCGGACCTACCGCCGCAATACACCGTTCGAGGCGATTATCGCCGCCGCCGATGAGCATTTCACGCCCGTGATGGGACGGCTTGTCCCCGCGCTGATGGATCGCTTCGCCGGCACCGCGAAAGGGGACATCCGCCATTTCCTCGCGACGCGGGAGAAGAAGGAGGAACATTTGGTATAATACTGCTCTGTTATGGGTAAGGGAAAATTCAATTGTGAAGAAAAAACCGGATGGGAGGTTGCATGGCAATGACGAACATCGATCTGGTTGTAGCTGTCGCGGGCGGACTCGTGGGATTTCTTGTTGCGCTCGTGGTAGCTGTTGTGGTGTGTCGTCGTCTTCTGGCAGCCAAGGAGGAGACCTGCGCAAGACTTTTGGCGGAGAAGGATAAGGCCTGTACAAAACTACTCGCTGAGAAGGATGCGATGCTCACGCGCAACTTCGCCGAGACGGTCAAGACGCTTCGGGAGCAGTTCTCGGTGCTGGCGGCTCAGACGCTGAAGTCGCAGAGCGCGGATCTCACCGAGCTCAACAAGTCGCATCTTGAGGCGGTGTTGAAACCGTTGCGGGAGCAGATGGGGCGGCTGCAGGACGCTACGGTGAAGGCTGAAAGCGCACGTGTCCATCTGGGGGAGACGATCACGAAGGATGTGGATGCGATCGGCCAGATCGCCCAGGCGCTCGCTGGGGCGGCTGCGGCGCTCAAGTCGAACACACGGGTGCAGGGGCGCATTGGAGAGGACATCCTGGCGGAAAAGCTGCGTCAGGCGGGGCTTGAAGAGAACGTCAACTTCTTCCTTCAGCGCGGCACTGGGTCTGACCGGCCTGATGCGCAGGTTTGCGACACGGAGAACCGCTGGCTCGTCATCGACAGCAAGGTCAGCCTCACCGCGTACATGGAATACATGGAAGCTAAGGACGACGCGACGAAGGCGGAGAAGCTGGCGGCCCATGTCGCCAGCGTGCGCGGCAAGATCGATCAGCTCGCGAAGAAGCAGTATCCCAAGGTACTTTCCGATGAGTTCAAGGACCGCAACTATCTGCCGATCACGGCGATGTTCGTGCCGTACGAGGCTCCGCTCATGGAGGCGCTCAGGGCTGATCCGTCGATTTGGCAGTTCGCGGCGCAGAACAATGTGATCCTCATCACGCCGCTGACGCTGTTGGCCTACATCCGTCTCGTCTATCTCGCGTGGCAACACGAGAAGGAGGCCCGCAACCAGCAGGAGATCGTCGATACGGCGCGCGAACTGCTCGCGCGGATGAACAGTTTCCTCATCACCTTCGAGAATCTGGGCCATGCGATCGGATCCCTTCAGGATGAGTACGAGAAGGCGCGCACGTCCCTTGTGGATGCGCCGCGCACGCACACGATCGCGAAGGCGGCGAAACGGCTCATCGATCTCCATGTGAGGCTTGAGAACAGCAGGGGCAAGAAACTGGAGCAGGCTGAATGCCTCAAAGAACCGATTGACGCTGCAGACGATGAAGAAGGAGAACATGAGGCGGATTGAGGCGTTTGATGCACGGCGGAAAGCCGTTGATGCGGTGGCTGACTGGCTGGCGGCGCGGGTGCGGCCGGACGCGGCGGGCGTATCGTCGCTCGCGCATCTTCTCGTCATCGTCCCGACGGCGCAGAGCGGTCGTCGCCTCCGCCATGCGCTGGCGCGGCGTTTCCCCGCCGGACTCGTTCCGCCTTGCGTCAAGATGCCGGCGCACCTTGTCGATCTCTCTGCCCCGGATATCGCCGGGCGCGCCGATGAGCTATTGGCTTGGCGTGAGGCGCGCGACGGGAAGGGTGGTTTCGATGTCGCCGCCGAACTCGCGGATGTCCGGCGCATCCTCGGCGCGAACGCACTTTCCTTCGCCGATGTCGCGGAGAAGGTCGGCACGATTCTCACGGGGGATCTCGTTGACATCGAGATTGAGCGCTGGAACGGCCTTGCGCAATGCGAGACGCGTTATCTCGCTGCGCTTGCCCGGCGCGGCAAGCGTGACCGGATCGTTGCCCTGAAGGAGCAGTTGGCGAATCCTCCCGCGTTTCCGGGTGTGGAGGAGGTGGTTGTTGCCTGTGTGCTCGATCCGCTCCCCTTAATGAATCGCATCCTTGAGCAGTGTGGTCTTCCCGTGACGGAACTTGTCCCCGATGTCTCGTCGGCACCCGAACTCAAGATGTCTCAGATCGTCGCGTCGGGAACGGCGGCGAGCGAGGCCGCGAAGATCGCAACGCATTTCGCGTCCGTAAAATCGAACGAGGCGCTTCCCGCGCTCTGCCTCGCCGATCCCGAGACGTTCCCGGACCTTCAAGGCGCGCTTCGCGCGAAGGGGTTCAATGCGCACAATCCGTCCGCGATGGCGCTCGCGACCTCCTCGCTCGGCCATCTCGCGCATCAGCTTGCGGTGTTGGCGCGCACGTCTTCCTACTCCGTCTTCTCCGCGTTCGTGCGCGGCGGGGACGTCCGGCGATGGCTCAAGGCGGAGCTGGATCTCAACGAGGCCGAGCTCACTGCGGCGCTTGTCGATCTCGACAACCGTCAGCAGCAGCTGATCCCCGCAAAGATCGACGACATTGCGCCCAAGACGGAGCACACGCTCCGTGGGATCTTCGAGTTCATCAAGGTGCAGCTCCGGAAACATGGTCTGCGGCAGATTCTCGCTTCGATCTTCTCGACACTTGTCCTCGACGAACGTGACGAACGTTCGCGCGAGTTCGCGGCGGCGGCCGAGGTGGTGAATGGCCTGATCGACGAATGCTTTGCGGCGGATGTGCCGCGCGAGCTGGCGCTGGAACTTTTCGAGCGCCGTCTTAGCGAAGCGACCTACGAGCTTGAGCCGGATGAAGGCGAGACGATCCTGACCGACGGTTGGCTGGAACTCCCGTTCCTCGATGCGGAGGAGGTGGTCATTTCCGGATTCGCCGAAGGGAAGGTCCCTGAATCGGTCGTTGGCCATGCGTTTCTTCCTGACGCGTTCCGGCGCGGACTCGGTCTCGTCGATAATACCGCCCGCACCGTGCGCGATCAGACGATTCTGGCGATGACGATTGCCTGCCGCGAAACGGCGGCGGTGAAGGTGCATTTCCATTCCGTCGATGGCGCGGGCGATGTGTTGAAACCATCCCGGCTCCTGTTTGACTGTGCCGACGACCACGAACTGTTCCGTCGCGTGAATGCGCTCTACGCGACGCGCGCCGGCACAGATGAAATGCCGCCCGCCGATCTGCCCGTGCCGTGGCGGATCCGTCTGCCTGTGCCGTCCGAGCATAACGAACTTACCCGGACGTCGCCGTCGAACCTTGATCTCTATCTGCACTGTCCCTTCACCTATATTCTGCAGAAGACTTTCGGCGAGAGTGAGGACTATCGGGCTGACGAACTCGATGCGTCGGAGTTCGGCCACCTCGCGCACGATGCGTTGGAGGCCTGGGGAAATGGCGACTTGAAGGATTCGACGGATGCCGAGGCGATTGCCGGTGCGCTTGAGGAACGGGTGGACGCGTTGCTCACGGAACGCTTTGGGCTGTCAGTTCCCGCTATCGTTGCACTTCAGGGCGAGAGCGTCAAGCGACGGCTGCGACGTTTCGCTGTGCTTCAGGCCGCGCGCGCGGCGGAGGGTTGGCGAATCAAGGCGACAGAGCGCAAGATGAAAGTCACCTACGGCCATACGCTCGTGAACGGACGCTGCGACCGGATTGATTTCAACGAGCGGACCGGCGAGTGGTGCGTCATCGACTACAAGACGTGGGACCGTGCCGAGCGGGCCGTTGCGTACGAGGAAAAGAAGGACAAGGCAACGGGTGGACAGGTTCGCGTCTGGAAGAGTCTTCAGTTGCCGCTCTACTGCGCGATGCTCGACGCCGATCCGGAATTCCTGGATGCGCGGCGCGAGCGCATCACGGCCTGCTACTGCGTTCTTGCCAAGACCGCCGAGGAGACATGCTTCTCCGAGTCGTTCTCCGGCGCGGAGGTTCCCGATGCCGAAGTCCAGGTGAAGGAACTGATCAGTGGCATTGAGCGTGGCGTGTTCTGGCCCGCGGCCGATACGTCCGAGTGGCGGTGGGACTTTGCGGACTGGATATTCGACTCTCCGGCTGAAAGCGTCGATCCTGCCTGGATCGCCGATCAGGAAAGGAGGATCGGATGACGGCGAACAAGCTCATCGAGGCCTCTGCCGGAACCGGCAAGACGCAGGCGCTCGCCGAACAGCTGATCGCGCTCGTGAAGGGCGGACTTGAACCGCACGAGATCGTCGCGCTCACGTTCTCGCGTGCGGCGGCGGGCGAGATCTTCGAACGGTTCGTGTCGCTTCTGGCCGAACGCGCGAAGGACGATCCCGCCTGCGCAGGATATCTGAGAAAGGTCATCGCGACGCAGCACCTCTCGCAGATCGGTACGCTCGACAGCTTCCTCATGCGCATCGTGAGGAGCTTCCCGTTGGAGCTGGGGCTTGAGGGGCGGGTCGAGATCATGGACGACTACCGCGCCGGACAGGAGCTCGCGCGCACGTCGTTTTCGATCCTTCGGCGGACGGATACCTCCGTGCGTCGTGCGTTCACGGATGCTTTCGCGCTGGCGATGAACGGCGAGGACGTGAGGAGTTTCGTTGATTCGTACCGTGCGTTCGTCAAGGATTGGCAGAAGCTTGTCCGCGCCCATCCCGACGCACGTGCCTGGGGAGATGCGGCGACGCTTTGGGGCGAGTCGCCCGCTTGGGCCGCGACAACGGAGGACGATCTTTCGCGGCTTGCCGATGGCCTGGCCAGAATTGACAATTCCGACAAATGGATGGAGTTCGTCGAGTGGGTGCGCGGCTTCCGTGGCAGTTTTTCGGATCTCAAGGGTTTCGCCAAGAAGTTCTTCGAGTTGGACGATCCCTTTTCGGGCTCGACGATCGAGATGACGTTCAACCGAAAGGCATATTCTTTCGGCGGCGAACAGGCGAAGGCGGTGCGTGACGCAATCTTAGGCGTGTGCGGTTATGTCATTCGCCGCCGGTTGGAGTTCGCGCGCGGCGTCTATCGGCTGATCGCGGCCTACGAGAAGGACTACGCGGCGAACGTGCGCGGGAAGGGGCTACTTGTCTTTGACGATGTGCCGCGTCTCGTGGCGGGTCTTCCGCCTGAGGTGCGCCTTGCGCTTGAATACCGCTTGGATGCCAGGATTCGGGCCTGGGCGCTTGATGAGTTTCAGGATACGAGCCGCGACCAGTGGGCCGCGCTGGGCGGACTTATCGAAGAGGCGAAGCAGTCCGACGGTGAGAAGTCGGTCTTCATCGTCGGCGACACGAAGCAGGCGATCTACGGCTGGCGTGATGGGGATGTCGGCATCTTCCGCTGCGAACGGGAAAGTGGTGCCTATGATTTGGGTGAGCTCAACAAGACCTACCGCTCGTCGCCGGCCGTCGTCGAGGCGGTGAACCGCGTCTTTGTGGAAGGCCGCCTTCGTCAGGAGTTTCCGGGCTGGGAGGCGGCGAAACACGTGTCGGCGAAGCCGGAGATGCCGGGATTCGTGCAGGCGGTCGATGCGGTCGGCCCTGCGCTTGATGACTTCCTGGAACCGGTTTACAATGCGCTGAAGGCGGTTGATCCGATGCGGCGTGCCCTCTCGGCCGCCGTTCTCGTTAGGAACAACGAGACGGGCGAGACCATTGCCGCTTCTCTCAAGGCCAAGGGCATGACAGGCGTCGTTTGGGAGGGGGAGAGTGCGATCCTCGATACGCCCGCGCTGCAAGGGTTCATCGATCTCGTGAAGTTGGCGGACCATCCCGGTTACGCACAGGCATACCGCCATTTTGCCAAGACACCGCTGGCGGCGGCGCTCTATCCCGAAGGCGTTCCCGGGGCCGACGCGGTGTCGCAGTTTGCCGCGCAGGCGTTCACGGCAAAGGGACTCGTCCGCACGTTCCGTGAATTGCGCGCACGGCTTCCCGAAAATCCCGCCGAGGCGTGGAGCGCGTTCACGGAGGAACGTTTCACCGACATGCTCCGTGCGGCGGCCGAGTTCGAGCTGGGCCTTGAGCCGGGGACGCGGCTTTCCGATTTTGCGGATTACCTCGCGGCGAAGAAGAAGCGCAACCTTGCGGAGCCGGGGAAGGTGAAGATCATGACGATCCACCGATCGAAGGGGCTCGGCTTCGACTACGTCGTTCTTCCGCTCTACGAACCGAAGGCGCTGGATGCGGCGCCGGACGGTGCGCTTGTCACGGCGGAATGGGTGCTGCCAGATCCCGGAACGAAGGTTGCGAAGATCGTGCCTGGGCTTTCGGCGGCGCGTGCGGCGCGGCAGGAACGCATTGAAGAAGAGGCGCTCTGCACCTACTATGTGGCGATGACGCGCGCGAAGAATGCGATGACGATCGTCTGCCGTCCACCGACGAAAACCGGAGCCTCGCGCTACATCTCCGACTTTGTGCGGGAGGCGATCCCGGAGCCGATTGGCGATCCCAAGTGGTATGGGAGTTTTGGCGGCGCCGCCCAGGCGAACGCGTCTGCGGCGGAGGCGCCGCACGCGCTCATCCGCAAAAAGCGCGAGAGTGTCCGCCGCCGCTTGCCGTCGCTTGCGTTTCACGCCGGGATGTCGGCTGGCGACCTGTTCACGGAGCGGTCGGGGCGTCAGGCGGCGCAGCAGAAGGGGATTGACCTCCATGCGCAGTTCGAGGCGGTGGAATGGATTGATCCGGCTGCGCCGAAGAACGAAATTGAACGGCAGATTCTCGCGAACGGCTGGACGGCGGCGTTTGTGAGAGGCGAGGATGCGGTTGCGCTTTGGCGCGAACGGAGCTACGAGCGGCTGGTCGGGACCGAGTGGGAGTCGGGGCAGTTCGACCGCGTGGTGTTCCGTGGCGAGGGCGATGCGCGGCGCGCAACCATCTACGACTTCAAGACGAACGCTCTGCGGCGTGGCGAGACGAAGGAGGCGTTCGCTGAGCGGATGCGCACGACATACGCCGGACAGATGACCGCGTACCGCGCCGCCGTCGCCTCGCTTGCGAACCTTCCGCCGTCACACGTTGAGTCAGTTCTGCTGCTCGTCGCGACCGGCGAGGCGGTTAAATGCTGCGACACTCTGTTAGAACTTGGCGAGATCGAGCATTGAGCTGGCGCCGAGCGCGCGAAGATAGATCGCGAAACCAAACTCCAGATCGCTGTCCTGCTTGGACCCGTCGATGCGACGGATGTCGTTTTCATAGCTGAACGAGAAACGGAAGCCGAGGCAGTCCGTGAGGAAGTCGAACCAGATGCCCGTCTCGTCCAGTTCGTTGCAACGTGCATCCCAACGGATGTAGGGCGCCCATTCGAACCAGTCGCAGACCTGATGGCGGAACCCGCCACGGATGATGTTTGAATACTGATAGTTCCAACGGTCGCATTCCGAGGGAAGATAGTCCCAGATGCGATGGTCGCGGCCAATATAGCCGAGGGTCCACGAGAAGTCCTGTGTGACTCGATGCTCCATTTTGATGTCGGCGTAGGCGACCTTTCCGTCGTCGATGTCATACTCGGTGCGCGAGGAGAACGCGAACCGGTTAGACGGCTTGAAGCGCAGGAGAAGCCCCGGCACAACGCACTCGTGGCGGTTGTAGTAGCCGTTCTCCGTATCCTTGGGATAACCGGCGTAACTGCCTTGCTTGATGTAGCTTTCGTCCTTGAACGGTACGGCCGCATAGACATCTGACTCCAGAACGGAACGAGTCGTTCCGTTCTCTTCGCGTTTCCGCAGATAGTTGCGGATGCCGGGACGGATGCCGTGCCAGTTGTAGGGGAGTCCGCGTCCCTCGAAGCCGAACTGGTCGAGCCAGTCCACGGATCCGTCGTAGTTATCGAAGATGTAGTTGCGGTTGCGTTTGCCTGAGCCGAAATTGACATCCTGGAACGAGTAGTCGATGTAGGGCTCGAAGATATGCTGCCAGTCATCGTTCAGCCAGGCTGAGGCGCGGGTGGAGGCGGTGATGCCCACTTCGGCGATGCCGCGGTACATCGCATCGCCCGAGGCGTTGAGATAGTCTTTCGCGGGATCGCCCGAGTCGCTCCACCAGGTGGCGCGGTAGCCGGCGCGCGGCACGAAGGAGAAGAGGTCGCCGAGCATGAAGGGGAGCGTGATCCGGTGGTTGGAGTCGGCTCGGAACGCCTGATAGTCGGCCCCGCGTCCGTTCAGTCCGATATAGGGCAGATAGCGGAACATGGGGTCTTCAGATCCGTATTTGGCGTACTGCCGGTTCAGGTAGCCGGCGCGGGTCTGGGATTCGTAGTTGACAGGAAGATTGAAGATTGGCTGCGGCTCGACCGCGAACCAGGCCTCCGGGATGCGCGCCGTGCCGGCATAGAAATCGTTGACAGGTCCCGATACGGATGCTCCTGCCGCCCAGACGTTCTCACGGTGTTCGTACCATGCTTCATTCGCGGGGATTGTCTCGTGCCGGTGGTCTTTGCGGAAGAAGTCGCGCAGATAGTGCGAGTCGGAGAGATACTGCGCCTTGACGTTCAGCGCGTCCCGTTCCGTGAAATCGGAGCGGTGTTCGAGGATGAGACGGTAGCGATCGCGATCGACCTTGCTTCCCCAGTTGCTGTAGTTGTAGCGGCTGGAGTCGCTCCAATGGCGCTTGTAACGGTCATAGTCGTCATCCCAGGCATAGAAGCCCTTGATCTTGCCGTGTCCGAAGTCGCCCAGGCGCCAGCGGACGGTCTGCCCCACCTCTAGGCCATTCTTCTGCCGCCAGTTGAAGTAGGTGCTGCCGCCGAGGCCCAGGGCGCTTTCGCCGGATTCATTGGCAATGTCATACACGTAGCCTGAAAGGAAGTAGCAGCCCCAACGGTTCATGTAGCCGGGGAGGAAGCGGAGTCCGTAGTTCGTGTTCAGCGGATAGTACATCCAGGGAAGCCAGAGGACCGGCATGTCCATGAAATAGAGCCAGATGTCAGACCCGGTGATGGACTTCTCCGTCTCGTAGATGAAGTGCCCCTTGAGTTTCCAGTGAAGATGGTCGAGGTCGTTGGAGCAGGTGGTGAACATCGCCTTCTCGCCGAAATCGTACACGCCGTTTGCGCTGCGCGACAGCTTGTCGGTGAAGAAGCGGTAGTCGCCTGATTGGGCCACGATGTCGCCCGTCGCCGAGAGTTCGCCCGTCTTGCGGCTGGCCGTCAGGTTGCCGCCCGAGAAGGTGAGTTCGCCGAACTTCTGTTTTGGATTCGGGTCCTTGAGGTCTTCAAGGAACTGGGCGGGAAGGGAACCGGCGAGGAGTGTGGCGGTGGCGGCCACAAGGAGCAGCTTAGGCATTTTTGTTTCCTCCTGATGAAAAGAGCACCTGTCCGGACTCTGCGTCGAGAATGGCGTAGGATTCGGGGTGGCGGTGCAGTTCGGCGACGAATGTGAGCTTTGTGTTGAATGCGGCCTGCAGCTCGGCGAGAATCTGCGCATCCTCCGTGCGCAGACGCTGCATGACGGCAGGCGCGATCACGATCTTCGGCACGAACGGCTTCTTCTCCTCGTCGGCCCTCTTGAGCAGCATGGTGAGATTGCGCTGCAGTTCGATCGAGATGGCGAGCGGCGATTTCACGAGGCCATGGCCGGCGCAGACGGGGCACGTGGACGTGAGCTGCGAGAGCAGCGACTCCTCCTGGCGCTGGCGAGACATCTCCAAAAGCCCGAGCTCGGAGATGGCCAGCACGTTCGTGCGCGCGCGGTCGCGCTTTAGCGCGGCCTTCAACGCCTTCTCCACTTGCTTCTGGTGCTTCCGGCTCTTCATGTCGATGAGGTCGAGCACCACGAGTCCGCCGATGTTCCGGAGGCGCAGCTGGCGGGCGACCTCTTCGACGGCCTCCAGATTGACCTCCAGGATCGCGTCCTCCTGGGAACCTTTGCCCTCCTTGCTCTTGTGGTGGCCGGTGTTGACGTCCACGGCGATGAGCGCCTCGGTCTCGTCAATCACAAGGTAGCCGCCGCCCTTGAGCGGCACCTGACGGCGGAAGGCCTCGTCAAGCTGCCGGTCGATGCCATAGTGGTCGAACACGTTCTTGGTGCCTTCGTAGCGCTTGAGCTTCTTCTGGGCACGCCGGGAGATCTTCGCCGTAAGGGCCTTCATCTCCTCGTAGGACTTCTCGTCGTCGATGATCACGGAATCGACATCCTCCGTGAGCCAGTCGCGCACCACGCGCTCCACGAGACCGGGCTCCTGGTACACGCAGCAGGGGGTGCGGAGGTTCTTGACGTTCCCCTTCAGTTCGCTCCACGATTCCAGGAGGTTCCGGAGGTCGCGCGCGAACGCCTTGGGACTCGCTCCCGCGCCGGCGGTTCGCACGATCACGCCCACATCGTCCGGCAACAGAAGCCGGTCGAGGATTTTCTTGAGGCGTTCACGTTCTTTGGCATCGCCGATCTTGCGCGAGACGCCGCGCAGTTTCTCGCCCGGCATCATCACGAGGTAGCGACCCGGAATGGAGAGATTCGCCGTCACGCGGGGACCTTTGGTCGAGATGGGACCCTTCGTGACCTGCACGATGATCTCCGCACCCTTCGGGAAGCGCTTCTCGACCTCCTCGTTCGTGAGCCGCGGCGTACGGCCTTTCGCGCCGCGTTTGCCGCCCTTGCCCTTTCCGTTCGGGCGGTTCGAGCCCTTCTGCGCCTCCTCGTCGTCGTCGAGGAAGGCGTCCACGTCCGACGACATGTCCCAGTAGTGGAGGAATGCGTTCTTCGACAGGCCGATATCGACGAACGCGGCCTGAAGGTCGTGTTCGAGGTTCTGCACGCGCCCTTTGAAGACGGAGCCGACGAGCCGCTCCTCTTCGGGGTGTTCGACCATGTACTCCTCAAGTCGGCCATTCTCCACGACAGCGACGCGCGTTTCGAGTTTTTCGACGTTGACGATGATTTCTCGTTTGAACTTTGGTTTGCGGAACCAGTTGATGATTTTCTCGAGCATAGTTTCCTTTAGCTTTCTTCCTCTCGATGGAGAGATACGGATTGAATGATGCCGAACGCGGCCAGCAGGACCACGAGGAACGTCTTGCCGGCACTGATGAACGGCAGGGGAAGCCCCGTGATCGGCATGAGGCCGATCGACATGGCGATGTTGACATAGACATGGGCGAAAACGAGCGTCAGGATGCCGATCACGGTCAGGCGGCCGCGGTCGTCCGGACAGCGCAAGGCCGTCCAGAGGCCGGAGAGCAGCAGAACGCCGAAGAGCGCCAGCACGACCGAGGCGCCCACGAATCCCGTCTCCTCGGCGAGGACGCAGAAGATGAAGTCGTTCATTGAGACGCTCGGTGGCAGATAGCCGAGGAACTTCTGTTCGCCCTTGCCGATGCCTTTCCCGGTGAGCGACCCCGAACCGATGGAGATCTTGGCCTGCCGCAGGTTCCATCCGCCGCCGTAGGGATCCGCCTCGGGATTGAGGAATGTCCGTAGCCGGGCGCGCTGGTGCTCCTTGAGCGGCAGGAAGCGGTAGATGGTCGCCTTCGTCTGAGGATTGTTCGTGGTCTCCGCCACATGAACGGCGGCGAGTACGGCGCCGGCGGCGAGCAGACAGGCCGCGAGCACGGGGATGAGCACGCGCAGGCAGACGCGTGCGCAGAGCAGCATCACAAGGATCGCGGGCACCAGCACGAGAGCCGTGCCGAGATCCGGCTCCGCGAGGATGAGAAGCGCCGGAAGGGCGAGAAGCCCCAGACCGTGCAACAGATCAAGGAAGGTGTTGGTGGGGCGCTTTCGTCCAAAGACCTTGGCGACCATGAGGATGACGGCCAGCTTGGCGACTTCGCTGGGCTGGAAGAAGAGAAGCCAGCGCTTGCCGCCATAGACCTTGTCACCGAACGCGAGCACGGCGACGAGCAGGATCACGGAGATGAGGAAGTAGGGCGTGGAGCCGAGATCGAGAATCTTGCGGTAGTCGAAGAAGGAAAGTGTGAAGTAGAGGATAAGCCCGAAAAGGGCGGTGGCGGCGTGCAGGCGCCACGCATCCTGAAGCGAAGCCACCGTACGCGCCTCGCCGGCGGACTTGATGAAAATCACACCAATGACCGTGAGCGCCACCATTGACAGGAAGGTGAACCAATTGAACTGCAGAAGTTTCTTCAGCATGTGGATTCCTTTCCCCCTGTCATTCTTCCTTCTCCCCGAAGATGCTGGCCAGTATGGCATGGACGCGCGGCGCGACCGTCTTGCCGCCCGAGTCGCCGCGTTCGACGACCATGGCCACGGCGATGGTTGGATTCTCGTACGGGGCGAACGCGATGATCCAGGTGTCCTTCCCGCCGCCGCCGATCTGGGCCGTGCCCGTTTTGCCGGCGCACGAAACCTTGAGACCACCGATGGCCTTCCCCGTTCCCTTTAGGCCTTCCACCACGGCGCGCATGCCGTTCCGCACGTATTCGATCTCCTCGGCCTTGAAGGTGAGCGTGCGCACCGGTTCCGGCGGCGGCGATCCGTCGGCCCGCTTCTTGAGGAAGGGTGTGAACACCTTGCCACCGTTCGCGAGCGTGGCGCACTCGACGGCCATCTGCAGCGGGGTGACCTGTAGGCGGCCCTGCCCGATCGCCGACTGGCAAGCCAGCCCCGGATAGAATGGCGGCGTGACAAGCGAACCGCTCCGTTCCGGCGCGTAGTCGATGCCGGTCTTCGCTTCAAACCCGAACTCCCGCGCCGTGCGGAAGAGCGTGTTCGTCCCCATCAGGTAGCCGAGCCGCGCGAAGTAGGGGTTGCAGGACTGCTCGATGGCATGGTGAAGATCCATCGGACCCTGACCCCAGCGGTTCCAGCAGTGGAGCCTCATATCGCCGAGCTTGTACACGCCGGTGCATTCGTACTCATCCTGCGGATTGATGCCGGCACGGAACGCGGCGAGCGCGGTGACGGGCTTGAAGGTGGATCCCGGCGCGTAGAGGCCTGCCGTCGCGCGGTTCAGAAGCGGGTGGTCGGGATCCTCGGAAAGCTCGCGGTAGCGCTTGGCGGAGACGAACGGCACGAAGTCGTTCGGGTTGAAGGTGGGGGCGGAGGCAAGCGCGAGCACGGCGCCGTCGCGCGGATCGAGCGCGACGCAGGCGCCCCGCACGCCGACGAGCTGCTTCTCGACGATGGCCTGCAGATCGGGGTCGATCGTGAGTTCAAGGTCAAGACCGTCCTGGGCGGCGCGCTCCTCCATTTCGCCGAGCGCAATGTTGTCCCGTGCCGCGCCGCGCGGCTTGAATCCGCGTGCATCCACCGGGATGCGTACCGCGCCGGCCACGCCGGCAAGATAGTCGTCGTAGAACGCCTCGAGCCCGGCGCGGCCCTTCATCTCCAGCTCGTAGGCGAGCATGCGCACATCGTCCGTATCTTCCGTGCCGCGGTCGCGCCCCGTGTAACCGACGAGATGTGCGGCAAAGGTACCGCGCGGATAGATGCGTTCGGCATGCGCCTCGACCGAGAAGCCCGGGAAGGAGGCGGCGCGTTCCTCAAAGCGTGCAAGCGACGTCTCGTCGAGATCGCGCCAGACGCAGAGCGGCACGGCGCTCTGCGTGCGCATGTGACGGGAGATGCGTTCGGTTGTGAGGGAGGCGGGGCGGTCGAAGCCGAGGGCGTCCGCGAGACGCGTGATGGCGTCATCGACGGCAGTGACCGTGTTGGCGAGACGGCCGCTCTTCAGGAATGTCGAAAGATCGCAGACGATATCGCGCCGGGCGCGCGATTCCGCCAGCACGCCACCTTTCGCATCGAGGATGCGTCCGCGGATGCCAGGCTTGCGCATGCGGCGCGTGGCCTGTTGCGCGAGATCCGCCTTGAACGCGGCGACATCGACGACCTGTACGTGATGCAACTCCAGGGCCAGCTCGGCGAGACCGAGCGCGAAGAGTGCGGCGAGCGCGAGGATTGACCAGCGGGAGACCTTCATCGTGCCGCGTCTCCTTTCACGTCGATCCCGATGCGACGGCGTACGAGCCGGAGCAGAGCCTGCATGAACGGCGCGAGTGCGGCCGCCACCACCAGCGCGCCGAGAAGGGGGTGGAGGGAAAGGACGGCATCACCCCACAGGGCGATCCAGAGCTGGTAGAGACCTGCCGCGAGCATCACGCCCACCAATGCCGCCGGGCGTACCAGCCGGACGAAAAGGGCGACGGCGAGGAAGAACAGCGCCGAGCAACCGAACGGCAAGGCACCGAGCGCATCCGTGAAAAGTCCCGCGACGATGGCGGTGGGAATCCCCGCCAGACATCCGAAGATGAGCAGCAGCGGCGGCTTCGCGCCGAGCAGGGTGGGCGCGAGGTCCTGCGCGGCGGCGCAGACCACAAGCCCGAGCAGGGCGGCGCAGAGGCGGGCGAAATCAGTTTTCACGGCGGATGAAAACCTCCTCCAGCGCAGGGAAATCGACGGCCGGTGCGATGTCGGCCTCGCGTTCAAGTTTGGATTCGTCGTCGCGGACATCCGAGAGCATGTATCCCACCACGAGCCCCTTCGGGAACACGCCACCCATGCCGGAGGTCACCACGCGCGCGCGCGGCGAAGGCGTGAAACCGTTCTTGAGGTGGCTGATCCGGAGGGGGTTGACGAAATAGAGGACGGTCACGTCCGTCTGTGCGACGGTGGTCGTCTCCCGTCCGGACACGATGCCGTACACGGCGCCGAGCGCGGCATCGCCCGTCTCAATCTCGCAGGAGACCTTGACCGACGGATCGGAGATGAGTCGTACGATGCAGGTGTGCGGCGAAACTTCCGAGACGATGCCGACAAGTCCATCCGGCACCGCGACGGCGGCGCCTTCCCGCACGCCATGGGACGATCCCTTCCCGATGCGGAGGAAGTTCTTCGCGCCGGTCGTGCCGCCGCGCGAAAGGACGGGAGCGTCGATCCAGGTCTGTCGCGGCATTGGCTTTTCATCGTTGGCGCCGCCTTGCGCCGCGCGGGCGCGCTCCGATTCCTGCAGGGCCATCTGGAGAATGTCGTTCGCGCGCCGGAGCTGTGCATTCTCCGCACCGTAGTTCTGCCGCCGCCAGATTGTCCGAAGCCGGCACGTCACGTGGCGCTGGAACCAGGTGGCGGAGCGTTCAACGGGATAGACGGCCTCGGAGGCGACGGCAAAGCCGCCGGCGATCCACAAACCAACGGCCGCGCACGCGAGCGTGCACGCACAAACCACTATGCCTGTCTTTTTTTCCAAATCCTTCCCTGCCGGAAGGATCGCCGGAAGATCAATGCTTCTTGTTCTTCGCGAGGAAGTCGAGCTCGCTCAGCACGGCACCGGTCCCCTCGGCCACGGCCGAAAGCGGATCGTCGGCGAGCGTGACGGGAAGCCCCGTCTGCTGCGAAAGAAGCCGATCGAGTCCCCGAAGCTGCGAACTGCCGCCGGAGAGCACGATGCCGCGATCGACAAGATCGGCGGCGAGCTCCGGCTCGCAGTTGCCAAGGGTGACGCGCACGGCGTCCACGATTGAGGCCACCGGCTCCTGAAGTGCATCCCGAATTTCCTCGGAGGTGGCCACGATATCCCGGCCGCGCACCTCCATGGTCTTCTCGTCTCCCGTGGGAAATGCGCTGCCGATCTCCATTTTAATCTCTTCCGCAGTGCGCTCACCGATCAAAAGGTTGTACACGCGCTGCATGTGCCGCCTGATGCACTCGTCCATGGCATCGCCCGCCACGCGCACGGACCGTGCATGCACGATCCCCGCCAGCGAGATGATGGCCACTTCACAAGTGCCGCCGCCGATATCGACGATCATGGAGCCGGCCGGTTCGGAAACCGGAAGCCCTGCGCCGATCGCGGCAGCCATGGGTTCTTCCACCAGAAAGGTCTCGCCTGCGCCCGCCGCGCGGCCCGCATCCTCAATCGCGCGCTTCTCCACCTCGGTGATTCCGCTTGGGACGGCGATCACCACGCGCGGCCTGAAGTATTTGGCCTTGATTCTGCTGGGCGCGACCTTTTCGATGAAATACTTGAGCATCGCCTGCGTGATGTCAAAATCGGCGATCACGCCCGACTTCATCGGACGGATGGCGACGATGTTGGCCGGCGTGCGGCCCAGCATCCGCTTGGCCTCCGCGCCCACCGCAAAGACATGCTTGGATCCTTCCTCAATGGCGACAACCGATGGCTCGCGCAGGACAATTCCCTTGTCCTTCATGTACACGAGTGAGTTCGCCGTTCCGAGATCGATTCCGATATCGGCCGAGAAAAAACCTTTTAACTTCGAAAACATGGCACGCATTATAGTATAACGCGCGCGCGCAAGCAAGCGAAATTTTTCGGAATTTATCCTGCGGCACAGAACGGAAAACCGCGCAGCGACTGCCGCCCAGGATAAAACGGTGCGCCCCCGCTTGTCTTTTTGCGGGAGATATGGTTAAATACAGTCCATAAGTGAAGGGCGAAACTCGAAACGAAGATGAAGCGAATGAACAGTGTCTTGATTACAGGCGGCTCAAGCGGGATCGGCGAGGCGCTTGCGGTGGCGTGCGCCCAGCGCGGCGTGCGCAACATCTTTTTGTGCGGGCGCGATGCGGCGCGTCTGGCCGCCGTCGTGAAACGGTGCGAAGAGGCGTCAATCCCCCAATCACACGTAGAAGGGCGCGTCCTGGACGTGACGGACGAAGCGGCGGTGCGCGCCTGGATAGAGGAATGCAACGCCGTTGCGCCTTTAGAGGTCGTATTCTCCAACGCCGGCATCGGCACCGGCAGCGAGAGCGAGGAGAACGTGCGGCGCACCTTTGCGACGAACATCGGTGGTGGACTGAATGTGGTGCTGCCGACGATTGAGCTGTTCCGGCGGAACCCCGTTGCGGCGGACGGTACGCCGCGCCGCCGGCAGATCGTGATCACGGCGAGCATCGCGGGTTATGCGCCGCTTTCGACGTGTCCCTCGTACGCGGCGACAAAGGCGGCGATGAAAAGCTGGGCGCTCTCGTTGCGCGGGATGCTGAAGGGGGAGGGCATCTGGGTGAACGTAATCTGTCCAGGGTTCATCCGGTCGCGCATCACGGATCGCAACACCTGCCCGATGCCGTTCTTCATGGAGGCGGACCGCGCGGCTGAGATCATCCTCGACCGTGTGGACCGGAACATCGGGCTGATTGCGTTCCCGTGGCCGATGCGTTTCGGCGTGTGGCTGCTCGCTTCGCTGCCGTGGCGGCTCTCCGAGTTCATTTCCCGCCTCCTGCCGGAGAAGACGTCCTCCGGAAAATGCAAAGGGCACGAGGGCAAGGAAATTGCATTTTGAAGTCTTGAAACGTGTCCGCCGTTTGACTTGCGGGCGCGGCATGCTATAATACGCCGAACATGAAGGAACAACTGCCAGTTTTTGAGGTGACCGATCTCCATGTGCGCTATGGCGCGATGGAGGCCGTGAAGGGCGTGAGCTTTACGTTGGCGCGGGGCGAGACGCTGGGCATTGTCGGCGAATCGGGCAGCGGGAAATCGACGATCGCGAAGACGCTCATCGGACTCGAGAAGGCTTCCGCCGGAACGATCATCAACCGCGCGAACTCGGTTCAGATGGTGTTTCAGGACGCCGTCGGCTCCCTCAATCCGCGCATGACGGTGCGCCAGACGCTGGAGGAGGTGTTGTCCCATGCCGCCGCGCGGCGGCGCGGGTCGTCCGCCGGTTATCTTCAGGGGCTGGGAACCATTCCGGAGAAGGCGGCGAAGCTCCTGGAGATCGTGGGGCTGAGCGCGGCGGTGCTGGAACAGTACCCGCGCGAGATGTCGGGCGGACAGTGCCAGCGCGTGAGCATCGCGCGGGCGCTCGCCTGCGAGCCGGAGGTGCTGATCGCGGACGAGCCGGTGAGCGCGCTTGACGTGAGCGTGCAGGCGCGCATCCTGAACCTGCTGCGCGATCTGCGGCGGAATCTCGGGCTTTCCATCCTTCTGATCGCCCATGACCTCGCGGTTGTGAAGAACGTGTGCGACCGCGTATGCGTGATGCAGCGCGGGCTGTTTGTGGACGTGGGCACTTCGGCGGACGTGTTTGAGCACCCGCAGAGCGATTACACGCGGCATTTGCTGGCCGCCGTGCCCGATGTCGCCCGTGCGTTGGCCGCCCGCTCCCCATAACCGGCGCTTTTTTGATATAATATGCCGCGATGAAAAGAGAAGAACTGTTCAAACATGTCAAGGAAACGCTCGTCAAGGAATTCGAGTGTGACGAATCCGCAATCGTGCCGGAGGCGCGTTTCTATGAAGATCTGGACCTTGATTCCATTGATGCCGTAGATTTAGTCGTGCGGTTGCGGAACGAGTGGGACATGGAGGTTTCGTCCGAGGATTTCAAGTCGATCCGGACGGTGGGTGATCTGCTTGATGTGCTGGAGAGGCTCACCGGCGGTGCGGCGCAGTAAGGTTTCCGTCCATGACTGTTGATGACGCGCAAGCTGTCCCGAACTGCCGCGATCCCGAACTGCTTGCGTGGGAGGTGGCGCCGGATTCACTTGTGGCGGAGGTGGTTTTTCCGCCGGACGGCGAATGGTTTGCGGGACACTTCCCTGATTTTCCGGTGTTGCCCGGCGTGGCGCAGCTTTTCTATCTGCGGCGCATCGCGCGCCGGGTCTTTGCCGATTTCCCGGATGCGGGGGTGTATCGACGCATCAAGTTCCGCCGTTTGGTGCGGCCGAATGAACGTGTGCGCTTGGAAGTCGTGCGCAAGGGGCTGCGAGCCTTTTCGTTCACAATGTCTGTCGGAGGGGCGATTGCCTCTTCGGGCATGGTGGAGGGGGTGGACGCATGAACGAACCTCTTCGCCCCGCCGATTTTCTGCCGCATCGCCCGCCGATGGTCCTGCTGGCGGAGCTGATCTCTGTGGATGTGCCCGGAGTGGCCTCTGCGGTGGCGGACACATCGCCCGGTTGCATCTTCTACGATCCCGAATTGAAGGGTGTGCCCGCCTGTGCCGCCGTTGAATATATGGCGCAGACGATGGCGCTCGCCGTGGGCGCAGAGCATCGGCGGCGGGGGGTGGCTCCCAAGGTCGGTTTCGTTCTTGGCACGCGGCGGATGGAGGTGAAGGTTGCGACGTTTGAGAGCGGGAAGCGTTATGTGGCGAATGCGAAATGCGTCTATGACGACGACGCGTTTGCGTCCTTCGACTGTTCGATCATGGATCCGGACGGTGCGACGGTTGCAACGGCGCTGTTCACCGCCTATCAGCCGCCGGAGAGTGTGTTGGAGCAGGGAGAAGTGACGCTAGAAGGTTGAAAAGTGGAAGGGTGGAAAAGTGGAAGGGTGAGTGAAGCGGAGAGAGATGATGGCGAATGAGAAGAAAGTAATCGTAACGGGATCGAGCCGAGGGATCGGCAAGGCCATTGCGGAGACGCTGACCGCCGCGGGCTACCATGTGGTCACCCACTCGGTCCGGTCCGGCGGAACGGATCTCGTGTTTGACGTGTCCGACCGCGAGGCGGCGGCCGTCGCGCTCGAGAAATGGGTGGCGGCGAACGGCGCGCCGTATGGCGTGGTGCTGAACGCCGGCATCGCGTCGGACAACGCCTTCCCCGCGATGGAGGCGGAGGAATGGGATCGCGTGGTTCGGACGGATCTCGACGGTTTCTACAACGTCCTCAAACCGCTGGTGCTGCCGATGGTGCAGACGCGCGCACCGGGACGGATCGTCGTGATTTCGTCGGTCTCGGGCGTGATGGGCAATCGCGGTCAGGCCAACTATGCCGCCGCCAAGGCGGGGCTTATCGGGGCCGCGAAGTCGCTGGCCGTCGAACTGGCCCGACGCAACATCACCGTGAATTGCGTGGCGCCGGGCGTTATCGAAACGGAGATGGTTGAATCAATTCCCGCCGACGAGGTCAAGAAGGCCATTCCCATGCGTCGGTTTGGGCGTCCGTCCGAAGTGGCGGCGGCGGTGAAGTTTCTTCTATCGGAGGAGGCCTCCTACATCACGCGTCAGGTGCTGCAGGTGAATGGAGGGATGATTTGAGAAGACGAGTTGCAATAGTTGGTGCGGGGATTGTCAGTTCGCTCGGGCACTCTGTGGCGGACGCTTTTGCCCGGCTCAAGGTTTTGCGCAACTGCGTGCAGGTCTCCGAGGATCTCGCCACTTACAAGGGGCTTCACACCGCGCTGTGGGCGCCGAGCGGCTACGTGCGGCCGGAATCCTATACGCGCAAAGTCGTCCGCACGATGAGTCCGGTTTCGGAAATGGCGCTGTTCGCGACGGAGCAGGCGCTTCGTGACGCGGGGCTCGCGGAGGATGTCGCCACGCTCAAGGGCGGGCGGTTGGGGATCGCCTATGGTTCCTGTTCGGGTGGCGTGGAGGCGAATCTCGATTTCGCGAGCATCCTTGTGAGCCGGGAGGTGAAGAACGTCACGAGCGCCACCTACCTGAAGATGATGCCGCAGACGACGGCCGTGAACCTTTCCGTCCACTTTGGCACCACGGGGCGTCTGCTGCCGACGGGTACGGCCTGCACCTCCGGTTCGCTGGCCATCGGCGAGGCCTACGAGGCGATCGCGTCCGGGAAGCAGGACGTGATGATTGCCGGCGGCGCTGAGGAGTTCTCCGTCACGCAAGTGGCGGTTTTCGATACGCTCTTCTCGACCTCCTGCCTGAACGAGACGCCGGAAAAGACACCCTGCGCGTTCGACAAGTCACGGACGGGGCTTGTGATCGGCGATGGTGCGGCCACGCTCATCCTAGAAGAGATGGATCGCGCGCGTGCGCGAGGCGCGCGGATTCTCGCGGAGGTCGTCGGCTTCGGCCTGAACACGGATGGCCGCCATGTCACGCAGCCCAACGCCGAAACGATGGCGCGGGCGCTGGCGTTGGCGCTGGAGGATGCCGCGTTGCCGCCCTCGGCGATTGGCTACGTGAACGCGCACGGCACGGCCACGACGCTGGGCGACATTGCGGAGGGAACGGCCACGCAGTCTGTCTTTGGCGCCGGCCGGGTGCCCGTCTCCACGATCAAGAACTACACGGGGCACACGCTCGGCGCCTGCGGCGCGATTGAAGCCATCCTGACGGTGGAGATGCTGCGCAACGGCTGGTTCGCGCCGAACCTGAATCTCGTGGAGCCGGACGCACGTTGCGGCGAAAACGATTTCATCCAGGGTGAAGGGCGCGCGCGGGAGACCGAGTACGCGATGTCCGACAACTTCGCGTTCGGCGGCGTGAACACCTCGCTGGTGTTTCGCCGCGTCTGATAGTTCCCGGGTGCCGCCAGTTGCAACGGAAGGCGGGTCTGTGGTATCATTTGCACCCGAAAGAGACCAATGGAATAGTCATGCAGAATGATGTGATCGTGATCGGCGCGGGTGTGGTGGGATGCCTCACCGCGCGCGAATTGAGCCGATACAGCCTCCGCACGCTTGTTGTGGAGGCCGGTGGTGACGTGGCGGAAGGCGCCTCGAAAGCGAACTCCGCCATCGTCCATGCGGGTTTCGACGCGAAGCCCGGCACGAACAAGGCGAAGTTCAACGTGCTCGGCAACCAGATGTTCGAGAACACGTGCAAGGAGCTGAAGGTGCCGTTCAAGCGCAACGGCTCGCTCGTGCTGGCGTTCTCCGCCGATGAGCGCAAGTCGCTTGAAGATCTGAAGGAACGCGCGGGCGTGAACGGCGTGCCGGTGGAGATCATCGAGCAGGAGGAGCTGCGGAAACGCGAGCCGAACGTGTCGCCGGAGGCGGTCGCCGCGCTCTGGGCGCCGACGGGCGGCATCTGCTGTCCGTACCAGCTGGCGTTCCGCGCCGCCGAGAACGCGGCGGCGAACGGGGTGACGTTCGCGTTCGACGCGCAGGTTGTGAAGATCGAGAAGACGGAGGATGGATGGCGGCTCTCCTGCGCGGACGGGCGCACCTTCGCGGCAACCTGCGTGATCAACTGCGCGGGCATCCATTCGGACGAGCTGAACAATCTCGTCTCCGCCACGAAGTACAACATCCAGGCACGGCGCGGCGAATACCTGATGCTCGACCGCGACGAGGAGAAGAGCTTCTCCGCGACGATGTTCCAGGTGCCGTCGAAGATGGGCAAGGGCATCCTCGTCTCGCCGACGGTCGATGGCACGGTGATCGTGGGGCCGACGGCGGAGGACATCCCCGACAAGGAGGACAAGGCCACCACCTACGAGGGTCTTGAAAAGGTGAAGGCGGGCGCGCGGCGCACATGGCCGGAGCTCCCGCTCAACAAGGTGATCACGGAGTTCTCCGGTCTGCGTGCGCATGAGACGACGGTGAGCGATTTCATTCTCGGCGAGCCGCCGGATGCGCCGGGCTTCTTCAACGCCGTCGGCGTGGAGTCGCCGGGACTCACCTCCGCGCCGGCGCTGGGCGAGTACCTTTCCGGTCTCGTGGTCGAGAAACTCAATGGGATGCGCAAGGATGGCCGGCGCGTCGAGCGGAAGGCCGCAACCGAGATTTCCCACGATGTCTCCGAATGGCCGGTCACGCGCGAAATGTCCAAAAAGGATCTGGCCGAGCTGATCAAGAAGGAGCCGTCTTTCGGACGCGTGATCTGCCGTTGCGAGGAGATCACGGAGGGCGAGATCCGCGCCGCGATTCGCGCCCGCGTAGGGGCGCGCACGCTCGACGGCATCAAGCGCCGCACGCGCAGCGGCATGGGCCGCTGCCAGGGCGGGTTTTGCACGCCGCGCCTCATTGAGATCTTGGGTGAGGAGCTGGGGCTTCCGCCGGAAGCGTTCCTCGCAAGCCGCAAGAAGGCGCCGGCCGCCTTGCGCGCACTGGACGCCGAGAAGGCGGCGCACGCGGGCGACATCTGGGACGTCACGGTGATCGGCGCGGGGCCGGCTGGACTTGCCGCCGCCTGCGCCGCCAAGGAGGCGGGGGCGCAGAACGTGCTGGTGCTCGAGCGCGATGACGCGGCGGGCGGCATTCTCCAGCAGTGCATCCACAATGGGTTCGGTCTGCACCGCTTCAAGGAGGAGCTGACGGGTCCGGAGTACGCCAAGCGGTATATCGAGATGGCGGAAAAGCTTTCGATCCCCACGCGCTGCGGCACGATGGTGGTGGAGTTCGCGAAGGACGCCGACGGGAAGCTGATCACGGTCACCACGATGAGCCGACGCGAGGGGCTTCAGGAGATCAAGACGAAGGCCGTGGTGCTGGCGATGGGCTGCCGGGAGCGTCCGCGCGGCGCGCTGATGACGCCGGGCACGCGTCCGGCGGGCGTGTACACCGCCGGGACGGTGCAGCGTCTTGTGAACATGGAGGGCATCATGCCGGGCAAGCGGGTGGTGATCCTCGGTTCCGGCGACATCGGCCTCATCATGGCGCGGCGTCTCACGTTCCAGGGCGCGAAGGTGCTCGCGTGCATTGAGATCATGAAGAAGAGTTCGGGTCTTATGCGGAACGTGGTGCAGTGCCTTCAGGATTTCGACATCCCGCTTCTCCTGAGCCATACGGTGACGGACGTCGAGGGTACGGAGCACGTGACGGGCGTGAAGGTGAGCAAGGTGGATGACAACCTCAAGCCCATCCTCGGCACGGAGATCCACTACGACTGCGATACGTTGTTGCTTTCGTGCGGACTCATCCCCGAGAATGAGCTCACGAAGGCGGCGGGCATCGAGATCGATCCGAAGACGCGGGGGCCGAAGGTCGATGCGGCGATGGCGACTTCGATGCCGGGCGTGTTCGCCGGCGGCAACGTGGTGAGAGTTTACGATCTTGTCGATTGGGTATCGCGCGATTCTGAAATCGCGGGAAGGAGTGCTGCGAAGTATGCGCTTGATCTGCATTAACTGCCCGAAGGGCTGCGAACTAGAGGTCTCGGTGGACGGCGACAAGGTCACCGTCACCGGTCAGGGATGTCCGCGTGGCGAGACGTACGGCCGCGCCGAGGCGACGAACCCCACGCGCATGGTGACGGGGTTGGTGAAGGTGGCGGGTTCGCGCCGCCCGTTGCCCGTGAAGACGCGCACGGCGATCCCGAAGCGTCTCATCTCGGATGTGACGAACCTCTTGGCGAACACCACGGTGATCCCGCCCAAGCGGATCGGCGATGTGATCCTCTCCGATGTTTGCGGCACGGGCGTGGATGTGGTCGCAACGGCGGATTTTTGATATAATCCCCGCCCGTATGAAAAACAGAAAGTTTTTGGTGGCTGCGGCCGTGGTGATGGCCGTGGCGGGTGTTTTCGCCGAAGCGGCTCCTGCCGCTGCGTCCGGATTCCATGCGGAAGAGCTGCCGCTGACCGAAAAGATGACGCTTCTGGCGCTTCAGATCGGGCTGATCCTCTTTGCGGCGAAGCTGGGCGGGATGTTCGCTTCGCTCCTCAAGTTGCCGAGCGTGTTGGGCGAGTTGGGCGTGGGCATCTTGATTGGACCGTGGGCGCTGGGCGGCATCGGCTTCGGCTCCGGTCTTTTCCAGTACGGCCTTTTCCGCGGTGCGTATCTGATGGAGATGGCGAAGGCGACGGGCACGGCGCCGTTCGCGGTCTCGCCGGAGCTGTACGGCATCTGCACGGTCGCCTCCGTGGTGCTGCTGTTCCTCTCGGGCATCGAGACGAACCTCAAGATGTTCTTGAAGTTCGCGTTCGCCGGTTCGCTGGTGGGCATCGGCGGCGTGGTGTTCTCGTTCCTTCTCGGCGATCTGTGCGCGGTCTATGCCGTGAGCCTCTTCCCGGATCTGCTGGGCGGCATCGACTGCCTCGCGAAGCTGCATGGCTATGTGCAGTCGGGTCAGGTGATGAAGGCGGTGTTGGATCCGGCGGCGATGTTCATGGGCATCATGTCCACGGCGACATCGGTCGGCATCACGGCGCGCATCCTCTCCGAACGCCGCAAGATGGATTCGGAGGAGGGCGTGACGATCATGGCGGGCGCGGTGATCGACGACGTGCTCGGCATCATCGTGCTTGCGATCGGCATGGGCATCATCGGCGCGCAGACGGCGGGCGCGGCGGCGGGCGGCGCGGCGCAGGGCGGCATTCCGTGGGGGCAGATCGGCAAGACGGCGCTGAACGCGATCGGCGTGTGGCTCGGTGGAACGGTGCTGGGACTGGTGCTCGCGAAGAAGATCTCGTGGCTCCTCAAGCTCTTCAAATCACCCGTCGCGATCGGCACGCTCGCGTTCGGTCTTTCGCTCGTGATCGCGGGACTCTTCGAGGCACTGGGGCTTACGCTCATCATCGGCGCCTACGTGATGGGGCTTGCCCTGAGCCGCACGGATCTTAAGCACATGATCGAGGAGAACCTCCAGAGCGTCTATACCTTCCTCGTGCCGGTGTTCTTCTGTGTGATGGGCATGATGGTGGATTTGAACGCGCTCTGTTCGAAGCCGGTGCTGATCTTCGGCGGCATCTACACGGCGTTGGCCGTGGGCGCCAAGATCCTGGGTTGTGCGATTCCTTCCCTCATCTGTGGCTTCAACGTGAAGGGGGCGCTCCGCGTGGGGGCGGGCATGATCCCGCGTGGCGAGGTGGCGCTCATCATCGCGGGCATCGGCCTCTCCAACGGTTATCTCACGCAGGAGGTGTTCGGCATCGGCATCCTGATGACGCTTGTCACCACGGTCGTCGCGCCGCCCTGCCTCGTGGGGCTCTTCAACCTGAAGGGCGACGGCATGCGCGGCGACCGCAAGGCGAACACCGAGGGCTCGCGTCCGTTCTCGTTCCAGCTGGCCTCCGAGTCGATCGCGAAGCTGATGATCGACCACCTCGTGAAGGCGTTCCAGAAGGAGGGCTTCTTCACCTATCTGCTCAACTCCGACGACAACATCTGGGAGATCCAGATGGACGACTTTGAGATCTCCATGCGGCGCGAGCGCGACGTGATCCGTTTTGAGTGTACGCCCGAGGAAGAGTCCATCGTGATGACGGCGTGGATGGAGGTTGTGGGCGAACTGAAGGAGATCGCGCAGTCGATCTCGAAGCCCGTTCGCCGCGACGAGCTTGAGACGTTGCTAAAGAACGAAACCGAGCTGGCCTCCGCCGGCGACGGTTCCGGCGTGAGCCGCTATGTGCAGGGCTTCGCCATGCTGCCGGGGTTCAAGGCCAGCTCGAAGCAGGAGGCGATCGAGAAGATGATCGAGGCGCTGGCGAGCACGAATTCGCAGCGCATTTCGGATGTGGAGGCCGTCAAGAAGGCGGTGTTCTCGCGCGAGGCCTCGATGCCGACGGGGCTCGACTGCGGCATTGCGGTGCCGCATGGCCGTACGGACGCCGTGAGCGGGATCGTGGGCGCGGTTGCGCTCGTGGACAACTCCGCGAGCGAGACGGGGACCATCGCCGACTACGAGACGATCGACCATTCCGCGATCCAGATCATTGTGCTGACCGTTGCGCCGGAGTCGGCGCAGAGTCCGTATCTCCAGCTGATGGCGTTCATCAGCCGCGCGCTCCGCGCCAACAACGGCTACGAGCGGCTGCTCGGCTGCAAGACCGAAGAGGAGATGCGCCGGTTCTTCCGGGAGGCGAAGTAGGAAGCAAAAGTAAGCGAAAGTCTAAAAGATATGAAGCAGCAGATTGAGATACT
>CACZCD010000025.1 GCA_902779565.1 uncultured bacterium | reverse complement strand
AATGTGATAGTCGAAGGCTGCATTTTCACAAACAATACTGCAGAGGACTATTCTATAGTATACGGAATAAGTGGTTCTGGACAAATCACTGGCAGTGTTTTTACAAACAACTGCGCTAATACTATCGTATCTGTTAATGGAGCTTCATGTGATATCAGCAATAATATTTTCCTAAACAACAATGGAACTCCTTTCATGTTTGATACACAATCCAATACAGACTACAATTGGTTCGGACACAATGAAAGCAACTACAAAGACAATCCTGGGGTAATGTATTGCAGCAAATGGCTATTTTTAAATGCAATAGCAACTCCCGACACAATGAACATGTCAGACACATCCAATGTAACATTTACAATATGGGCATATGATTCAAGCACCAACACTACAACCCCATATGACAAGAATCTCCTGAAACCTGTCGATTTGAAAATCACTGCAGAAAAAGGAAATCTCAGCAGCGATACTGCCAAATTTGGGGAAACAATCATATATACTCCGAATAGTGGGGGAAATTCAGGCGTGACAGCATCAGTGGAAAATGCCACATATACCATTTATATAAATGTAAATAAAGGCAATCCAAGCCTTTCACTCGTCGACGGAGAAGTTCCATACTCAGAAAATACCACACTCACACTCAACTACAATTCCCTGGCAACCGGAAAGGTAAACATTACCCTTGCAGGCAAAAAACACAGCAAAACATTGACAGATTTGACTTTGAACTCCACAATTGATCTTGGAAACGTCCTTCCAGATGAGTATGACGTAAGTGTTGCATATTCCGGTGACGACTCATTCACAGATGCTACAGCAACCGGAAAGCTTACAGTGCTTAAAATCGATTCGGATATCAAGGTGAAAGCACATGACATTAATGTCACAGACGCAGACGGCATAATGTTTACAGTAACATTGCCTGAAAACGCAACCGGAAACATGACAATAAGCAACGGCAAAACAGTCGACGTGGCTAAAAAGGGTGAAGTGAAAAAGGGAAAGCTAGTTGTTGAAATCAAAAACGATGAATATCCTGTCGGAGAATACGAATGGACATTCACATACCTTGGAGACGACATATACAAAAACTCAACCGATAAGGCAACATCAAAGGTTCTAATCATTGAAAGCAAAATAACTCCTGAAAACAAGACAATCGAGATGATTTTTGATGACAAGTCAAAAGTCAACTATACAACAGATCCTGAAGGCCTTGAGGCAATCAAATTTGATTCCGCGGCCATGCCCGATCCCTAATCCGGATCCGTAAGCACAAGATCGCCCCCCGTATCTTGGGCGTCGAGAAGGCGGAGATGCTCGAAGCCGCGCCGCTCCGGATAGTGCAACGCGAACTTCAGCTTGCCGTCGAACGTCTTGAAGAGCATCCCATGTCCGCCGTTCTTCCCGTAGATCACATGCTGGTTTGTCCACGGCCCCCGCACATCGCCGCTCGGCGACTCCGCGAGGATCACCGAATACCCGCTGCCCGACACGAAGTTGCTCCACGTCATGAAGAGCCGTCCGCTCTTTTCAGAGCGGAATATCCACGGACCATCCGTCACGCGGCTTCCTCCCGGCACATCCTTCGCCCGGAACAGCACCTTTATCTCGGAAACGAACCGCGTGAAATCGGGCGACATCTCCGCGAGACTCATCTCCCCATTCCCGGTCTGCACCCCCTCATGGCAGAACACCATGAACGGCTTCCCGTCCTGGACCCAGAGCGTGCCGTCAATCGCAAGCCAGTTCTTCGGCGTTATCTGCCTGTCCGAAACCGGCAAGAACGGACCCAACGGCGAGGCCGAACGGTACACCCACACGCCACGGTCGTTCGTGTGCCACCATTCAGACACGGGCTTCCCTTGATCCTCGCCGAACAGCTTGATCGTGCGCTCGCCCTCCGGATGCTTCGCGAGCGACGCGAACATCAGGTAGCCGTCCCCGTAGCGATAGACCTCCGGTGCCCATTGCGTCTTGGCATGGAAATCGAGCGGCGCTTCCTGCACCTTGCGCGGCGGCGACCATGTGACGAGATCCTTCGAGGTGCGCACGCTCACGCCGCGTGCGTAGGGCTTGCCGAGGTACGGCGAGGTAGTCTCGTACAGGAAGTAGGTCTTCGTCGCAGGATCGGCCAGCACGAACGGATCCCGTATGCGGAACTCCGCCGCCTTCACCGGACGCGTCCGCCGCGCGACGATCTCCGCAAGATGCCGCCGCGCCTCCTCCGGCTTCGACGTGCGAATGTACTTCGCGCCGAGCTCCACAGCAGCGTTGATCTCGTCAAAGCCCTCGTTCCATCTAGCCACAGCCACCATGCCGTAGTCGTGGAAGTTGATGCTCACCGTATCCATGAACATCCCCTCGGACTCCACGCACTTCATCCGCGCCTTGTACGCCGGTACCGTCTCTTGGAGGTTCCGCAGGAACACCGGCGGCGCCGGCAACGCGGACTCCTCCACAACAAACCCCTCCGGCACCTTCACGAGCGCGCCGCCCGCACCGCCCGCCGCCGCGAGCAGCAATATGGCAACCACCTTTTTCAACTCTCAATCCTCAACTACCGTATCACGAACTGCACGCCGACATGCGGACCCACGAAGCTGGAGACAACCGCGCTTCCCGCGCCCTCGAACAAGATCGTCACACGATTCACGCCCGTCGCGCCGCTGAACGTGTACGTGCCAGACGCATCCGGCACGAGCACCGCGTCGCCAAACCGTGCCGTCACCGAACCTTCGCCCGAGACGGCGACCTTGAACGTGCAGGTGTGCGCCGCCACACTCGCTACCGTGTATTCCACCTCCACCGAATCGCCACTGTGCAGCACCACGCCGTCAAGCGTATTCGTCGTCACGTTCGCGCTTGCCGCCGTCACTTCCGCGCGTCCCTTCCCGTTCAGCTTGCCGCCAAACACACCACGCCAGTCGTACTCGCCGCAACCGATATCGATCTGTCCGTTGTAGATGCGCTGACCGCCCGCGAAATCCTTGCCCATCTCGTGCTCGAACCCGGCCGGGTACGTATAGTACGCCACATTACCCTTATCAATCGCCTTGGTCGCGTCGGCCAACGGACGCTTCGTTTCCGGATCAATGGAGAACGTTCCAACCGATGATCCCTCGCCGAGAACCATTCCAGTACGGATGAACCCCCACAACGTATTCGTGGAGGATGTCAGGCTGTTGCCACTACCTATCACGCATGAATTGTACAGATGCGTGAAGTTGCCGCTCGCCACCCACAGGCCCGAAATGGTGCAATTCACGAAGTTGACAACGTCCAGCGAATCGCTTCCGATGTACGAATCGTAGGCGCTGCCGCCATACATGCCATACCCAGAATTGTTGCCGACCTGACCGGACGCGTTCGTGCCCGTTACATATCCGCAGCCAGCCATGTAGCAACGGATCAACTTGGCGCTGACGCTGCCCCCACCCCGTACCGCGTAGCAGTTTGTGATGATGCAGTCGATGGCGGTGCCGCCCGAAACGCCGCCGCCGTTGTCGCCGTATGTGTTGGAGGAAGGACATGTCGCACCGTTGCGCAGCGTGAAGCCCTTGATGTACGCCGTTCCGCTCATCGACACGCACCGTACCGAACCGACGCCACCGATCTTCTTCACATTGTTCTCGTCGTAGTAAACCGGCGTGTAGCCCTCAATCACCGTATTCTCCGCGCCTTCGTCCGAAACAAGCCCCACGCCGGCGGGGATGCTGACGCGGCTCGACGTATTGGCGGTCGCCTGTCCTTCATTGTACACGCCCGCCGCCGCATGGACCACGTCGCCTGACTTCGCCAGCGCCATCGCCGCAACGAGCGTACGCTTCGGGCAGTCGGGATGGTAACCCTTGTTAGCGTCGTCTCCCTTCGTCGGGTCAGGGTTTGCGTACCAGTCGGTCTGGTTCGTCTCGTAGATAGGCGTGAGCGAGTTGGCGATCGCCTGTCCGGTCACGTTCGTCTCCCAAACGCCGCCCTCAAGCCCATCAAACAGCACCGTCGTATCGCCGTAGGTGAAGCCCTTCACAAGCTTGTCACTCGTGAAATTCCGCCACACTCGCAACCGTTCGCCACCCTCGACCGTCTCGATGGTGAACTCCAACCCGGTCTCCGGCGGAAACGCACGCCAGTCAAACTCGCCCGCGCCAATGTCGATCTCGCCGATACAACGCGGCCCGAGCGCAAAATCCTTGTCCTTGAACCGCACCCATGCCGCAGGGAACGCCTTGTCGTAAAGCGCCCTGCTTCCGGCATCGACAAAAAGCGTCCCGGACAATGGCCTGAAATCGGAATCGAACTTGCCGGAATAATTGACGGAAAATGTGCACGTCTCCGGATCATAGGTGGATGTACTCGACATCAATGACGCCGCCATATTGAATACGCAATTGGTGTACGCCTTTCTTCCGTTGTCTTTGTAGATGTAGGAATTGTACACGGGCGAAAGATTGTTAGGGCTCCATGTATTTCCGGTCAGGTAGCAGTTCAATATGAGACCATTCCCGTAATATACATCCCCATCAGTGAACACACAACTTATGAGACCGCTTCCCATGTATGCGCCATAGTTACCGGCCTTGTTGTTTGAGTAGAACCGGCACCTTATGCACCAACCGCCAGTCACGCCCGTTCCACGATTGCCGCACCCATTCCCCGTAACGATGCAATCTACAACGGCGCCAGCGGAGCTTACGCCGCCGCCGTCCGTGGACGCAGGCGTCCGTCCACCCGTGATGGTGAAGCCCTGTATCCACGCACCGGACTCCAATCGCACACACCGCACAGCATCAGGACCAATCCCGTTCGAAGCCGCCTCGCTCGAATGGCCCATGATGATAGTCTCGGACGCGCGCCCATCCGCTTTGAGACCGACACCTGCCGCAACCACAACGCGGTTGGAACTGTCCGCCGCCCACACCTCTTTCTCGTCGTACACGCCCTCTGCGGCATGGACCACGTCGCCCGCGCCAAGCCCCTGAATCTCCATCGCCCCGACAAGCGTCTTCTTCGGGCCTATCTTGGACGTTTCAACATCTGCGGCGGCGACGGCGGCGGTACCATCCCAGTCGTCGTTGCCGTTGTTGGCATCCACATAATAGTCGGTCGCAAACAGCGCACCCGCGAAGAATGCGATTGCCGCTGCACCAATAAGGCGGACATGTCTTGCTTCCATGTTTCTATCCCTCTCCGTTGAATACCCATTTTCTGCAACAGCACAAATTATACCATAAAGTAGATGATAACTTGTAAAAGGTAAGTGAAATAGGATTCCACCAGCCCAAAACCATCACTCATCACCTGTTTGCTCATTGCAAGTCCCCGTCTTGCGGGCAGTACATTGGAGGAGAGCCTTGAGGTAGCCATTGGCGAAGAGACGACCAAGGGTGAAGTAGCCGGGCGTCCCTTCTGGCGTGAGTGTGCGGTCATAGGCCATTTCCGGCACATGGTCGCCACGCACCGGCACATCAAGCCCGAGTTCGCGGTAGGTGCGCATCAAAGCGAACTGATCCGTATCGCCCTGGTCATGGAAAAGCTCGGTGAAATCTTCCTTCGTCCCTTCCACATCGCGCACATGGATGAACGCGATGCGCTTGCCGAAGTGACGCGCAACTCCTTCGAGAGTTTGAAGGTTCGAGTCTCGGGTTTCGAGTTGAGAATTCCCATTCCCCATTCCCCGTTCCCCATTCCCCAACATCAATTTGAAGTTCGCTTGGCAGAAAGTGACGGCGTTTGACGGCGAGGGATAGAGCGCATAGGCGCGGTCGTAGGCCTCCACACTGCCGAAGATCCGCGCATAGCCGCCAAGCGACGGAAGGCAAGGATCGTCCGGATGGAGCCCCATGCGCACGCCGCACCGCTCGGCCGTGGGCATCACCGACTTGATGAAATATTCATAGTTCGCCCAGACCTGTTCGCGCGAGAGCTTTAGCTGTACAGAATCTTCTCCTTCAGTGGGCGCAGCGCTTGTGGCTGCGTTTTGCGAAGGGTTGTGACGATTACCGAACAATGAAAAGTAGGTTGCCTTTGCGCCGCCACGCCCTTCCCGCACGCCCGTGCGCGACCACCCCTTCCCGACCATGAAGTTGTAGCAGAGAAGCTTTATCCCCAAGCGCGCCATGCTCTCCAACAGTTCGCGATAGTGCGCCAGCGCCTCTTCCCGTTCCCCGTTCCCCGTTTCCTGTTCCCCGAAATTCTTGATCGGTGTCATGTCGAACGGATCGCCTTCCAACCCAACCACCTTCAGCCCGGCGTCGGCAAGCCGCCCGACGATCTTCGCGAGCGTCTCATATCGCCACGGGTCGGGTAGCCCCGTCAAATCAGGATTCACCTTCACGATCACATCCGTGATTCCCATCTGCGGACACAGCTCCCACAGTGGATGCGGCACTGGCGGAACGAATTCTACAAGCGTCATAACGGTTAGTCGTTAGTGGTTAATCGTTAATCCATCAGATCCAGCGCGGCTCGCTCCGTAAGCAGGCAGGGAGAGTCATAGACCGGCACGTCAATGTAGAACGTCTCGCCGTCAACCTCCCGCATGTTGCCCTTGGGATAGGCGTAGATGCGTCCTGTGAGCAGATCCACCCATACGGGGTCCTTCATCGGTTGCCCCTTCACAGTGAAAACGGTCGGACGCGTCTCGAATGAATCTTCCGGACGGAGATAGACGGTCACATAACGCCGTTCACGGGGATTGGCCGAACTGTTCTGACGTTCAGGACGCCCGCAGGACCAGAAAGCGTATATCGGCAGTCCAGACCTGTTGCGGTACTCGTAGTACGCAACGGAGATGTCAACATTCGTGATTGCCGGTTCCGCAATCCGCGTCACATTGCTGTCGAACACCGAGACGACGTTCTGCACGGCATAGTACGCGCGCTTGACGGCGAGCACCTTCTTCCCTGCGTTCGCGCGGAGGAGACCCTTGCGGTTTATCTCGCGTCCCACATGGTTGAAGTCGCAAATGGTGAACACGCTCGACTCCACGTCATGCCCGAGGTCGCCGAGCATCCGACGCATGTCCCACTTCGCCTGCGAGTATTCGCTCCAGGCAACGCCAGACATGGCGAACCTCGTCGCAAGCTCGGAGGGGCACCCGTTCTCGCCCTGCCGCATCTTCGCCGCAGGGTGGTACTTCTTCAGCACAGCCTTCAGCTTCTCGACCGAATCGTAAGAGGATTCAGGCGCAACCGCATAGCCGTGGTAGATGAACCAATCGAACAGCCTCACGTCCTCCCCCATCGTCTTGAGGCAGTCCTCGAAGAATTCGGCGCGGACAGTTGCGAGCGATAGCCCGGCGATCCGTGAATCGGGAATCACCTTGCGGATGATCTTTGCCGTGCGGACATTGAACACCGCTATGTCCTGCGGCGTCTTCGCCACCTCATGCCCTGGCAGCGCAGGGTTGCGGATGTCTGGCTCGTTCCACATCGCCCAGTCGCGCACGCGCCCCTTGTAATGCGTGGCGAGCGTCTCAATCCAACGGTCCCATGCGGCCAACCCCTCCTCGCTCGTCGGGAAGCCGGCCCCGAGATCCCAACCGCCCGCGCCAGGATAGATAGGGTTGCCGTAGCTCGTCTCAAGGAGCACGTTCACACCTTTGGATCGGGCGAAATCAACGATCTTATCGAGCCATTCAAAGTCGAACCGGCCCTTCTCCGGCTCACAGCGCGCCCAGCCCGTCTGGATGCGGATTGTCTTGATGCCGAGAGGGGCGATGTAATCGGCATACTGCCAGAAATCCGCATAGCCCCGCTCGATCGTCTCGCATCCGAGCGTCCAGTTTGAATCGCGTATCTCCGAGACAGACCTCGGCCGGATCGTGCCGATACGCGCCATGTCCACCTTGAGCGGCGTCTTCACGCGGTCCGCCGACGTGTCGATCGGCGCGAGGTCAATCCCCGCAAATGCGGATGCAACGCCGCACAGCGCCGCCATCATCAGTTTTTCAGTTCTCATCTTTCATCTCCTTCTTACTTTGTTTCAAATCGAATCGCCGCATCCTCTCAATGCTCCATTTTCCGCGAAGACCCGAAAACGGCTTCAAGACATTGCGGCGCATACTCCTGCAAACGGAAGAACGCCAGATCGCGTATCCCGCGCTTGCGCAGCACCTCGATCTCGCGCGCAAGCTCGGCCGGTTCTACGAATGGAATGTCGCCGCTGGCGAACGCAATCATGGGCGACAACTTTGTCCGCGTGCCGGCCACAGCCTCCTGAAGCGCCGGCAGATCCCGCGCGAGCATCTTCGCCGTCGAGTAGTAGCACATGGGATACAGAACGTCCAGCCCACCTTCCCGGCACCACCGCGGCCAGTCCTGACCACGACCAATGGCCCCCTTCACGGTCGCGGAGACCGCCGCCGAAAGTTCAAGTCCGGGTGCCGCCGTCCTCACCTTGCGGGAAACGGCAGCGAACACCTCGCTCAGCGTATCACACCTGAAATGCGACCACTCTTCGGCAAGGGCAGGATCCGACCGGACTGCCTGCGGCCACGGTTCTACCTTGCGCCCAATCTTCTTCTCAAGGAGACCACGGCACCGCGCACAGAAACAGTAATTCGCGTTCGGATAACGGAAGAAGTCTATCATGATGCCGTCCGCCCCCGCCTCGGCCAGTTCGATCATGCCGTCAATCTCACGCTGGACGTTGTCCGGATGCGTCGGACACAGCCAAGCCCCATCCGCGCCCTTGAAATCAACCTGAAGACGGCCGGCGTTCCGGAATCTTTCCAACATTTCCGGCGGCACCCGCTGACCGAGCGACCAGCATGATCGCCGGGGATGACATTTCATGCCATATTTGTGGCAGGCACCTACACAAAGGCGCAACGCATCCCCATATTCCCCGACCAGCGGATGCGTGAGGCCGAAACGGCTCTTGTAATACGCGTAGCCTCCGTGCGCGATGAGCGGCGAGATGTCGGTGATGCGGTATCTGGAAAGCATCCGGCAGGTCCCCTCCCAGTCGTGGTCGATACCCCATACGTGCGTGCACAGGAGCCGGCGCTCGCCTGGGAGCGGTTCCAATCTCCGTTTTGGCGGAACCGCCTTTGCGTGCGATTCGCCCGTCATGATCGGGCGGAAGTTCCGTGCCGACACGGACGCATCGGCGCTCGTGCCATCTATGTCGATGGCCACCACCACCTGAAACGCCTCTATTCGCGACCAGTCCGGAAGATCGCTTTCGGCGGGCTGCTTAACCAGCTCCCACAGCGAAACGTGCGTGTTCCAGTGGTAGAGCCGCACGTCGGATTTGAACACCTCCGTCGGCGTCCACGCGCCCGCCTCCACCGGCTTGGCGGCAGCGGCACGGTAATAGCCGTTCCCCGACTTGAACAGGAGCCAGATGTTCTCAACGATCGACGGGTCCGCACACTTGAGTTCGAACGCCACGCCTTTCGCCGTACCGAGATCCATCGGCTGATCGAGCGAGATGTCGAAGCGTCTGATGTTGCCGCAGAAGTTGAGATGTCCTGATGCGAGTGGCCTCTCGAACGAAAGACCCAATGCACCGGCCGCCGCCAGAAAAAGAACAGGCAACTGCATGTTTGACCTGCGCTCCTACCAGACCGGATAGAGATGATGCACGCGATGGCGATACTTGTCGTGGATCGGCTTGTTGTGCTCGTCGCAGTTCGGGATGTTGTTGGAGACCCATATCTCGGGCTTGCCGCCCTTCTCCACCATCAAGCGTATCGTTTCGGACATCAGGCAGTTGATCGTGAAGCACGTGAGAATGGTTGCCGTGGGCGTGATCTCCTCTTCCAGCCCCGGGACCTTGAGAATCGCATCCGGGTACGGCACGTGGTTGTCGATCGCGATGTCGGCAAGATCGTTTATGTCCATCTTGGAGGAATGGCGCCACTTGAAGCTCTTGGGCACTTTCTTGGCGAACTTCTTCGCATTGATCGTGACGAGCTTCACGCCGCGCTTCTTGGCCTCGAGCGCCATATCGACGGCGGTGATGTTGAGCCCGTAGAAGTTCACGAGGATGAGGGTGTCGCCCGGATTCACGTCGTAGAAGCTGAAGATGTACGGCGCGAACCCCTCCACCTTGGCCGTCGTGGGTCCGGCCGTCATCACGTTCGTGCCCACGGGGAACATGCCGTTCACGCAGGCGAGACCGCCGGCGCGCCAGAAGATCTCCATGGCGGCGATCGCCGAATGCCCACCTGCACCATAGACATGAAGAAGCTTGCCCGCGTTTGCGTTGTCCGAAAGGAGATCCGCCGCCTTCAGGATGTTGGCGCGCTCATCTTTCACGATGTCGCGCATCGCGTCGATGATCACGTCCGAATACTGCGTCATCAGATCCGTCCCGGGAACGGCTCCGGCGAACGCCGCGCCGCTCGCCATCGTGAGTGCGCCTGCCGCGCCTGTCTTCAAAAAGTTTCTTCTGTTCATTTCCTACTCCTTTGTGCGTTGTGTTGAGTGTTGCGAATTACCGAGACCGCCATCCATGGCGATCGGCGAAATCAAGATAGTTGCGCCAGTCGTAGAGATTGAGGTTATGCCCGCCTTTGCGGAGGTGGTAGCCCACACACCCACCATGGAACGGCTTGTCCACCGCATAACAATGGTCTTCCACGAGCCCCTTCCGCCCATACAGCTCCCATGCGGGTGATGCGTGCCGCGCCGTCAGGAATTCCCCCCACGGTCCCGCACCGAAGTCCGCGCTGGCTGACGCGATGTAGAGCAGGCGCGGCGCCACAAGCGCGGCGATCCAGTGCTGATCGAACGGGATGTGCGCATCCTTCCCGTTGAACTGGCGGTAGGCTCTGCAGAACCAGTGCGGATTGTTGTTGTTGTCCTGCTGGATCGTCTCTGAACAAGGGACGGCGGCATGGTTGAGCTTCGCGCCGCAGCATCCGGAATCGTTCACGCACGCCATTGCGAAGCGGGGATCGGATGCGGCCGCCCACAGCGAAGTCTTGCCGCCGCGCGAATGGCCCACCACCGCCACATGGCGGGAATCGATGTCGTCCATGGTCTCAAGCCAGTCCAACACTCGGCTCGCGCCCCAGGCCCACGCGGAAATCGCGCCCCAGCTCCGTTCCGTGCGCGCGGCCGCCCAGCATGCATAGAATCCGTTGGTGAAAGGCGGATCCTGTATGACCACCGATCCGTCCTCCGCATAGTAGGGATGGTAGTCGTCCAACGCAAGATGCGTGTTCTTGAACACGGCGATCGCGTATCCTCTCGCAACAACCTCGGCCACCGGGAAGAACTCCGACTTCACCTTCAGATCGACATCCGCGAACGTCTCGAGCGCACGGTTGCAGATCAGAACAAATGCCGGTACCGGCGCAGCCGCCGACGCAGCCGCCGGCCGGAACACGGTCATCTCAAAGCTCCATTTCCCGCGCGGACCTGAAAAGCTCGCCCGCGCCCGCCGGCGCACCGCTTTCACCTCGGGAAACGCACGCTCCGGTTCGATTGCCTCGAACTTCAAGTCCGCCGGACGCTCCACCGGACGCACCCCGTAGATGTTCTCGGTCGCAAACTTGAGGATCTCGGGCCTGCGCACGCTTTCCCAATCGCTGACGGTGCGCACCTCGCCCCCCGCCGCCATGCGCATGAGCGGTGGCAGGTTCACCGGCTCGGGCTGCGCATAGACCGTACCCGGAACGGGCTCCGCGCCGCAGCTGAACGCGGCCGCGAGAACACCCCATCCTATAATTCCATTGGCGTTCATGTTCACACCTACCTTCCTCTAAGCGTCCAGCATGAACGGCTGGCTGAACAAAATCTCCTCCGAAGCGTCCGTGGCGTAGGCCTTCAGCCGCAGATAGACGTGGTCCCCCGTCGGGCGATCGAACGCGAACGACGTCCCCTCGCCCCTCCCGACCACACCCTGCTTCGAGATCACCTCGAAGCGGGCGGGCTTGTCCGTGGTCGCAAGGAGCTGCCGTCCGTCAAAGGCGATGCGCTTGAACGTCAACGCGCCGCGCCCGATCACGGCACCGTAGAAGTTGCCGTCGCGGTACGCCTTGAGGCAGGCGTGCACGGTACGCTCCGGCACGAGCAGAATGTTCAACCCTTTCGTGTAGCCCCAGTCGGAGACGGAGAAGCCAAAGCACTGTCTCCCCGTCGAGAGCGCGTGGTCCCACCATTCCTCGCTCCAGGAACGCGCCCACGGCCGCTTCGGATTTTTACGCCCCGCGCTGAAGTTGTAGGTTTCGATGCCCAGCACGCGCGGATCGTGGTCCAGCAGTTGCAGCAGGAAACCCTTGTCGAGTTTACTCCACGACGGATGGTTGATCGTCACGCCGCCGCCATCTGGATAGACCAGCCCCGCAATCATGCGGTCAATCGCCACGTTCCAGGGCTCACCGCATCGCGGACAGTAGCCATGAGTCGCCATCTGGAACACATTGTGCGCATCGAACATCCCTGAGGAGAACGTCGAACCGGGCGAGCAGAGATGGACGCCCGTCGTGTGTTCCCCGGTGAAACCGGCGTGCTCCGCGTTCGGCGCTTCAAGCATACCCTCGGGGAAGGACGGGAACATCGGTCCGCCGATCTTGAACGGAAGCCGTTTCGCCGTCTCCGGCGGCAGCTTGTCCTTCCACCCTTCGAGAATCGCATTCCAGTCAAAGGGCCCCTCCGCACGCTTACCCTTCACCATTATGGGATGATCCTGCCTTACGCGGAACTGGCCGATGCGCATGGAACGGGCGGGGCAGTATGGCGTGGAGGGATAGTAGTTCGAGAGCGTCAGGAATCCGAATCCGCGCTCGAGGTACACCTTCAGCCTTTCGTCGCTCTGGCAGTGGCCATGGGTCGTGGTATGGATCTGCTGGCACCGACTCCAGTCAATGTCGGCGTACGGCCGCCGGTTGCGCGGCGGTACCGATGCCCGGTCCCGCCCGACCGCATCCGCGATAACAGATGCCGGCGCCAGCGAAACCGCCGCCGCAAGTTTCAAGAAATCCGATCTGTCAATTTTCATAGCTTTTTACCTCCTGCCGTCATCCGACGACGATGGTCATTCCGGAACTGATTGGTCGTGTTTATGGTGTGGATTATACCAAATTCTACGTCCTACATAATCCCATCAGGACAAAAACAAACTGGGAGGATGGACCCGTCATTGTTGGATTCGCTTGACGGCCTTGACCTTGCGATACTTGACGCCTTCGGGGATGTTCATGATCGGCTGCGTTAGGTTGTCCGGATAAGGATCCGCCCCGGCGAAGTCCTGCGGGAACATCCGCTGACGGAGTTCGAAAAGCTGATCGACCGTCTCGTTGACGAGCTTCAGGGTGCCGCGGCTGCGGAAACTCTGCTTCAGCGGCTCATAGCCGCCCGCGACCATGAAATTGGCCGGCGACATGTAGCCGCAGAACCCCGTCGATAAGCTTGCGACCCACGTGCGGCGGAACGGGCTGTTCCACTTGATCTCAAGCCCCGGCTCGGCCAGCAGTTCGCCCGGCATGCCGGCGAACGCACAGTCGCCGATCGAGATGCAGTGCAGTTCAAGATGCATGTCGTCCGAATTGTCGTATTCGGGCTGGATGCGACCACGAAGGTCGCTGCGGAGCGGATACACGAACGGACGGATGGAATGCCCAAGCTTCGGCTCAATGACCGTGAAGCGCTCCCAGTTTCGTCCGGCGTCGATGATGGCGTCGATCGCCGCGCGGGCGAGGTTGACGCCGGTCCGCCGCGCCGCATCCATCCCCTCCTCGTCGCCGTACGGACACACATCGCCGCACGCCCCCTGAATGAACATCGAGTCGGCGCCGATCTCGTCCTTGAGATACGACCGGAAGAAGCCGGGGAAGTCCGCCGAGATGCGGATGCCGCCGAGTCCCGGCGCGTGCGTCGAAAGCGCATGGGCCGCGTAGTTGCCGATCACGAAAACGGGACCGTCCCGGCCCGCGACGCGCGTCACGTCGTAGAAGAGCAAAAGCCCGAGTTCCTGATCCGTATGGCCCTTGCAGAGCGGCTTGTATTCGCGCCGGAGCGGCACGAACGTCGCGCAGTTGTCGCTCGTCACGTAGCGGCGGTTGAAGTTTTCGTCCGGGAAGGACGAGTTGAACCGCACGAGGCACATCGTCTTCTCCGCCGCCGCAAGCGAACCAATGCCCTTCAGGAGCTGTCGCTCAAGATAGTCAAGATATTCGCGATTGATGTATTGGGGCATGTTGAAGCGCCTCACCGATTCGGGTCCCGAATGGTTGTGCGTGCACGAGAAGAAAACCGCGCTCTCGGGAAGTCCCGCCTTTTTCGCGCACTTCGTGCGCAGATCGCGCACCGTTTCGCCGTCCAACCCCAGAAGGTCGAGGGCGATGATCAGGAGCCGGTCCGGCCCATTCTCGACCGAAAGGCCGATCGCATACAGGTCATCGTGCTTCGTGACGCTGACCTGGTCGGCATCATAGCCGCAGATCTTCGCCCCCACCTCGGGCGAAATGATCTCCTTGAAATGCGCAATCTTCACGGTGCCGGGATTCGCGGCAACCGCGACGGTCGCAGCCATGACCAGAATGGAAAAGAATGTTGTCTTCATCGGTTTCTCCTTACTTGAGTTCAAATGCATCGGCATAGGCATCTGCGCGATCATCGGGCGCAAGCTCGAACGTCGGTACGCCATTTTGGATTGAGACGGACGATGCGCGACCGCTCGACAGTCGCACCGCCGTCTTCACTTCGCCCGTAAACGTCTCGGGCAGCTTCAGCGTCCGCGTGCCGCGCTCCTTCTCCTGCCAGAGACGGATGGCGTAGCGCTCGCCCTTCTTGCCCGTCGTGAAGGCCCAGTCGCCTACGCGGTACGGCTTGAGTACGCGCGTCCCGTAGATGGCCTTACCGTTTTTCGCAAGCCATTCGCCCATCGCGTCCATGCGCGCAACCGCCGGCGCGGGGAAGCGCCCGTCAGGGCCCGGCGCAACATTGAGCGCGAGGTTTCCGCCCTTCGCAACGATGTCGATCAGCAGGTGGATGAGCTCTCGCTCGGACTTGAACGTGTCGTCATAGCGGTATGAGAAGCCCGTGCCCATCGTGATGCAGCTCTCCCACGGCACCATCATCGGCACCGGTGGCACGGTCTGTTCGGGCGTCACGATGTTCTCGCTCGCAGTGCCGGTCGCACGGTCCACGGCAATGAGTCCAGGCTGGATCTTCCGCGCCTCCTCGATGATCTCCTCGATGCGAATGTCGAGCCCCTGATGCTTCTGGACCTGTCCGCCATCCAACCAGAGCTGATCCAACGGTCCGTAGTCGCGCGTCAGCTCCAGAAGCTGATTGCGGACGAACTCGCGGTAGCGCGCCCAGCGTTCGGGATGCTCCTCCACGTCGTAGGTCGGCATGCGGTCAACAGTCTGGCCAAGCCCGCAGTTGTCCCAGTAGTCGGGATGATGCCAGTCGGGCTTCGAAAAGTAGCAGGAGATCGTCAGGCCCTTCGCGCGGAACGCGTTGAAGACGTGCTTCACGATGTCCGCCTTTGGATTCTTCGAGAACGGGCAGCTCGGCATCGTCACCTTGAAGTCGGAGTATTTCGAGTCGAACAGGCAGAAGCCGTCGTGATGCTTTGTCGTGAAGACAAGGTACTTGAAGCCGTCGCGGCGGGCGGTCTCGGCCCAGACGTCCGGCTGGAAGCGAACCGGGTTGAACGACTCGGCCATCGACCAGTACTCGCGCTTGAACGTCTCGCCGTCCGTCTGCCAGTCAACGAGACGCCGCGACCATCCGGCCTCCTTGTCGACGAGCGGCCAGGACTCGTGGATGCCGAGCTGGGAATAGATGCCGAAGTGGACCATCAGCCCGAGCTTGCGGTCGCGGAAACGCTCCAACGCCTCGCGGACGGCCGGCGACTTCGGCTCCACATAGCCCTCCGTTGAGTAGCCATGGACGCCATCGACGATGATGTTGTGCTTCTTCTTGATCGGCTCAACGACCCGTTCGCGGATCGCGACGATGCGCTTGCCGCAGTCCGACTTCGCCCCGCCCGCACGCCCGAGACCGCGCCGGATGAGCTTGTCGAGCTTCGCCGCCTTCTTGACGTCCCACTCGTCATCCTTCGTCTGCTCGACCAACTCGAAGATATCGCGCATGTCGAACTGTCCGCCGCCAAACGCCTCACGCAGGAACGCCTTGCGCTCCTTCCCCGGCGTCGTCTTGAGATACTCGTCGTACACGCGTCCGTCCAATGGAATCGCCGCCACCGCCGCCTGCAGCACGCCCGCCGCCATCGCGATCACAATCATCATTTTGTTCATCACTCTTTTCCGCTTTCTTTTAGGATATTCTCTACATGCCTTGCCGCACCTCGCGCGAATTATTCAAACAGCTCAAACTCGTAGAGTTCGACCGTGCCACGATTGAAGAGAAGCTTCACAGCCTCGGGCTGCACGGGTGACGGCAGCGTGAAGCGGAAGCACCAATCGCCATCCCGCACGCCTGCGACCGGATCCTGCCAAGCGCCGTTCGACTTGATAAGGAGCTTTGCTATCTTCATGTTGCCCCAGATCGCCGCCTTCGAGAAGGAGGGCTTTAGTTCCGAGAGTCCAATCTCAAGACCGTTCTCCGCCCTGCTACGCAGGACGCCGCCATGGACATTGCGGATGCCATCCACCAGCTTATACACATTTCCCAAACCCTTTTTCGGCTCCGTACCCATCGCGTTAAACGTCATCTTCTGCCACTTGCCGAACAGCAGGTTGCCGGTGTGTGTCCGTTCATGTTCAAGCCGCTCGACGCGCGCCGCCGTCTCCTCGTAGGACGGCAGCTTCGCCGCGTAGTCGCCCGTCACGTCGAGCGTCACCTTGAGCGCGCGGAAATCGACGGTGACAGTAAGCGTGTCCGACCCCGATACATACTTCACAATCTCGACCTCGGGCGTCTTCTTAACGACTGTGCGCCGATCGGCGATGATGAACGGCGAAAGGACCTCGACCTGATGGAAGAGCAGCCGCGTGCCTTCAAGAATCGAGGCGCGGTCGCCGATGTCGTGATAGGCGTAAGGAATGACCGTCCGGGCGCCCCTGATGATACCGGCCCAAGCATGCGTCATGTACTCCGCAAACGTCGGATAGTCCGAATGCGGATTCTTGTAGGTGTAAGCAAACGCCGTCGTGTAGAAGCCGATGACCTTGTCGGGACGCTTCAGGTCCGCCACCGCGCTCACGAAGTCGCCGACCGTATTAATCGGGCGTCCGTAAACGCGCCGTCCGTCCGGCAGGTTCTGCGGATTGATGTAGGGATGCGTCTCGAACCAGTCGCAACAGTCCAAAAAGCGCACGGGCGCGCGCGTGCCGATGCGAATGACGTGGTAAGGATCGCGCGCCGCGACGAAATCGTAGAGATGTTTCAGATAGACCGGCGAAACGCCACGGCATTCCGGCTCGTCGCAGATGTAGTAGAAGGCAAAATCGTCGTCCTTGAACTGATCCATGCGCTTTGCGATGGCGTCCAAGACTTCCGGCGAGGGTTCCTGATCCTTCGTCCCTTCCCGCGCCTCGCTGCCCGGCACCAGCCGACGGAACTCGATCTCGCGTTCACCGACGAGCGCCATCGTGTCATGCATGTCGGTCTTCTTGAAGATTTCGTCAAACCACTTACCACCGCGATAACCCGGGTGCGCGACGCGGCGCGAAACGACCGGTGTTCCGTCGATGACGAGATTGCCGTTCTCGACCCAGCTTGCGCGATGCGCGCTCTTCGCCAGCTTCCGGACGCGGAACGCCCGCCGCTCGTCCCCGACCGTCACCGTCACGGTCGCCGTCCCCTCGGCAAAGTCCGGCGTGGCGAACGAAAACTTCTCCGCCGCGCCGCGCCGCATCTTGAGATTCTGTTTTTGATGCGCAATGCCCGGTCCCTCGATCTCAACCGTGGCCTCGCCATCGGCGGCGGTCGTGATGACGCCGCACACCTCCGAAGCGTCCTGACCCGGATAGAAGTTTCCGCGGTAGGCGGGACGCGTGAAGCGGACATCTATCGGCCTGAAATCAACGCGGACGCGCGCTTCGCGATTATAGTCAAGCGGCCAGACCTTGCCGTCCTTCGCGTTCATCCGGACAAGTTTCAGCCCGATCGTATAGGTGCCGTTCTTGTCGAAGGCCGCCGGGATGCGCACGACCTTGTCGCCCTTCAGCTGCGAAAACTCGAGCGGCTTCCCGCTCGCCGTCGTGGTGAGGATGAACTCTCCGCGCGCACGGAGGTGGAGGTTCGCCGACACGACGCCGGCAATGCGCCCGTCCACGATTTCCGATGGTACGAACTGCACATCCGTAAGCGCGACGTCGTTGCGCCAGTCGCGCTTCGGAAAACCGTCGAAGGGACGGAACTTGTCCGTCTCGCCAAATACGTTCTGCACGGGCGACCAGCTGGATTTCTCAACATCATCACCTGCGACACGCACACGACCGACGTTGACAAGCCAGGTCTCGCGCCACTCGTCCGCCCGCGTGAAATAGAAGGCGTTGACGGGAATGCGCACCTCGGCCGTCCAGCCCTTCTCTCCCCACGCGGTCTTCACCTCCCACTCCGGCAGGTAGTCCGGCTCAAAACGAACGTTTCCGCCCTCGGAGTAAGCGAACGACGCCCTCAGGCCATGATTCGCCGAAAAGGCGAACTGGTAGAAGTTGAATCCGTTTCCCGACGGCGCAAGGAACAGATTCACCTGGTTCATCCTCCAGAGCGATTCGAGCGGCTCCTTTCGCGCGGACTCGACATCCGACTCATCGCACTTGAGGCCGATGTAGATGTTCTGCCGGTCTGAAATGATGGCGAACGCCGTCTGGTTCCGGATCGTCTTCTCCGTCGCCGACAGTTTCGCCTGAAAGCCCGACGACCATTCGGCCTTACGCCAGCAAGCTTCGTCCAACCGCCCGTCAACAACGGGCGACTGCGACGTAACTTTAACCCCTCCACTGACGACACCAGGCATCGTCGCAACGGCAAAAGCCAAAGCGAGCGACGGAACCCACACTGCCGCCAACGCAGAAGACACCTGACTCAACACCCTCGCAACCCGTCGTTTCACCGTACACTCCCTTAGGGTTTCACTGAGGCCGTTTTTGCGGTCGGCACAGCATCCCGTTCCGCGAGGATGCAGGGCGAATCATAGACCGGAACGTCAACGAAGGTGACTCCGCACGAATGGACGAGCTGCCGTTCCTTGGGAAAGGCACGGACGGAACCAGAAAAGAGGTCCACCCAAACTGGATTCTTAAGCGGCGCTCCTTTCCATTCGATTATGACGGGGCGCTTCCCGAAACTGTTGGAAGGGAGCGTGCTCCGGTCCAGAACGTACTCGTTCGCATCCTTGTCGAATGTCACCGGACCATGTTCCCAGAATACGAACAGCGGAAGCGTTCCACGTCGCCAGCTGAACAGCGACACCGTTCGGTCCGGCGTGGTCGCCGTAGGATCGTCCGTCCGCACAAGTTCCGCATCAAACACGGAAACGACATTCTGCACGGCTCCATACGCTTTCTTCACGCCAATCACATCATGCGCATCGTTCGCACGAAGAAGTCCCTTGCGGTTCATCGCGTCAATCTTACCCCTGTAGCGAAGATCGCATATTGTGAAAACGGACGTCTCAATGCCGCGCGACACGTCGCCAAGCATCCGGCGCATGTCCCATTTCGCCTGACGGATCTCCGTCCACGGATAGTGCTTCATCGCGAAGAAGTCCGCCCATTCCGAGATGCACCCCGCCTCCGTGTGGCGAATCTTCAGGCCAGGCGCGATTTCGGAAAGCACCTTCGCGATGCGCTCATGCTCGGCATACCGGGAATCGGGGTTTATGCCGTAGCGATGCCAACAGACAGAGTCGAAGAGTTTCCAGTCGTCGCCCATGGCAGCGATGTACACCTTGATGTTCTCAGGCGTCGGCTGGGCGAGTTGGAGAGCGGAAATACGGCTTTCCGGCGACAGGCGACGGATGATCTTCGCCGTGCGTACGTTGAATTCAGCAACGGCGCGAAGGTCGTTTTTCGCACGCGAAGTGTCGGGTTCGTTCCACATGAGGTAATCGTCCACTTTGCCTCTGTAGCGCGTAACGAGCGTCTCAATCCACCGGCCCCATGCGGCGAGTCCTTCCTTGCCGGACGGTATCTCGCCTGCAAGCCCCGCCTGTCCACCGCCCTCGTAGATGAGATTGCCATAGCTGAGGTCGAGCGTCGGATGCACTCCATGCTCCACGGCCCAATCAACCGGTTCGTCAAGCCATGCGAAGTCGAACTTCCCCTTCTCCCGCTCGCAGCGCGCCCATCCGGCCTGAAGGCGGATGCGGGCGATACCGAGCGCCGGAATGTAGTCCTTGTACTTCCTGAACTCCGCATAATCCCGATCGAGGCATTCACACCCCAGCATCCACATCTTAGACGTGTGCGGGCCGATTCCCCTTTTCGCAATCCGCCCGATCTCCGGCATGTCGCCGTAAAGGCCTTCACACGCCTCTGCAGCCTGCGCCGTTCCGCCGAACGCCAAACCTGCCAGAACAATCGCACCGGCCAAACCACTCCGTGAGTGACAATATTTCATAGCGCCTCTACAGCTCTCCGAACTTCTTGGAATCCTTCTTCGGCGGCACCCGCCCAAGAAGCTTATAGACTTTCGGCTGGAAATTCTTGTACCAGAACCAACCGACCGACACGGACGGATTCTTCGCCTCGTAGTCGAGCAGACGTGTCGCCGCCGACACCATCTCCGCATGGTACGGGCTCTGCGCATTACGTGTCTGCCCCCTTTTCGAAACATAGCGCGAGACGCGCGTGAAGTCGGTCTTCAAGGCCTCCGCCGCCACACGCGAGGCGAACGGTTCGCTCGGGGCGGCGACCGCCGCCTCCTTCCAGATCGCGGCCGCGCGCTCGAACAGCTCGTCCGGGAACGCCGGCGAAAGGATGTCGTCATAGTACGGCATCGGATACTGGGCGCGATCGCGCGGATACGTCTCGAAGAGATCGAGCACGGCGCGCGCATGCTTTGCCGCCGGACCATAGTAGGCGGCCATGAACCGGTCGATGAACGGGTTCATGTCGCGGTCCGGGTTCCACATCGACTTCGACTCAATGTAGCACTTCAGATCGGCGAACCACCCGACGGCGGGTCCACCCGACGCATACAGGTAGTCGGCGCCGTTCGCGCGGTACAGCTTGACGTTCTCGTTGAACGCCGCGATGTTCGGCATGGCGTGTCCCGCCAACCGGTAGTTCATCATGTAATCATAGATGTAAAGATGCCGTGCCAGCTGATGCCACTTCTCGAGCGCGGCGACGAACCGCTGCGTGTCGGCGTTCGGATTTCCCTTGAGCGGCGCGGAGAAGTCGCACTCCGTGGTGCAGAGCGCAATCATCACGTTCGGCTCCACCTTCAGCGTCTTCGGCGGTTCGCGCGTCATGTGGTACGCAAGGGTCGTGATGATTGCATCGGACCGCACGGCGGCGACGGCGCGCGCCACTTCGTTCACAAGCTCGATGAGCGTGCCCGCATCCGTGCCCTCCCGCTCGTTGACCGCCGTGCAGGACGGGCAGCGGCACCAACGCTGCGTATCGTTCTGGCTCACACCAAAACACCGCGTGGTGGGATTCGCGCGTACGCTTTTCAGGACCTTCTCGACGATGATGCGCCTGACCTCCGGATTGGTGAGGCACGGATTCGGTCCATGCCGGTCATTCAGGTTGCGCGTTCCATCCGGCTGGATGGCGTAGTATTCCGGATGGTCTTTTCCATACTCCTTCACCGGCAGAAGGTTCTTGAACGTGTGACAGTGGCCAAGCCCGGACGCCCACCGGACGGCGATACCGCCATACGGCTCCATGCCAAGCTTCGTCACATGCGTGCCATTGAGCCGGAGACGCGCCGCCATCGCGGCGGACACGAGTGCGCCCCTCCAGCTCGAATCGCGGATCGGGATGGCCGGCTTCTGCGTTTCACAAAAGCCCTCCGGCACCTCGAACCTGTCACGTGCCGGAAAGTCCTCAATGCCCTCCGCAAACCATTCAACGCCGCCAAAGCGTTCCAGAATCTCAAACACGCCATAGCATACACCCCGGTCGTTCCCGGAGATGCAAAGCTCACCCTTCTTCGCTTCAATCGTGAACGCGCTTTCGGCGGCGGACGGGTCGCGCCGCAGAACGATTCTCCGCGCCGTTCCCGACGCCGCACCCTCTGCCACCACCGGCAGCTCCACGCCCGTTAGCCGCTTTACGCCCTCGACCAGTTCACGCGCGGCGGTGCGGTTCGCCTCCGTCGCGCCGATTGGCAGCACGACGGCGCAGTCCGCCGCCTTGCCGCGCACGGCGATGGTAAAAGCCGCCGATTGCTGCGACGCACCGTCCGCTCCGAAAGCAACCATCGCGAGGAACAATCCCGAAAGAACCCGTGTCGTTCTCATCATCATTGAAGTTCTCCTTGAAGACTTTGCGGCGACTTCTGCCGCAGTCGGCCGAAATGACGCGGCAACAGCTCCTCCGCATAGGGGTCGAGCGCAAAGATCGCAAACCCCGCAAGCCCGTGACTGCGCACAGCGTCCAGTTCGCGTAGGAACGTATCCTCCGGCATCCGCGCATAGCGGCTGCATCCGATCCCGATGTAGGGGATGAACTTCGTCTTCGTCCCCTTCAAATGCCGGAGCTGCTGCTCGAGAATGTGCCGATAGACGACATCCGAGATGTAATAGTTCATCGGACTGACGACATCTAGCCATCCATGCCGACACCATGACGGCCAGTCCTGTGCACGCCCCAGCAATCCCATATCCGGCGTGCGTCCCGTCGACGCCGAGACCTCGATGCGTGGGCTCCGCGCGTGCGCACATGTCGCCACACGTTCAACGAGACGGTCGATATCGGCGACGCGCAACCGGATCCATTCGTCGTGCAACGCCTTGTCGGCCTTGACTTCGGCCGGCGACGACAGGGCCCGACCGACCTTCTCCGACAACCGCTTCAAACATCGTGCGCAATAGCAGCAGTCGCCGTCCCGGAAACGGCAATAATCGAAATGGATCCCCTCCGCGCCCAAGTCTGCCAATTCCTGCATGACATTGAATTCAAGCTCCTGATTGCGCGGGTCGGCCGGACACAGCCAACGGCATTCCGCGCCTTTGTCCGTCATCTGGAAACGCCCCTCTCGGCGCATCTGCTCGAGAAACGCCTTCGGCGTATCCTCATGCTCGCAATTCCAGTTCGCCTTGCCAGCATGGAAACGGATACCGTGCCGACGGCAGGCAGCAACGCACTCGCGCACCGAGTCGCGGTCCGCCGGCAACGTTGGGCAGCGCGGCAGGAACTTCGAGTCATAGTAGGCATGTCCGCCACGGGCTACGCACGCATAGAGATCGGTGAAGCCGATCTTCTCCAGAAATGCCGCCGTCTCCTCCCAGTCGCAACGCTCCGACAACGCCGTGACGCGCGCAAAGGCAAAGCGCCGCTCGCCGGGAACGCCCGGGCGCGCCTTCGCCGGCAGGATCGGCCGCAGGTGACCGATGCGGAATTCCGTCGCGCGCGGACTCTGCCGCTGCATCATGAACCGGAAGCGCACGGCTTTCGACCAGTCGGCCTTGTTCTGGATGTAGTCGGAGTTGTCGGGCGCAAACGCCGTCGCATTCGGATCATCGCGCAGGACGGTGATGCGGTTCCAAACACCTTCCTCCGTTGGCGCGGCTTCCTTCCAACGCGTGCAGCCGCCGACAGAATCAACGAGAAAGGCGAAGCCGCTGTTCAAGACGGAGAAGTCTGCCGCATAGTAATCGAACGTCCACCCCGTTGCCTCCGCCGCATCCAGCAACCCCACAAAGTCCACCCAAACGAATCCTTTGTCGGGTGAAACCTTGCACAGCCATGTCCCGTCATCAGACGGCACAGCAGTACCAGGCGTCACCGAGACCTCCATTGCACTTGCAGCCAATACGGCCAACGCACAGAACGGCAGCAACAGCGTTTTCATTCTCAGGAGATTCATTGTACCCCGGCACCGACTATTGCACGAGAATCACAAAACCAAGTTTTGAGACTGTCACGCCATAGGTGGTGGTGTCGCCTTCCGTCCGAGCGGTAACGGGGCTAATCCGGTAGCCCTTCTTGCTGGCGACGGAGAGCGTTTCGGCATCGAAAGGCACAGACGATGGCAGCGTGAGAATATTCGCCGCCCCTCCCACATAGCCGTCTTCGATCTGCAGCTCCACCGGCAGCGTGCCGCCCTCGAACGTGGGCGCGGCCGAAAGCGTAAGCCCCTCGGATTCGGGAAACGCCAAAAGCTTGGTTCCGGCGGCGAATGCAAGATCCACGCCCGCAAGCGCCTCCGCCGAAGTCACGCCAAGGGCGCCAGCGGCTATCCTGAACGAGGCACCGTTCGGCGTGTCGGTGGCGGCGTCATTCTCGCTGTCGTAGAACTTCGCCGCGCCGCCGAGAATGAGCGCCCCCTCGCTCGTCTTCTTGCTTGCGCCGCCAAACGTCACCGTCTCGTTCATCGTCACGACCTTGTTGGAAGCGACGCTGACCGTGGAGCCGTCCATCAGGCACCAGCCACGGTTCGCGGCATCGAAAGTCGCCGTGTCCGTTATCGCGAGCGTGCAGGTGTCGGCGATCTTCACGGCGTCGAACGTGAAGGCATCCCGCGCACCGCCGAGACTTGCCGCCGATGTCACGCGCAGCGTCAGGTTCGTAAGCCCCTCCTTGTTGGCCGTAGCGTTCCTGCCGCAACCAACCAGCACACGTCCGGTCCAGGCCGAGTTGTCACCAGAAAGCTCAAGCATGCCGCGATAGACTGTGCATTCGGTGTAGAGGATTTTGTCCACATCAAGTGTAACGATGATATCGCCGACGCCGGAAAGGGTGGCCGGCACCCAGAACGTCTTGCTACCGAAAACCCTGAAATTGACGGTGCCATAGAGTGTCGCCGCGCCCTCTACATACGCATTGATGTTCTTTGACATCTGCCGGAGCCACACCCCCTCCAAAAGCCGCAGGTCCGCAACGATCAGCTTGTTTCCGCCATAGAAGCCGATGGGCTGCGACCCTCCGACAATGGTCCAGCTCTTCCCGACAAACTCATACGGCGTCTCAAGGTTGAAATACACGGACTTGTTTGTCAAGGTAACGTAGTCATACTCCGGAGAAATCTCCTGCCCGTCGCTGAGATAATCGAGATCCCCCTTCCCGTAGGGTCCGTGGGACGCAGCGCAGTTTGTGATCTGCGCGACGAACGGCTCATGGGAGAGTTTGAAATCCACGCCGCCGTCTTCACGTACAGACTCCGCGAGTTTCAGGCGCGGGATGGCACCGTCATACAGATATTGTTCACTCCCGGCCTTGACCGCGTTAAAAAGCACGGTGCGGTCAACAGCCGCTGCATTTGCCGCCCCGCAAACAGAGATGAAGGTGATTCCCGTCGGCGAATGGTCGGTCCCCGTGCGGTAGTCGTTCTTGAGCAAGGAGGCACCACCGAACATGATTGTCGCCCCCTCCGCGATCTTGAACGAGTCTGTGACGGTTATGGCGCGGCCTGAAGCGATCCGGAGCGTGGTGTCGCTGGCCATCACAAGCGAACCGAACGTCGGCGATACGGTAGCGACATAGACGCTTGCGCCATTCGTGATCCAGAGCGTGCCGCCGATGTCGAACGTGGTCGCCGTCGTCTCCGGACGCAGCCAAACGTGCGCACCGTCGACGATCACCGTGCCGAGGAAATCCGCAAAGCCGCCCTTCACGCGGAAGGCGCGCTGGAAATCGTCGCCCCGGGCTGATGCCGTCCGGGAAAACTTGACGACCGAATCGGAATCGCCGGTAAATGCGATGTTCAGTTGGGGGTAGTAGTTCTTGTTGTCGGTGGCCAGTGTAATATTGTTTTCTACGATGGACGGATTCGCCGCCGTACCACGTATGTCAAGCGTATCTCCGTTGAGCGTGGAGTATGCCGAGTCGAACTTCACTTTTCCTCCCGGCAGCAAGGCAAGACGCGGCGTGACGGCCGCTTTGTCACGGGAGCCATTTGCCCAGATGGTGAACGTACCCGCGATTGCAAGTTCAGCCATCGGCCATGTGCCACCAATGGGATAGCCGCTAGTGTTCCTCGTCTTGGTGGTGAGCGTCATCCCGGACGGCACTATGTAGTATCCCGAGTCCGACATCTCGCCTTCCGGATTCCACTTGTCGGCCCCCGGCCAACCGCCAACCCCCTCTTCAAGAGTCGTAGTCGCCTTCAGCTTAATGTACGTGCTGTAGTCGCGCGTATCCACCGCCAAAGTGGAGATTGCAAGGCCCAGCACCACAAAACCGTAGATGAGTACTTCGCGTGTCATTGGTGTCACTCCTTGTTTACACACCCGCGCTGGCAAGGAAGCCGCCATCGACAGGAACGGTAATACCCGTCACGAACGAGGACTGCGCATCGTCCAGAAGCCAATTGACGCAACCCAGAAGATCCGCCGCCTCGCCGAAACGTCCCGCCGGCGTGTGATGCATCACCTGTTCGCCGCGCGGCGACAGGCCGCCGTCGGGCGTCATCAGATACTGGCGGGAGCGCTCGTTGACCATGAAACCGGGCGCGACGGCGTTCACGCGCACCTTCGCCGGCGCCATGTACTGCGCGAAGAACATCGTCCAGTTCGCGATCGCCGCCTTGCTCATCGCGTACGGCGCCACGCGCGTAAGGGGACGGTACGTGTTCATTGACGCGAAGTTGAGGATTGCGCCCCCGCCCGCCTTTGCCATCTGGAGCCCGAAGATGCGGCTGGGGATCACCGTGCCGAGCGTGTTGATCTCCAGCACCGACTTGAACGCCTCCAGGTCGATATCCCAGAAACCGCGCTCCTTCGCGAAGTCCGCCGTTGGCGCGTAATCGGCCTCGCTGAAACGGAGCCGCGTCGGCATGGCCTTCACGTTGTTGCCGCCCGCGCCGTTGATGAGATAGCGGCAAGGCCCCCATTCCGCCGCCACGCGGTCGGCGATTTCCTGCATCGCCTTTTCGTCGGTGACGTCACCCGGCTCAAGACGGACTGCGGCGGACTGAGGACAGTCCGCCCTACCAATTTCCTCCGCGACTTTCTCCAGCTTCTCGCGCGTGCGGCCGATCAGCACGACCTTTGCGCCCTTTTGGGCGAGATCAATGGCGATGGCGCTGCAGAGCGTTCCGCCCGCGCCGGTCACCACGGCAACCTTTCCTTCACAGAATGCGTTCATTGTTTTCCTTTCCTCTATTTTCAATTCCGTTTCATTGAAGCGACAGCACGCGCCGCTCCGTCAGCAGCGCGGGCGAATCGTAGCACGGCACGTCGATGTACACGGTGCCGGATTCGCTCGACAGCACGTTCTCCGCCGGTATCGCGTAAACACGGCCCGTCAGGAGGTCCACCCACACCGGCTCCTTCATCGGCGGCGACTTTGTGCGGAACACGGTCGGGAACGTGTCGCACCGGTCGGACGCGCGCGGATAGCGCGTACGCCCATCCGCCAGGTTGAAGCCCGGGGCCTCCTTCGTCTTCCTGAAATCGCCCAGTACCTCCGCATACTGCCAGAACGCGATCAGCGGCACGCCGCCCTTCTCGTACTCGCGCCAGAAGATTGTCGTATCCTTGTTCTCGAACTGCGTCTCCGCAACCGGCTTGATCGCCGCATCAAATACGCTCACACAGTTCTGCACGGCATAGTAGGCGCGCTTCACGCCGATCACGCGGTTCGCATCGTCCGCACGCAGCAGTCCCTTGGGATTGTACGAAACTTTTCCGTTCCGGCGGTAGTGGAGATCGCAGATCGTGAACACCGCCGTCGGGATGCCGCAGGCGAAGTCGGTGAGCATCCGGCGAAGGTCCGTCTTGGCCTGGGTAATCTCCGTGAACGGTATGCCGTCGAACGAGAACCACTTCACCATCTCGCTCGTCGCGCCGGATTCGCCCTGACGCAGAATGCCGTCCGGATTGAACTTCTTCACGAGCGCCTGCCGGTCGAGCAGCACATCGATTTCGCTCTCCGGATTGCAGGCGTAGCGGTGGAACATGAACCACGTGAAGATCTTGGCATCCTCGCCCATCTCATTCAGGCACAGCTCGAGATCACGCGCCCAGTTGCCGCCCAGCACCAACCCGGCGATCCGCGCCTCGGGATA
>CACZCD010000024.1 GCA_902779565.1 uncultured bacterium | reverse complement strand
CATCGCCGACGGGTATCGCGCTGTGACGGTGCCGGTGGATTCGGTCAGCTCGGTCTGCGGGTTCATCAAACCCGGCAGCCGGATAGACGTGGTGCTTACGGCGACGGAGGAGAAGCTCTGGCTCGTGACCGGGCAGACCGCGAAGGAGACGGGGTCGCGCGTCGTCTCGAGCGTGATCCTGCAGAACGTGACGGTGATCGCGACGGACCGCGAATACGACCTGCAGAGCGACACCTCGGGCTACGGCACGATGACGCTCTCGCTGCCGACGAAGGCGGCGATCATGCTGGTGCAGGCACGTACGATGGGTCAGATCACGTATCTGCTGAGGAACGTGCGTGACACGAAGACGGAGCAGGACCGCACAAACGTGACGGTCGCGCCTGGCAGCTCTTTCGGGGAAACGGTAAAGTCGTTCCATTAAGGTTCGGCGCAGAAGGAAGGGGAGAGAGATGAAGGCATATTTCAAGATTGTTGCGGCGGTGGCCATTGCAGCGCTTTCCGCGGATGCCGCGGTGGTGCGCAAGCTGCCCGAGGTGACCGTGGTTGAGAACGAGACGGTCTCGGTCGACGCGATGAAGGCCACCGCGGTGCGCAGCTCCAACCCGGCGGTGTTCGGAGCGGCCCTGCGCGAGACGGGCGAAGCGGTGGTGTCGGGACTTCGGCTGGGCGATGCGGTGCTTTCCTACGTGGACGAAAGGGGCGTGTTCGCCTCGCGGCCTGTGATGGTGGTCCCGGCGTATTGGGAGATCCTGAAGGGCATGTTTTCCGAGGATCCGGAGATCATGGTTTCGATCGTGGGCGACAAGGTGATGGTGGGCGGCTCCACCGCCAACGTGGATACGCTCCGCCGTGTGGATCAGGTGAAGAACCTCGACTCGACGCGGATCGTCACGCAGGTATCCTATTCCACGGCGCAGATCAGCGAGCTCGTGAGCGACTTCCTGCGCCGCTCGAACATCACCAACATCGGCGTGAACGTGGTCGGCCGCGAGGTCTGCCTTTCCGGCCGGATGTACGATGCGCAGTCGATAGAGCAGCTGAAGAAGCGCGTAGAGGGGTTCGTGAAGGACTTCCCCGGCATCACGGTGAACATAGACGAGCTGCGCATCTACAAGCAGAAGATACTGATCAACATCGAGTTCGTGCAGTACAACGACTCGTTGTCGCGGAATCTTGGGTTCGAGGGACCGGAGTCGATCTCTGCGGGCCTTGACTGGAACTTCGGCTATAAACACGACAAACAGACGGGTGGCACGCATACGGGCAACCGGGACGGCAACTTTACGCGCACTGCCCATTCTAAGGCCGGATCGGAAGGCGGCGCGTCCGTCAGCGATTCAACGGCTGACGAGAATTTTGTCACCACGCTGCAGGATGCCTTCACCAAGGACAACAACTGGCACCACCAATGGGGAGGCGGCGCGAACGCACGGGTCGATGGCGTAAGGGCCACGGTCAACCTGCTCAAGCAGAACGGCGCGGCGAGATCCCTCTACTCCACAACGCTCTCCACGCAGTCAGGCATCGAGGTTGAGTTCCAGAGCGGCGGCACGTTCAACATCATGACTACGCCAGGCGCGCAGTCCAACGGCGACCTTGTGTCCATCGAGTACGGATACATCATCAAGGCGACGCCGCTCATCATTGATTCCAACACCGTAAACCTGGACTTCAACCTTGACAACAAGGAGCCGCTGGACAATGCCGGCTCGCGGATCTCGCGCTATACGACGAAGTCCAAGTACCTCGTGCGCCCCGGGGAGTCGATTGCCATCTCCGGCTACAAGCATAACTCCGAAAGCGAGGACAAGAAGGGGACTCCATGGCTCTCGCAGATCCCGTGGATCGGCGAGTACCTCTTCGGCAACACGGCGAACAAGGTAACGATGGATGACATGCTGCTCGTTGTGACGGTCAACTGGGCGGTCGAGGACGACAGCGAGGACGCCATGACCAAACTCAACGCGCTGAAAGACCGCAAGGTAGAAGTGGAAATGCCGTAATGAAACCGCTGATCTTTACGCAAAACGGCAAGCGCATTGCCACGCTTACGCCGCAGGAGGGGAAGGCCGACGAGGTGTTCACGCTCGGCTCCGCCGCGAAGTGCGACATCGTCGTCTCCGCCGAGTACGGTCTTGCGCCTCAGCAGGTGTCGTTCGCGCCGATCGGCAGCGTCTGGTGGATAGGCGACATGGCCGCCGACGGCCGGCTCGAGATTGACGGGCGGCAGACCGCGGCGGAGGCGCTCGTGGGCCATGCTCACGTCAAGGTGGGGACGTTCGAGTTCGAGGTGGAGTGCGAAGCTTCCGAGAATCGCAAGAGCCGGCGCGAGCTGGCGTCCGAAATCCTCTATGCGCATGCGCTTGCGAGCTTGTCGCGCAACCTTGGCGACTCCACCTCCGCCGACGAGATGGAGCTGGAGAAGCGCATCAACGCCTCGCTGGACGACATCATTGCGCACGGCCCCCCCGAGCTGGAGGGACTTGGCGAGGGGGTTCTTGACGAGCTGCGCCGCGAGACGATGGAGGACATGCTGCGCCTCGGGCCGCTCGAGCCGCTGATCGCCGACGACACCATCACGGAAATCATGGTGATCGACTACCGGCACATCTACGTGGAGCGCAAGGGGAAGGTGGGGCTTACGGACCGACACTTCCGCGACCCCGGCCATCTCATACGCGTGATCGAGCGCATCGTGAACAAGGTGGGGCGGCGAATCGACGAATCCAGCCCGCTCGTGGACGCGCGACTCGCGGACGGTTCGCGCGTGAACGCGGTGATACCGCCGATCACGCCGGACGGAGCCTGCCTCACGATCCGCAAGTTCGGCAAGTCGCTCTTCACGCTCGACAAGCTGGTCTCGTTCGGCTCCATGAACGCGGACATGATGAAGTTCATCGACGCCTGCGTGGCGCTGCGCAAGAACATCGTGGTCTCCGGCGGAACCGGTTCCGGCAAGACGTCGCTGCTGAACGCCATCTCGCTCTGCATCGGGCCGACCGAGCGCATCATCACGGTGGAGGACTCGCTGGAGCTGAAGCTGCAGCAGAGCCACGTGGTGCGCATGGAGGCGCGTCCCGCGAACGCGGAAGGCAAGGGCGAAGTCTCCATCCGTCTGCTGGTGAAGAACTGCCTGCGAATGCGCCCCGACCGCATCGTGGTGGGCGAATGCCGCGGCGGCGAGGCGCTGGACATGCTTCAGGCGATGAACACGGGCCATGACGGCTCGCTCACCACGGTGCACGCGAACACGCCGTCCGACACAGTGGCGCGACTCGAGACGCTCTGCCTGATGGCGGGTATGGACATTCCGCTCCCGGCCATCCGCGCGCAGATTGCGAGCGCCGTCTCGATCATCGTGCAGACCGCGCGTCTCTCCGACGGTTCGCGCAAGACGATCGAGATCGCCGAGGTGTGCGGGCTGGACGAGAAGGGCAACGCGAAGCTGCGCACGCTCTTCGAGTTCAAGCGGGAGGGCGTGGACCCGAAGACGCGCAAGGTGCTCGGCCGGCATGTGGTGGTGGCGAAGCCGACATTCTTCGAGGACTTCCGCCTGCGTGGCGTGGAGCTGGACGAATCGATATTTGCGGGGGTGTAGGCGATGTCGGTCGATCTCATAGTCGCGTTTGGCGCAATTGCGCTTCTGGCCGTCTTCGTCGGCATCGCGGTGAAGGGACTGCTTTCCGCCTTCAGCCAGGCGCACGCGGTGAGCGACGACGTGATGGCGCGCGCCGCGCACGTGGGCGATACCCATCTCCCGGAGTTCATCGCCGCCCGGATGCGCGCGCGCCGCGCCGCGAAGGTGCGGGCGGAGCTGCCGGATGCGCTGGACATGGTCTCGAACTCGCTGACGGCCGGGCTCACCCTGCCGCAGGCGCTCATGCGGAACCTTGACCATTTCCCCGAGCTCGTGGCGGAGGAGTTCGCGCGAATCATCTATGATACGCGCCTCGGCTATTCGATCGGCGGCGCGTTCGACAACTTCGCCCGCCGGCTCCCCATACCTGACGTACAGATGGTGGTGATCGCCTCCAAGATCGGCGTGGCGCACGGCGGCAACCTCGCGGAGAGCTACCGGATGCTCTCCACGCTGCTGCGCGACAACATGGCGTTCGAGGACGAACTGCGGGCGATGACCACGGAAGGGCGCATGCAGGCGATCGTGATGAGCGCGCTGCCGATGGTGATGATCGTGCTTCTCGGACTCGTGAAGCGCGATCTCGTGTCGCCCCTGTTCACCACGCTTGCCGGATGGGGGACCCTGCTTGTGCTGTTCTGCATGCAGGGGGTGGCGTATCTGTGGATACGGAAGATCGTGGACATAAAGGTATGAGGCCATGAAAGTCGATATCGTCATAGCGTTCGTCTGCACGGCCGTTTCGGCCGTGACGCTCGCCTTCATCTTCGTGAAGGGGATGCTCGGCACCGCCGACGGGCTGGCGAAGTCAGGCTCGTCGCTGCGCTCCATCCTTGCGCCGATCGCGCTCTTCGTGGAGCATCGCCGGGGACTGGACCCCGAGCTCAACCGCACGCTCGAGCGGTTCGAAAAGCTCATCGTGCAGTCTGGCGGCAAGTTCCTTGACGGAGCGACGGCCGCAGAGGTGTTCTCGGCCCGGTTCGTGTTGCCGCTGGTTGTCGTCGTGGTCATCGTGCCGGTGGGTCTGGCGCTGAAGATCTCCGGTGGATGGGTGTTGATGGGGACGGTGTTTTTCGCCGCGCTGCTTTACGCCTATCCTGAGAGCGGACTCAAGTCGGCGGCGGCGGAGCGCACGCGCCAGTTCACCCGGGACCTTCCGGGATCGCTGGACGTGATGCGGCTCGTGGCGCAGTCGGGCGGCGACCTGCTTTCGGCGATCCGCGCCGTGATCGACGTCACATCGAAAGGGCCGGTGCGCGAAGAGCTTTCGCGCGTGGTGGCGGAGGTGACGATCGGCACGTCGCTCGTGGCCGCGCTGAACAACGTCGCCACGCGGATTGGCACGAACGAGGCCAACGCCGTGTTCTCCACGCTCGCGCAGTCCCTGGAGATGGGAACCTCCGTCGCGGAGAATCTCCAGAGCGCGGCGCAGCTCATTCGCCATGCCGCGCGCGTGAAGGCCCAGGCGCAGGCGCAGAAAGCGGTGGTGAACATGTCGTTCCCGCTGCTGCTCCTGATCCTTCCGGGGATCTTCATCGTTCTCTTCGCCCCACTGGTAATACAGTTCATAAATAGGTGAAAGTCATGCAGAAGAACACGTTCAAGCCAGTCCTCGTGCCGACAGTGTATTCGGCGCGTGTGGTGCTGTGGTCGATAGTCCTGGTGGCGCTGTTCGGCGCGTTACTCGGAGGGTATTACGCCTACGACGCACTCGTGCAGTCCCGCATGAAGCTGGGAGAGCCGGTGCAGAAGGTCGTGCACATGCCGCTGTTCTCGGTGCGGCTCCCGCTTGGATGGGAGGCGTACAGCGAGGAGGGCCACGCGCTAGCCGTGTTCCGCCGGCGGGGGGCGGAGATACCGATCATCTACATCCTTGCAGAGCAGGATCCAGGCTTCCCGTACCATGCGCTCGACGTCAATCCGGTCATCGTGTACCATCAGGTGGAGGAGGACATACTCGCCGAGCGGCTCGACGGGCTGCCGACCGAGCTGCCCATGAATGTGATCGGCACGGAGCTGCTGACGGTCCGTCCGGGCGTGGCTGCGGTGCGGATGTTGTTTGACATCGCCCGGCACGACGGCGAGGCGATGGTGTTCTATGCCGGAGACGTGCGTTACGTGCTTTGGGCTCTGTGGGGCGACGAGGATGTTCAGGCCGCAAGCGACATCCACCAATTCTTCCACCAGATGTTCGAGAACTTCGACATCCCGGAGATGCGCGAATCCATCGACCGGCCAATCGTGAACTCCGGCAAGTTCACCGCCGACATGAACGCCGCGACGCATCTTCAGGTGGGACGCGAGCTTGCGCTCTGGCGCCTTTTCTCCGCCCGTGCCGAGACTGAGCCGGAGGCTGCGCTCCTGCCCGCGCTCAAGCACTACCGCGAAGCGCTGCGCCTGCTGTCGTCCATACGGCAGGAACGCATAGCCCTTTCGTCGGAGGACTTCAAGCAGTACCAGCATCTGCTGGAGAAGCGGCGCAAGGACGTGGACGAATGGTTCGTGGTCCTCGACAAGGCGGTGGCGATGGGCGACTGGGATAGGGCCCGCAAGCAGGTGAAGTGGATCATGTCCCACGCCACGCTTACGGGAGAGCGAGCGGACGTACGCAGGGCCGCGGACATCCTCGCCACGAAGATCACGGCCGAGAACGGCGGGGACGCAAACAAGAAAAAGTAGGGATTGCCAGTAAGGAGCGTGCACATGCAGGAAATACTCAAGATATTCTCCCAGGAAGGAGAGCAGCTGCTGGAGCGCGACCTCGCGGAAGCCGCGAAGCCGCTCATGCTGCTCGCCGGAGAAAAGCCGCAGCTCGTTGAGGTGGTGCCGCAAGGCGCCGACGTGCTTGGGGCGCTCGTGCGTGACGAGGACGGATGGACGCTCGCCTCGGCGAAAGGCGACATGCCCGTCACCTCCGGGCCGAAGACGGGACCGGATTTCCATCTCACGGCGGGGGTGGCGTGCGCCCTTGGACCATGGGTGTTCCGCATCGAGCGCGAAGGCGCGGATACGGGCACAGTGTTGCTTTGGAGGGTTAGCGGGAGCGCAATCGCGGCGGACCCTCTCATCCAGGGAAGAAACCAGGTGGCGACGGCGAAGGACGGCGCCTATGCGGTGAATCCTGCGGTGCCGGGCATGGAACTATGTTCCATCTTCCCGACGGCCGACGGGGTGGACGTGATTGGGGCGACAAGTGGCGCGTCGCGGATGTCTGTGCCGTTCGCTACGCTTTTCGCGGTGGGGCCGTTCCAGGCGATGGCGTTGCCGGCGGCGGATGCATCGCAGGCAGTGAAGAGCGGCAGCCCGTTCGGCTGGCCGGCGCGCCGGACGCGTGCAGGGCTGATGGCGATGATGATCGTGGTCGGCCTCGTGGCTCTCGGTGCGTTTGCTCTCGTGAAGGAGAAGAAGGCCATTGACGCCGCCCTCGCCGCCAAGCAGGGGCCTGAGCAGATATCGCGCGTGCTCACCGATCGCGCCGTAGGCTCCGATGAGGACGCGCTTGTATATCAGAGCGCCTTCTACCGTTCCCTCCCGTCAATCCTGAAGGCCGAACGCTCTCCCATAACGCGCGATCTCATCCAGCGTGGCCGGCAGATATCCGGGCATGTGGGCGGCGCACGGTCGAAGGAGGACGAAAAGACCATCCAGGACATCATCCGGTTCCTGAAGGCCGTGGACGACATCCAGATGTCGGCGCAGAAGGGCGACTGGGCCGCGCTCAAGAATTCGCTTGGCTCCGTCGACCGCGCGATGTTTACGCAGAACGATGCCGATACGTTCTATGCGGATGCACAGAAGATCGCGGACTTCGTAACGGTTGAGCTGCCGAAGTTCTTTGTGAGCTTCGCCAGCGGCTCCGCAGGATTTCAAGAAGCGAGGAAGCGCATTCATGCGTGTCTCGACGATCTGCAGGGCAATCTGTTCATGTCCGGCGAGATTGTCCGGCGCGAACGCGACCTCGCCAAGATGCGCTGGCAGGCGCTTGGGGTGTACGTGCCGGCGCGCGATCGCTTCCTTGCGTCCCCCCAAGACGAGGGATCAGAACTGCGTGATGCGTGGGCGGATCTCGTTGACGCGTTCGAATCGGAGGATGAGGCGGAGTTTGCGCCGATGCTGAAGCGCGAGCGCGAGTTGCTGGTGGAGGCGATACTGAAGCGGGCGGAGACGGCTAGCTCCGTCGCCCTGATACGGCTCTGTGCGCTTGGCGAAACCGTGGGCGTGGACAATTCGCGCATCGCGGTATGGCGCGGGCGGGCCAATGCCGCACGCAAGGAGCTGTTCAAGCGGTACAGGGAGATGTATTCGGATTACCGCATGCGCGCGGCCGTCTCGCCGGACGCCCCCGAAACGCTGTTGGTGCTTGACGACATGGTCGCGCTCGGGCTGGAGGACAACCCGTTCCACCAGTGGGCGTTGCGCGAGAAGGTGCGTGTGCAGACCAAGAAGGGAGTCGCGAAATGATAAAGAAGGTGAACATCATCCTGGCGGTTGCGTTCATCGCAATGCTTGGGACTAAGGGACTGAAGGAACTCAAGGCGTCGCGTACGGCGGCGGCGAACAGCAAGGCTGCAGCACGTCAGGCGGAGATGCCGCAGAAGGGTGTATCGACCCTCGCCCCGTGCGTCTACTACGCCTATTGGGCCGGATATTCGGTGGAAGACCCGATCTCCAACCGTAACGGGGTGCTGCTCGACATGATCCGCGCGATTTTCCCCAACGCGAAGTATCGCCAGCTGAAAGGAAACGCGGAGGAGTTCGCGAAGGCCCTCCACGAAGATCCGCAAGCGGTCGTGGTTGGGTTCGGCGAGCATCCCGCGCTCAAGGGAGTGATTGCCGCACCTACGCCTATGATGTATTACCCGCTCGTGCTGATGACGTTGCGCACAAATCCGTGGCATTACAAGGACGCATCCTCTCTGGACGGATTGAGGATTCTGGCGAACGAGACGTTTCTCGACTACAAGGTGCTGCGAGACCTGCGCGACCGGCTTGGCAAGGATTCCAAGTTTCTGCAGATCATGCCGGCTTCGGTATCCAAGGTGGAGCTTGCGGAGATGGTGGAAAGTGGCAAAGCGGATGCATTCGTCGCCACAGGCAAGAAGAATATGGAAGGGGCCTTGAGGGATGGTTTTATGTCAGTGCGGCTCATCCAGCGGTTTCGCCAATCCGCACAGATCGGGAACGAAGGCACGTTCCTTTTTGTGTCCGGGAAAGATCCAGAGTTCGCGAAGCGCATAGTGGACGACTATGAGGCCGGGATACGGCGCATCAAGAAGAGCGGGGAGCTTCGCCGCATATTTGCCTATTACGGGATGGATCCAACCCCCGCGAAGACTTTTGAGCGCCCGGCAGCGGCCGCCGCAAAGGGAAAATGAGCATGAAGGGAAGTTCGACGAGATTGGTTTTGGCCATCGCGGCATCCGCCGCTGGCGTGTGTTTTGCGGCAGAGCCGAAGGTGAACTACGATGAGACGAAGGTGGCACCCTACACGCTCGAGGATCCGCTCGCGTTCGCGGACGGCACGAAGCTGAAGACCGCCTCCGAGTGGCCGAAGCGCCGCGCCGAGATCCTGGACATCTTCGCGAAGGAGATGTATGGTGCGGAGCCGCCCCGACCCGAGACGCTCATCACAGAATGTTTCGAGCACGGCACCACGCTCGCGTCGCTCGCCGTGCGCGAGCAGGTGCGGATGTGGTTCCGCAAGGATAAAACGGGTCCTTACATCGACTGGCTGATCGTCCGCCCGCGCCATGCGACGGGTCCTGTGCCGGTGGTGATGCAGCTCAACTACTACGGCAACCACGAGTTTCTCACGGACAAGGCGGTGCCGTTGTCGCACGGTTGGATGCAGAACGAGAAGGACAAGGGCATCACGGAACACAAGACCGTTGAGGCGCTGCGCGGGCGTCTCCGCCGCACCGACTGCCGTACGCCGTTCCCTGTTGACATGATTCTTTCGCGAGGGTATGCGTTCATGACGGCGTGCTATGCGGACGTGTCGCCCGACCCTGATTGGAAAACGGATGACATGGAGAAGTTCCCGTACACGGGCGTGTTCGAGCTGTGGGGGGCGCGCGACGAATCCCGCACCGACAACCCAACCGCGCTCGGCGCGTGGGCGTGGGCGCTTTCGCGCGGTCTCGACTACATCGGGACGGACGTCGCCCTCGATGCGAAGCGCGTGGTGGTGACCGGCTGTTCCCGTCTCGGCAAGGCGGCGCTTCTCGCCGCCGCGCGCGATGAGCGCTTTGCCGTGTGCGTGCCGAACCAGACGGGCAAGGGCGGCGTTCCGCTCAACAAGCGCTTCTACGGTGAGAACGTCCGCACGGAGACGCAGATGTTCCCGCACTGGTTCTGCACGGCATACCGCAAGTACATCGACAACGAGAAGGCGATGCCGTTCGACCAGCATCTGCTGCTCGCCGCCGTCGCGCCGCGTCCGCTGCTCGTGCAGGGATACAACAGGACGTGGTTCGATCCTAAGGGCGAGTACCTCGCCTGCCAGGCGGCATCGCCGGTGTGGACGTTTCTCGGCAAGCCTGGACTTCCCGGCGGCGGGGAGCCTGTGGACTTCTCGAGGGCGGCGATCGGTCCGTATCTCGGCTACGTGCGCCGTCCCGGGCAGCATGGAATCTCCGGCTGGGACTGGAAGTGGCTGCTCGACTTTGCGGACCGCGCCCTTGCGGACCGCGCCGTGCCCGTGAAGCTCGTGCCCGCGCCGCAGCGGCTTGTACGCAAGGAGGGGATGTTCCGCAGTGCGACCGCGAATCCTCCCATCGCGGAGAGCCGTGACGCCTTGTTGCCGCCGGAAGGTTACCGGCTCTCCGTCACGCCAGACGGAATCTCGGTGAAGAGCGCGGACGCCGCGGGTGCGTTCTACGCACGTCAAACGCTCTTCCAGCTGGCGGTGCATGGTGGTGGTTCCGTGGTGTTCCCCTGCGTAGAGATCGAGGACTTCCCGGCGTTCCGGTGGCGCGGGCTGATGCTCGACGAAAGCCGTCACTTCTTCGGCATGGCGTCCGTGAAGCGTTTTCTCACGCTGATGGCGCAGCACAAGCTCAATGTCTTCCACTGGCACCTCACCGACAACCAGGGGTGGCGCATTCAGATCGACCGCTATCCGGAATTGACCACGGTCGCCTCGAAGCGTCCGTATTCCAAGGCTCATAAGCATCTGCTCGATTCCGTCCCCGAAGGTGCGCCGGGCGAATACGGGCCGTTCTTCTACACCAAGAACCAGATCCGCGAGATCCTCACGTTCGCCGCCGGACATCACATCCGCGTTGTGCCGGAAATCGAGATTCCCGGTCATTCGCGCGCGCCGATCCGCGCGTTCCCCGAACTTCTCTGTTTTGCGGACGACCCGTCGCTGAAGCCGACGAACGCGATCGACAACGCGTACTGTGCGGGCAACGATAAGGTGCTACGGTTCCTTGAGAACGTGCTCGACGAGGTGTGCGAACTGTTCCCCGACCCTGTGGTGCACATCGGCGGGGACGAAGTGCAGAAGGCGAACTGGAAGGCGTGCCCGAAATGTCAGGCGCGGATGGCGGCGGTGGGCGCCAAGACGCCGGAGGAGCTTCAGGCGTGGATGAACGGGCATTTTGCGCAGTATCTCGCGAAGAAGGGGAAGCGTCCGATCTGGTGGGGTGAGATTCCCGAAGGGGAGATTCCCGCCAATCTGGCGGTGATGAGCTGGCTCGGCCCTGAATGCGGCATCGCCGCCGCGAAGAAGGGCCACGAAGTGGTGATGTGCCCGCACAAGTCGCTCTACTTCGACTACACGCCCTGCGTGCCGGAGGATCCCTGCAAGTATCCGTACTTCACGGAGAAGCTTCCCGTCTCGAAGGTCTATGCGTACGATCCGCTTGCGGGGATTCCGCCGGAGTTCCACCAGTACGTGCTGGGTGGCGAAGGGTGCAACTGGACGGAGTACACCTATTCGCAATGGGATCTCGACTGGAAGTGCTGGACACGTGCGGCGGCGATGGCGGAGGTTCTGTGGACCGCGCCGAAGTCACGCGATCTCAAGGAGTTCCTGCCGCGTTTGCGTGTCCATGTGGGTCGTCTGCGGAAGGTTGGCGTGAACTGCGCCACGCCCGAATGAGAAGGCGCCGTTTTGTGGTATAATTCCCGGCATGAAACGGAAGTATGTATGGATCTACTCTGCCTACGCCGTGGCGGCGCTGGTGGTGGGGCTTTGTTTTCTCGTGAACCGGCTGGCGTCCGCGCGGCGGCATGCCTACGAGCCGGAGGACCTCACGGCTGAATATGCGGCCTGGGGCATCGATGCGGACGGGCGGAAGGAGTTTGTGCCGCTGCCCGTGCATGTGCCTTATGACATCTCGGCGGCCTCGCTCGGATCGGACATGTTCCACAAGGGCCGGATGAGCCACAGTTCGCGTACGTGCGGTGAATGCCATCCGCTCACCGAGGGTGGCGCGGACGGGCGTCTGCACAGCGGTGTGTTCACGCGCCCGGCGAAGAACGCGCTCTTCGGGAAATTCTATCTGCATGACGGTTCCGTCTCCAACTTCCCGGCGCTCGTGCAGCGCATGATCGAGGACGAGCGGTTTCTCGGCGCGGGCACGCTCTCGAATGCCGTTGCGCGGCTGGGCGAGGACGGGCGCGTCCGCAAGCGGTTCGAGAACTGCTACGGGGCGGGCGGTCTCGTCGGGACGAACCTCGTGGATGCGCTTGTGAACTTCTCGCACACGCTCATGACGGCGAACGGCCCCTTCGACCGCTTCTGCAGCGGACGCGACGCGCTTTCGGCGGAACGGCTCGAGGGGTTCGGGCACTTCAAGGCGCGCAAGTGCGCGCACTGCCATTCCGGACCTTCGCTCGGCACGCGCGTGATGACGCCCGAAGGGCTCCGGGTGCCGTCTCTGCGTGGTCTCGCGAAGCGCCGCGTCTATCAGGCGAACGGCCGTCTCTACACCGATCTCGCCGCCGCCGTCGCGATGATGCCGGAGAGTGATTTCGAGGAGGACGAAAAAGGGCGACTTTCTCTGTTGGCGTTTTTGCGCTGTTTGTGATAAACTCCGCACCGTTTTTTTTCAGACGGAAAGGAGGCAGGAGAATGATGACCATCTACAAATGGGAGAATGGCGGTCTCAAGGAGACGGTCGATTTCTCGTCGTCCTGCTGGATCAACCTTTCCGAGCCGACCACGGCCGAGCTCGAACAGGTGCTGTCCTTCTCGCAGATTCCGCGGGACTTTTTGACCGACCCGCTCGACCGCGAGGAACGTCCGCGTTTCGAGAACGAGGACGGCGTATCGCTGGTGATTGTCCATGTGCCGTACCCGGTTCGTGGCGACGAGGATGACGAGACGGTGCTGCCGTACGAGACGATCCCGTTGGGCGTGGTGCTCTTCGGGCAGTCCGTGATCACCATCTGTTCGCAGCCCACGCCCGTGACGGCGGCGTTCCTCGACCAGATCCGCCGCATCTGTCCGCCGAGCGACAGCAACCGCTTCCTCTTCCGCCTGCTGTGGCATGCCGCCGTCCTCTTCCTGCGCTATCTCCGCGACATGCACACCAAGACGGAATCGCTCGAAGACGATCTCCACGAGTCCATTTCCAATGAGGCGCTGTTGAAGCTCCTCACCTACCAGAAGGCACTCGTCTATTTCTCCACCTCCCTGAAGGCGGACAACATCCTCATCAACCGTCTCGACCATGCCCGGCAGCTGAACATGACGGAGGACGATCGCGACATGCTGGAGGATGCGCAGGTCGAATACCAGCAGGCGCTTGAGACGGCGACCATCCATGCAGCGGTCTTGAACGGCACGATGGATACGTTCGCGTCGGTCATCAACAACAACCTGAACAGGGTGATGAAGTGGCTCGCGGTGGCGACGATCTTCCTCGCGGTGCCGACGGTGGTGACCTCGGCGTTCGGCATGAACGTCAACCTGCCGTTCGTGCATGATCCCCAGCAAGGGGGGGAGTGGGTGTTCTGGGCGCTCTCCGCCATCTGCGGCGTCATTCTGGTGGCGATCTCCGGTCTGCTGATCTACCTCCGGAAGAAACGGATATTCTGATCGCCCGGAAGGGGTACCAAAAGAAAGGAACTGATGATGGAACTGAACAGAAGGGCTTTTCTTGGAACGGCGGCGTTGGCGGCGGCGGGTGTCGCCACCGATGGATGCTGCGCCACGCGGCTGGCGGCGGCCCCCGTCACGAAGCCGGAGTATCATGTGTTCTCGCGCGTGTTCCAGTTCATCCGCGACTACGACCGCGCGGCGGCGGTGATGAAGCGCTGCGGCTACGATGGTGTGGAATGGACGGCGCGTCCAAAGGGTTTCATCGAGCCGTCGAACGCGGGACGCGACCTGAAGAAGGCGAAGCTGGCCGCCGAGCGCGCGGGGCTGAAGGCGGAATCGCTTGTCGTCTCCTTCCTGCGGGGCGACGATCCGAGCGCTGAGGACATCGCGCGGGCGGCGGCGGATGCCGGCTTCACGAGTTTCCGCGGCGCGTACTTCCGCTACGATCCCGCCAAGACGATGCAGCAGAATCTCGACGAGGTGAAGCGGGGTTTCGAGTCGCTTGAGCGGTTGGCGCGCAAGACGGGCCTCAAGGCGTGCTACCAGAACCACAGCACCTACAATCCGAAGATCGAGCTGTTCGGTAGCGTAGTGTGGGATCTGGCGCAGATTCTCCGTGACTTCGATCCGCAGTACGTCGGCGTGCAGTACGACGTAATGCATGCGCAGGCCGAGACGGGACCTTCGTGGATGCATTCGATCGGTATCGTCGCGCCGTGGATCGATATCCTCTGTCTGAAGGATTTCTGGTTCGAGCCGGATCCGAAGAACCCGAAGATGTGGAAGCGGCATCTCTGCATGGCGGGCGAGGGAATCGTGCCGTGGGGACGCTACCGCGAAATTCTTCAGCAGTATTCGCTCCGTCCGCGCTACACGGTGCATTTTGACTACAACTTCCCGGAGGACGAGGCGGGCGCGATCCGCTGTGCGAGCGCGGATCTCAAGTTCTACCGGGCGCAGCTCGGATAGCCTGCAGCGCGTCCATGCCGAAACGACCTTCATTCCCGGAATACGACCTTCATCCCGCCGGCGCGCGCGTGGATGATGCGGTCGCGCAGCTCAACCGGATTGTGTCGTCCGCACGTGGCGGCGGCGCGAATCTGTTCGCGGTGATCACGGGGTATGGATCCTCCGGCGGCACCGCCATGATCAAGGGCGCCGTGCTGGCGGCCTGCCGCCGGTACCTGCGGCAGCATCACATCCGCGGGTTTCTCGATGGCGAGTTCGCGGGCGACATGTTCTCGCCGCAGTATCTGGCGTTCCCGGAGGCGGCACGCATCCCGAACTTCTACAAGCGCTTCCCCAATCCCGGCATCGTGTTCATCTGCGTGTGAGGATGGGGAACGGGGAATGGGGTTGCCAACTTAGGGGCGTAGTTCGGAGAGGTCGGAGACGGTAAGGAAGCAGCCGGTGAAGTCCTGCGGGATGGCGAGGTTCCGGTTGATGCCGATGACCTTCATGCCGGCGGCGAGGCCCGACTGCACGCCGGCGGTGGAATCTTCGAGGACGAGGCAGTTGGCGGGCGCGACATCTAACAGCTGGGCCGCCATCCGATAGCCATCGGGTGCGGGTTTGCCGCAGGCGTAGTCCTCGGCCCCGAGGACGAATGCTGTTACGTCGGCGATTCCGCAGAGCCGTGCGGCGTCCGCAACGTCGTCATGGGGCGAGCCGGAGACGATGGCGCAGGGCGCGTATTTTGCCGCCTCCTTGTAGAACGCGACGGCGGAGCGGATGATGAGGGAAGAGGGAGCCGTCGAGATCCGGTCGTAGTGGGCGCGCAGTTCGAGGGCGTTCCGCGCCGGTGAACGCTGCGGGAGGGACGGGAAGCGTTCGAGCAGCGCGGCGTGGATGTCGAGCCAGCTGTGCCCGAACACGAGCGTGGCAATGTTGTCGAGGGATGCCGTTTCGCCGTAGTCGGCAAGCCAGCCCACGATGGCGCGCGCCCACAGCATTTCGCTGTCGATGAGCGTACCGTCGAGATCGAAGAGAAACGCCGCCGGCTTCAGTTTTCGTATCCGTTCGTCCATGTCTGTTCGTCAATTGTTCCGCTTGTCAATTGTTCCGTTTGTCATTGGGTGATATCAATCCCTCAATCCTCCAATCCACCAATCCCTCAATTTTCTGCGCGTGCCGTGGGCTTGTTCCGCTCCTTCATGCCGATGTTGAAGAGGTTCTGGATGCGGACGATCAACGTCCACGGGAAGAGGGCGAAGATAAGGGACTTGAGGGCTTCTCGCGCCTTGACGCGGAAAGGCGGCCGTCCACGTACCGTCAGGTCGAGGGAAATGCCGTTGCGTCGGCACAGTTCAATTCCTTCCTCCTCCCAGTAGCCCTTGTGCACGGCATCGACGAACGGGAACTCCTTTTCCTTCGTCACCAGAAGGGGACGCGTCTCGTCGCCGACCATGAACGACCCATACCGCTCAAACTCCCAGGCCGAACGTGTCTTGGAGAGAAGTTTGAAGAAGAAATCTTTGTTCCAGATGCCGACTTGGCACGTTATGCAATAGGCGACATTCTTTGGCATTTCGAGCAGGTCGCTCCCGTTCCATGGCTTCCGACCGGAGGGGTTGGGGACTAATCTCAGGTTCAATGCATCACAGCGTTTGGCCTCTTCAAGTCGCTTGAGGATGCGTGTTGTATCGACAGGGCATGAAAGGTAATAGTCGTTCAGGACCAGAAGTACGTAGGGTGTGTCGATCTGGCTTATGGCGCGGCCGATGCGCGGGGCCCAGTCGTTGCATTTCCCAACGGTGAGAATCCTGTCAAAGCCTTGGCATGTAAATGTTTCTGTGAGAAGAACCGTTTCAAATGGGCAGTCTGGCCAGAACTTGTGCCAGAGCGCGATAAAGGGCGGTAGCGTGTCCGCATAGGCATCGCATGAAACGACGAGAACAGTACAGTCGGGATGCTTCATTTCAGGAATTCATTGATTTGGGCATCTGTTACGGAGCGGGCGCTCTGGCCTCCCGCCACAGTCTTATACCATTCGGCCGTCCTGCGTACGGTTTTTGAGAAACCCCATTGAGGCATCCAACCTAAACGGAGATAGGCCTTTGACGAATCGAGGGTGAGGAGCTTCGCTTCTTGGGGCGCGTTTGGTTCGGTTTTGTCCAAGACACGGGCGTTCGGGAATGACGTCTTGAGTTGCTTGACCAGGTCATTGACTGTTCGGACGGTGTTCGCGTCAGGGCCAAAGTTGAATGCTTCTGCATAGCTTGCGTCGTCCTGCAGAGCCAGACCGAGCAGCAGATAGCCGGTGAGCGGCTCAAGCACATGTTGCCAGGGGCGTGTTGAATGGCGGTTTCGCACAACCAATTCGTTGCCTGACAGAAAAGCGCGCATCGCGTCTGGCACGATTCGGTCTTTTGCCCAATCGCCTCCGCCGATCACATTGCCGGCCCGGGCGCTGGCAATGCGCACGGGAGAATTCGGATTCGCAAAGAAGCTGCGACGATAGGATGCGATTGCGATTTCGCAGGCCCCCTTCGAGGCACTGTAGGGATCGCTGCCGCCCAACGGATCCGATTCCTTGAACGCCTTCCCGGAATCGTCGTTTTCATAGCATTTGTCTGTTGTGATGCAGACCGTTGAACAGACGTGGTGATCCTCCGGGCCGAAGGCTTTTCGGTCGTGAGAGATTGTGCGGAGGACTTCCATCAGATGGATGGTGCCCATCGTGTTGATGTCGAACGTTTCAACCGGATGGCGGTAGGATTCGCGCACAAGTGGCTGCGCGGCCAGATGGAAGATAAAGTCAGGCGAGGCGATTTTGATGGCCGTGGCAAGTTTGGCTCTGTCACGGATGTCCCCAATCGTGTGTGTGGACATGCGTTGAGCAAGCTTCAGCTGTCGAAAAAGTGAAGGTTTGGTTGGCGGGTTCAAGGCGTAGCCATGCACCTCCGCTCCGGCCAGAAGCAGCATCTCACACAGCCATGATCCCTTAAAACCGGTGTGTCCGGTCACAAAGACACGTCGTCCTCTATAGCGGGCTAACTGTTTCATCGGTCGCTCCACGTTTTCCAAGGGGCTTTCCCAGATGCCCACATTCCTTCTAGAAGAGTCCGTTCCCGCATGGTATCCATGCATTGCCAAAATCCATCATGACAGCGTGCGGCGAGTTCGCCGCTTGCCGCCAATGCGGAGAATGGCTCGCGCTCCAGCATGGTTTTGTCTCCTTCAATTCGATCCAGAAGCGCCGGTTCGCAGGCCATGAAGCCAATGTTGATCAAGTTCCCGTCACCTTTTGCCTTTTCCCGCATTGACAGGACGGTGCCGTCCTCGGCGATCTCCAGAATGCCGAAGCGCTGACCGGCGTTGTAGGCGCTGATGGTGACGGTTTTCCCCCGCGCCTTGTGGAAATCGAGAAGGGCGTTGATGTCAACATCCGAAACGCCGTCTCCGTACGTCAGCAAGAATGTTCCGTCTCCTAGATGCTCGCGTATGCGCTTAATTCGTCCGCCGGTCATCGTATCATAGCCGGTATCCACAACCGTGACCTTCCAGGGTTCAACTGTGTTGTGGTGGACGGTCATGGTGTTCTGGCCATGGGTGAAATCGAAGGTGACATCTGCGGTGTGCAGGAAATAGTCGGAGAAGTATTGCTTGATAAGGTGTTGCTTGTAACCGGCGCAAATGATGAATTCATTGAATCCCTGTGCTGAGAAACCCTTCATGATGTGCCAGAGAATGGGGTAACCACCAATCTCGACCATCGGCTTCGGCTTGATGATGGTTTCTTCTCCTAGCCGAGTTCCCAGTCCGCCTGCTAGTATCACAACTTTCATCTTGACTTCCTTTCCCATTGGGCAAACGATTGCAGGTTTAGATCCTTTTCGGCGAGTATCACATTCTTCCGTCCGCCGATTTCGTCCAAAGGCCATTCAATGGCGAGATCCGCGTCGTCCCAGCGTATTCCGGTATCGTGTTCGGCATAGAATTTCTCGGCGCATTTGTAGGTGACGACCGATGTCTCCAGCACCAGGTAGCCATGACCGAAATGGGCCGGCACCAGCAGTTCCTCGCCGATTTCGCCATCAAGATAAAATCCCATCCATTTCTTATAAGTGGGCGACTCGCGTCGAAGGTCAACGATTACATCCCAGATTCGGCCTGCCACGCAGCGCACGAGCTTCGGTTGCTCTTTGACTTCCTGAAAATGGAGCGCTCGTATCACACCTCTGTGTGAATAGGTGTAGAAGACCTCTTTGAGGTCATGTGAAATCCCTGCGGTTTGAAACGTTTCCGCTGACCAATCCTTTACGAACGATCCGCGGAGGTCTTCCGCGCGGAACGGTGTTATTTTCCAAGCGCCTTTTAGGGGCAGCTCAGTAAATGAAAATGTCCGAATCATGTACGAGAGGCCTTTCGCATTCTGTCAATAAGGGCGCGGATGCCATCAGCAAAGGTTACCTGCGGTTCATATCCCGTATCGTGTGTCAAAGGGGCGATATCGAACCATTCGGGTCTGTAGCGTGCACCATCATCAGGGCGTTTGCCGATGGCGATCAGATCTTCGCGTCCTGCCAATTGCCCGATTTCGCGCAACCATTCACCTAGTGCCCTTGCCTGGCCAGAACCAATGTAATAGCAATTACGCGAGAGCGTTGGCGCCGCTACGAGCGCCGTGAGCGCGCGAACGCCATCCTCTATCGCGGTGAACTCGTACGGCTGTTTGGCTGGGCCGAATGCCGCCTCTTCGCCGGCAAGAATCTTGGAGAGGGTCCAGTTGACGAGGTTTCCGGAATCGTTGGCCCCGTAGAAATTCCCAAGTTGCACCCACACCACGCGGCACTGATCTGTCGTCTCTGTCGCCAACAGCAGGCGATGGAGAAAGTTCTTGGCATTTATATACACGGAACTTTGTGAACGAAGATTTCGGCATTCCTCCAGATTCGCCATTCGTTCGCCAATTGTGCCGGGGCACAGGAACCGGCGGCAACCCAGCCGGACGGCGAGTTTGTAGAAATCGAGGGAGGTTTTCACCATTTCCAGTTGGCAGGCATAATCCGCTCTCGCCGCTCCGCGAGACCCGCGCCATGCGAGATTGACAAATACATCGGCCTTTTCATCTGGTGATACTCTATTGACACTTCCGGCATCGGGCAGTTCCAACACGGTGAAACCTTTTCCTTGAAGGGCGGGCACAAGAAGGGATCCGATGCATCCTTTTGACCCTGATACGACGACTTTCATTTGATGGCTTAACCTTCTGCAATATGACTCAGCGACGGATGGCCCCCCGCCCATAGCTTTGGCGACATACGCCATGAAAAAACAACTTCAAGAAAAACATGCGGCTATTATACGCTAACGGCCGATTGAAAGTCAAGAGGGCTAAAATCCAAAATCATCGCTGTCGTTTCATTTCTATATTAATGAGATGTGGTATAATTAAGCGCATTGATGACAAGTCTTAAACGTTAAACGGAGCTGTACCAGAAATGAAAACGGCATTGATCACGGGCATTACCGGACAGGACGGCAGCTATCTTACGGAGCTGCTGCTCGGAAAGGGCTATGAGGTCCATGGTCTCATCCGTCGCGCGTCCACGTTCAACACGCAGCGCATCGACCATCTCTATCAAGACCCGCACGTGAACGGCGTGAAGCTATTCCTGCACTATGGCGATATGTCGGACGCGAGCTGTCTGGCGCGCCTTGTCCATGAGATCCGTCCGGACGAGGTGTACAACCTCGCCGCGCAGAGCCATGTGCGCGTCTCCTTCGACAGTCCCGAGTTCACGGGGGATGTGGATGCCCTCGGCACGATGCGTCTTCTGGAGGCGATCCGTGAGACGGGGCAAGGACAATCGGTGCGGTTCTACCAGGCCTCCACGTCGGAACTCTTCGGCAAGGTGCAGGAAGTCCCGCAGAAGGAGACCACGCCGTTCTATCCGCGCTCGCCTTACGCCGTCGCCAAGCTCTACGCGTTCTGGGCGGTGAAGAACTATCGCGAGGCCTATAACCTCTTTGCCGCGAATGGCATCCTGTTCAACCACGAGTCGCCGCGTCGCGGCGAGACGTTCGTTACGCGCAAGATCACGCGCGCGGTCGGGCGCATCAAGTATGGCCTCCAGCAGGATCTCTACATGGGCAACATCAACTCCCTGCGCGACTGGGGCTTTGCCGGCGACTATGTGGAGGGCATGTGGCGGATCCTGCAGCAGGATGTCCCGGACGACTTCGTGCTGGCGACGGGTGAGATGCATTCCGTGAAGGAGTTTCTGCAGGTCGCATTCGACTATGTGGGGTTGGACTGGGAGAAATACACGCGTCACGATACGCGCTACGACCGTCCGTCGGAGGTGGATCAACTGCTGGGCGATCCCACGAAGGCGCGCACGGTGCTGGGCTGGGAGCCGAAGGTGAAGTTCCAGGAGCTCGTGAAGATGATGATGGACGCCGATCTTGAGCTCGCCCGCAAGGAGGCGGCGCTTGCCAATGCATAAGACGGACAGGATCTATGTGGCGGGGCACCGAGGCATGGTGGGCAGCGCTGTCGTGCGCGCCCTGAACGCCGCCGGCTATGCGAATCTTGTCACGCGCACGCACAAGGAACTGAACCTTCTCGATCCGGCGGCGGTGCGTGCGTTCTACGCGGACGAGAAGCCTGATGTGGCCGTCATTTGCGCGGCACGCGTCGGCGGTATCGGCGCGAACTCCTCTGGCAACGCCACGTTCCTCTACGAGAACGCGCTCATCGCGATGAATACCGTGATGGGGGCCTACGAGGCGGGCGTAAAGCGTCTGCTGTTTCTGGGCTCCACCTGCATCTATCCGCGTATGGCCCCGCAGCCGATTCCCGAATCGGCGCTGCTCACCTCGCCCTTGGAGAAGACGAACGAGGGGTATGCGCTCGCGAAGATCGCCGGACTGAAGCTCTGCGAGTTCCTGCGGCGCGACAAGGGCGTCGTCTATCATTCGCTGATGCCAACCAACCTCTATGGAACGGGTGACAACTACGATGTGGTGGGGGGGCATGTGCTGCCGACGATGATCCGCAAGTTCGAGACGGCGCGGGTAAAAGGCGATGCGACGGTGCCGCTCTGGGGCACGGGTACGCCTCTCCGCGAGTTTCTGCACGTGGACGATCTGGCCGCTGCGTGCCTGTTCGTGCTGGAAATGGAGAATCCGCCGGATCTCGTCAATGTGGGTTCGGGCGTGGAGATCACGATCCGAGAACTGGCCGAGAAGATCAAGGCCGCGACGGGATGTCCGGCGGCGATCTCGTGGGACAGCACGAAGCCGGACGGCACGCCGCGCAAGCTTTGCGACACATCGCTCATCCGTTCACTAGGCTGGAGCCCCAAGATTTCGCTCGAAGACGGATTGGCGCGTACGATCGCCGAGTACCGGGCTTCCGTCGCCGCTGGCACCGTGCGCCTGTAGCCACCCAGGAAAGAGGTGATTCCTAAAATGAAGAGAAGAATCGTTTGGGCCGTTGCGGCAGGAGCCGCGTGTTCGGTTCTGGCGGCGATACGGCCGCCGGCCGTGCCGCTCGTTTCGGTTGAACCGCATTTCAGCGTTTGGAGCGCGGCGGACCGTCTCTATGATGTTGACACCACGCATTGGGCGGGGGCGAAACAGCCGCTCATGATCTTTCTCGATGTGGACGATGTCACCTACCGGCTCTGCGGCCGAGGTGCTCGAAGCAATTGGGAGTTGCCGGTGCTGCCGCAGGTGTCGTGCCGTGTCGGCGCCACGGTGACGCGCTATTGTTTTGCGGACGACAAGGGTCTTGCGGTGGAGATCGATTTCACCACGCCTCGCCTGACGGAAGATCTTGATGTCTTTTCGCGTCCCGTTACCTACGTAACCGTGCGCGTGACGGGCGCGAAGACGTGGCGCGTGCGCGCGTCCATCACCGAGGCGTGGGCGGCGCACGACGACAAGGCGGAAATGGTCTGGACGACGAACACAGTTGCGGGCGTGCGCGACATCCGCGTCGGCCGGAAGGAGCAGACGCCGTTCTCGATCCGCGGTGACGGCAAACGCGCGAACTGGGGACGGGTGCATCTTGTGGGGCCATGCGTGGGTGAGTCGGCGACGACCTTCCTTCTGGCCTACGACAATGTGAAGAGCGTGCGGTTTTTCGGCGCGGAACTGCCCGACTGGTGGGCGCGCGGCGGCAAGACGTTCGAGACGATGCTGACCGAAGCCCTCGCCGAAGCCCCAGTGCTGGAGGCAAAGTGCCGTGCGTTCGACGAGAAGCTCCGCCGTGAACTGGAGGCCGTCGGCGGCGAAAAGTACGCCGACATCGCCGAACTGGCCTGGCGGCAGAGTTTCGCTGCGTGCAAGTTCGTCGCCCATGCGGATGGTGAACCGTTCCTGCTCTCAGCCGAGAACGGCTCGGGCGGCATGATCGGAACGACGGACGTCTTCTATCCGCAATTCCCGCACCTGCTCGTCACGAGCTGCACGCTCGCCAAGGCGACGCTTGCGCCGACCTGCCTCTATGCCGCCTCGACGAATTGGCCTTATGCCTACGCGCCGCACGATCTGGGGCTTTTCCCGGTGGCGGAAGGCCAGTACTACGGCATGCGGAGAGGTCAGGCTGTCGGCGGCGGCGCGGACGACACGTACCGGATGCCCGTCGAGGAAAGCGGCAACATGCTGATCCTTCTCGCCGCCGTCGCAAAGGCCGAAGGGAACGCCGCGTTCGCTTCCCGCTGGTGGGGCGAGGTGACGAAGTGGGCGGAGTATCTTTCGAAGTTCGGCTACGATCCCGGCAACCAACTCTGCACGGATGACTTTGCCGGCCATCTCGCGCACAACGCGAACCTTTCGGTGAAGGCCATCATCGCGTTGGCCGCGTATGCGCAGCTGGCGGAGATGCGCGGCGAGAAGGAGACGGCGGCGCAGTATCGCGCGCGTGCGGAGGGGATGGTGCCGAAGTGGATCGAAGCGACGAAGGGCGGAGCGTGCGGGGGAACGCGCATCGCGTTCGACCGCCCCGGCACATGGAGCTTGAAGTACAATCTCATCTGGGACCGCGTTCTGGGGTATGGTCTCTTCCCGCCCGCCGTCGCCGAGGCGGAGCTACGCGCCTATCGCGCGCTCGCCCGACCGTATGGCGTTCCGCTCGACTGCCGCAAGACCTACACGAAGGCCGACTGGCTCGTTTGGTGTGGCGCACTGACCGGGCAGCGCGAGGATCTCGCGTTCATGTGCGAAGGCCTTCACCGCTTCCTCACCGAGACGCCGGACAGGATCCCGTTCAGCGACTGGCACATGACGGATTCGCGGCTTTACCGCAGCTTCATCGCCCGTAGCGTTGTCGGCGGCGTCTTCATGCCGCTGCTCCTTTCAAGGGAGGCGAAATGACCGCGCGCCAAAGAAGTCGCGCAGGTGACTTGCAGACGGGGGCGGAATTTGGTACAATACGCGAACTTTTTTTTGAGAAGGAGAAGAAATCATGAGTCAGCATCCCAGTCTTAGAGGTTCCAGCAAGATCACGTCCAAGCGCAACGTGTTGAAGCGTTTTGAGCGCGTCAACCTGCTCCAGAAGCGCGGCGAGTGGAAGGAAGGCAACCGCGGTCTTGGTCTCAAGAAGACGAAGCCCGAGGCCTAATCCGCCCCCACCTTCGTTGCATGAGAGGAGTCTTCGCCCCTGTGGGCGGAGATTCCTTTTGTTTTCCCATTTCTCCTTTCTCCATTCCCCGTTCCCCGTTCCCCGTTCCCCATTTTATGATACAATACACGCCATGAAAAAGATTGTTGCTTTTGTGGCGCTGGCGGCGGCGGCTTCGCATGCCGCCTATCCTGAGCGGTGGGTGTTCTGGAACCAACACATCGAGACGCCTGAACAGTGCGCGGCGTTCTCCAACTTGGTTGATCGCGCGGCGGCGTGCGGCTGCACGGCGGTGTGCTTCAACGATGGCATGGATTACTATTCATGCTGGGGCGATAAACACAGGAAGACCCTCGCCGCGGCGGTGCGCCATGTGCGCGAGAAGGGGTTGCAGATCGTCGCGGACGTGTGGTCGATCGGCTACGGCGCGATGCTGAACTATGGCTACGAGTTGATGGAAGGGTGCGCGCTTGACGATCTCACCTACGTGATTGGTGCGGACGGGCGCGCGACGTTCCGTCCGGCGCAGTCGGGGAACCTGATGCCGAACGGCGGATTTGAGCGTACCGCGAAAGGATCGAATTTTCCGGACTGGACATTCATCGATGGCGTTTCGGGGAAGCATCCGTGGGCGTTCCGCGACACGGCCGTGAAGCATAGCGGCGAGGCGTCCATCCGGTTCGAGATCGATCCTTCGATCCCCGGCTTCCAGAACCTCACCCGTGCGAGTCATTCGATCTCGATCGTCCCGGGCCGTCGCTACCGGCTCAGCGCGTGGTTGAAGACGGAGAACTTGAAGACGAAAAGCGCAAACGCGCTGAAGCTCTTCCTGCTGCGCGAAGGCAAGGAGGGCAAGAACGGCGCGGGCGAGGTCGTGCTCACGCTCAAGGGGGAAAGCCAGGACTGGACGCGGCTTGCGTTCGAGTTCAATTCGCAGGATCAGACCCGTCTGCGCATGTGGGTTGGCGTATGGGGCGGCATTTCGGGCCGGTTCTGGATTGACGACGTGTCGCTGGAGGAGGTCGCGCCGAAGGCGGTGCTGCACAACTACGGTTCGCCGCTGACCGTTGCGCGCCGGCGCGACGGGAAGGTTCTCACCGAGGGTCTGCACTTCACGGTGACGCCGCCGCTTTCGACCCGCAAGTGGTCGCCGGACGCGCCGGCGGTGGAGCTTCTGATCCCCAAGAACGTGAAGTGGCTCAAGCCGGGAGACGAGCTTTCCGTGAGCTGCTGCACGCCCGCGACGAGCGGCAGCGGCAGTCCGGATCAGGTGTCGCTCTGCCTTTCGGACCCCGCTCTCTACAGGGTGTTGAAGTGTTCGGCCGAGACGATCCAGGCGGCGGTGAAGCCGGATCAGTGGCTGATAGGCTTCGACGAGGTTCGCAACGGGAACACATGCCGGGCCTGCCGCGCGCGCGGCGTTTCGTTCGCGCGCATCATGGCGGAGAGCGTCTCGAACCAGTACGAGATCGTGAAGGCCGCCTCGCCCGGTTCGCAGATATGGGTGTGGAGCGACATGTTCTGCCCGTGGGAGAACGCGGTGGAAAGCTACTACGGCGTGCGCGGTTCGTGCGTGGGAGGGGTTGAATGGCTTCCCAAGGACCTTGGCATCGCGTGCTGGGGAAGTGCTCGGCATGCGGCGAAGTCAATGGCGCTTTTCGCCGCGCACGGGCATCGGACGCTCGCGGCGGCGTACTACGACGAACCCGCCGAGCTGCTCGGCACGCGCAAATGGCTTGACGCGATGAACGCCACGCCGCGCTGCGCGGGCATCATGTACACGACCTGGCGCCGCAACTACAGCGACATGGAGCCGTTCTGGAAGCTGGTCGGCGAGAAGTCCGCGCCGCGCGCCGCGAACGCGCCGCGCGTCTGGCGCGACCGTTGGATCTTCGAGCATACAAAACTTGACAGCCGCGAAGAGGCGGAAGGTCTCGCCGACTACGTGCGGCGGGCGGCGAAGAAGGGCTGCAACGGTTTCGCGCTCATTGTGGGCGACGACTACATGTGCCGTGCCAACACGTTTGCCCCGCGTCCGTCGAAGTCGTGGGCGGCGGGCTGGGAGGACTGCGACCAGTGGGACGACGCCAAGAAGGCGAACTGGCGCATTGTGAAGGACGCGCTCGACAGCACCGGTCTGGAGCTGATTCCGCTCGTGTGGTCGCTCGGCTATGCGTCGCCGACGCATGCGGATGCGGGTTTTGTCAGCGTGCAGCAGACCACGAACGCCCCGTATGTGGCGAAGGGCGGCGCGATCGTGTTCGATGCGCCGGCGCCCGTGGCGTTGCCGACGGGGGCCGCGGCGGCGGGCGAGGGACAGATGTCGTTCACCCTGCCGGTGAAGCCGCTCCGGACGTACCGCTTCAGCTTCCTGGTCAAGTTTGAGAACCTTGCCGACAGCGGTGAGAGCTTCCGGTTCAGCTTCTACGACGCCGCGACGGGCGAATCGCGCAGCTGGGCGCGCCCGAACTGGTGGTTCCGCCGGAAGAGCCGCTCCACCACGATGGATTGGCATCGCGTGGAGTACGACGTCCACGCCGGCACCGGCGAGGCGATCCGGTGCTTTCTCGGCCTGCGCAAGCATCCCGACGAGGTGAAGTCGCGCCTGATGTGGAAGGACTTCTCGATCCGCGAGATTGGTTTTCAGACGCCGATCGTGCGGCCGGGCGCGCCGTTCGTGGTGACCGATGCCGAGACGGGGCGCATCTATCGTCCGGGCAAGGACTACGAGGTGCCGGCCCTGCCGGACGAACTCCTTTTCGGGTGCGGGGCGATGAAGACCTTCCGCATTCCGGCGGGCAGCGCGATACGCGAGGGGCGGCGTCTGCTGGTGAGCGGGTACGAGCCGATCTGCGAGTGGGGCGTGCAGTTCTCCACGTGCCTCAACCATCCGGGGCTGGGGACGTACTTCGCGAAGTCCGCCGAGCGCGTGCAGAAGGCGTTTGCGCCGAAGAAGTGGTTCTTTTCGATGGATGAATACCGTTGCGGGTGCCGGTGCGAGCTGTGCCGGCGCGACAGCCGGACGGTGGGCAGCCAGCTGTCGGCCGTGGTCAACCGGATGCGCGAGGCGGTGCGCCGCGTCTCGCCGACGGCCGAGGTGTACATGTGGCCGGACATGTTCGATCCCGCGATCAACGCGCGCGCCGGCTACTACCAGCTTCCCTCCACGGCGGCCGGATCGTGGGAGCGGCTGCCGAAGGACATCATTATGGCCATCTGGGGCAATCGTGCGCGCGACGCGTCGTACAGGTTCTTCTCACAGCGCGGCTTCCGTACGCAGTGCGCCACGTACTACGACGAGGACGGCACATTCAAGGGAAGCCGTCAGATGCTCGACGCGGCCTCCAAATCGCCGAACTGCACGGGCTGGACATACACGCCGTGGGCTCACCATCGCGATCTCCTCGAGAACTTCGTGGATCTCGCCAATGCCTATAGACCCGTCACGCAGGTTGAAGAGTAGCGCTTGACTTTGGGCGGAATTTTGGTAAATTACGGCATTGATAGATGGATTTTATATTCATTTGAAAACAAGAATGGGGAAAGCATGAAAAAGAATCTTCTGAGCGCATGGATTTTTGCGTCTATTCTACCGGCGTCGGCCGCTGTGACCGCCACTTGGACGGGGGCGGCGGACAACTACTGGACCAACGCCGCGAACTGGCTCGTGGAGGGCGCGGTGCCTTCGGCGTGCCCGGGCGTCGTGTCTAACGAGGTGGGCGGCGTGTTCTCGCCAGACCTCCCCACGCACGACAGGGCGGTGTTCGACGGCACCTGCACGAGCGGACGCACGATGATCGACCTTGATGGCCTGTATTCGATCAGCTACGTGACAGTGACCGGCGCAAACGCGCCGAAGTACACGTTCGGCACCGACCCCGCCGCGCAGTTCCTCCCGTTCGAGACGAACGGCGCGTTCATCGTGGATGCGTCAGTTCCGGCGGCGAACTGCCCGCTCGTCAATGCGAGGGTGGTCATCCCGTCCAACGTGGACACTGCCTATTGGCCGAACACGGTTGGTGGGGACATGATCACCATCAACAACAACGGTACGGGCACGCTCGTGTTTGGAGGGGACTTCATCGGGCCGTGGTTCCGTCCGGATGCGGCGAAAAAAAGCTACATGGAGGTGACCGTCAACATCATCTCGACGAATCATGGCGGGTTGCGGTTCAACGGCTCGCATAGGTACACGACATATCTGTACGCCTACAAGTACCGTGTGAACGGGCGCATGGAGTTCTACGGCACATGGAACAACCAGAAGCTGATGACACTTACATATGGGCCTCAGATATACCTTGGAGAAGGCGCAATCTTCGGTCCGTACATCGGGAACAACACGGGCTTCTACATGAACAGTGCCGATACGGTGAGGGTGGATGGCGAAGGCACGCTGCGGTTTACGGAGAATGTTGGTGGCAAAGGAT
>CACZCD010000023.1:28206-57128 GCA_902779565.1 uncultured bacterium | reverse complement strand
CACGATGTTATTCTTGAAGACCGGCTGCGCCGCCTTCGTGTCAGCCCGCTTCCACAGGTTCTGCCACGCGGTCCACTGGTAGGGGCGCGCGTCCCGCGCGCCCGCCGTTTCGCCCGATGCGACGCCTATGCCGTCCTTCGCCGACACCATCACCTCGTTGGTGACGACCTCCTTGCCCGCCTTGCCGACTACCGCGGCGTAGAACACGTCGCCCCCCCTACCTGCTCTACATGGTTAAATTGCCCCGCGCTCAGCGTCCACGTCTTGCCGCCCTCGAGCATCTTCCCGCTGATCTTGCCGCTCGCCGCCACCGTCAGCACAACCGTTCCCGATTCCCCGTTCCCCGTTCCCAGTTCCCCGTTCCCCACATACCCGTCAAAGCTCCCGACCGCCCAGTCGGGCAGCGGATCGACCGTGAGCTTCACGAGGTACGTGATCGACGACTTGCCGGCGGTCGTAACCGTGATCTTCACGTCGGACGGCACCACGCCCTTCTTCGCATCGACCTTCGACGCCGCCGTGGGCGCGCCGTAGATCGTGTTCGCGGGAATCTCGACCTCGGTCTTCGACCCCTTCTTCAGGATGTCCTTCGCCGTGAACTTGAGCCCAGAGGGAAGCCCCGACACCTTGACTGTCGTCTGCGAGAGCGCGTCCGCCGCTATGGACCATTCGAGGTACACGCCAGCCGTCACGTTCGTCTCGAGCGACACCGGCTCGCCTTCGGCAGGCGCCGGAAGCCCGCCGCCGTTCAGACCCGCCCTGATCGACCCCTTGTCCGCCTCGACCGTCACGAACACCGCATAAAGATCGACGTCCTCGTCAGGCATCTCAAACGCATAGCTTGCGGACAATGCCAACTTGCGCCTTGCCGCCGCTGACGGTATAGTTCCATGCAATGCCGTCCACCGTCTCAGTATCCGCCCATGCGCCAAGCATCGCGCCCGCCGCAATAACCATCGTCATCAGTTTCTGTTTCATCGTGTTGTTCCTTTCTTGACTATGCGGGGAGCATCCGTTTCATGTAATCAGCGAACATGGGGACGGTATAGGCAATCCCACCGTATTCAGGGGAATAAATCATTCCCTTCCTTATCAGCGACGCACGTACTGGCGACAGCGTACTGAGATCACGCCCCAGCCGCCGTGCTACTTCTGAAGTCTGAATGGCCACGTTCTGGGGAAATTCCGCCATTGCTCGGAGGAACTCTTTCTCCCTGCTGGAAATCCGCTCGAACCGCACGGCAAAGAAGTTGGAGTCCAGTCGGTCTTGGACGACAGGGGCTGTTCGCCTGACATCATCGGCCGATATGGGCGACCCCTCGGCAGCATTCCACAGCTGATAGCCGTACTCCTGAAGAAAATACGGATAGCCGCGTGTTCTCGCAAACACTTCATCTATGGCGTCTGGCGCAATGTCCAGTCCATTGTTGTTCATCGGCATCGTTATCGCCAAATCGACGTCGTCCCTGCAAAGTGCGCCTATATCCGAATAGTTGAACATCCGCTCCGCATATGTCTTGCTTTTGCCAACAAGCGAGCGTATCGAAGGAAGTCCAGACCCAACAAGATACAGCGGCAACGACTCTTGCGCGGCAAAATGCAGCGCAACAATGATCCCTCGCATGGCCTCTATCTGGAAATTCTGGAGTTCGTCCACATACAGTCCCATCGCCTTTCCAGACTCCTTCGCCGCCCGCGCACATGCAAGCAACATCTCTGAAAGATCCAACTCCATCTTCCCGGAAGTCGCAATCCCCTGCGCCGTCTCAAGCGAGATGCCAAAATCCCCAATGTTCAGGGAAAACGTCTTCACGAAATTCCGCAGAACCGAGAATGCGTGATTGACCGATGACTTCACGCTACTTGCGAAATCGATTGTACAAAGGGCCTCCTTGACACGCAAAGCAAGTTCTTCGAAATCGCTCTCTGCATTGCGGACTTCAATGACAACGGCAACTACCCCGTTGCGTCTCGCATCTTCGGCAAGGTGCTTGAGCAGAACCGTCTTGCCAACACCTCGTAGACCTATCAGAAGCAAACTCTTTTCATACCTCCCAAGAAGCGTACGCCCAGCAAGAACTCGGCCATCCTCAATGATGGCCGATCGGCCGGCAAGTTCAGGCGGCAACGCTCCTGCCCCAGGAGTAAAAGGATTCCTCAATCTGTCCATGCTTTTCTTTCCAATTCAACCTACTTCTCTCAAACGAAACTTATAGGAACTTATACTTTATTATACCATGATATTGCCCATCCATCGTATAACCAAGTATAAGATCTTATAAACGACGGCGCATATTACCATAATCCAAGCCGAAAATCAACACTGCTCCCGCGTTTTTCAAACATTACGACCTCTTCGTTCGCTATTCGACTGGGGATTGGACGGGACGGATAGAGTATCCGTAGGAGCGGTAGTCCTGGGCTACGTAGTGCGCGTCCTTCGAGGTACGCAACCTCATCGCATAATCATTGTCGTCTGGGTAAGGAACGGACGACCAAAAATAACCATTTGAAAATTCGTCGCGCCTGTCTCCCCTGCCTGAGCCAGCTATGGGAAGAAAAATGCTCGCCGAGGCGTATGCCCCCCTCCCGCGGACGACGAGTCCCTTCTCGCCATTCAACGTCATCCACTCCCAGTCGCACTTGTCACAGAGGTCGCCCAGCTCCCGATCCGTTGGCATGCGCCAGCCGCCGCCCCAATGAGCCTGCGCCGCGTCATGCTCCGGCGCGAGAACATATGTGTCATCCTTCGAGATAATCCGGCCCTCGCTCTGGAGCGTAGCAAGGTCTTTACCGTAAGTCGGCGGATTTGCTCCGCTAAACGAAAAGCCCGAAGCGGAACCGTCGCTCGCGACAAATTGTCCGTTCTCCCACTTGTAGCCAATGGTGTCGCCCCACCAGAAGTAGTAGCCGTAATCTTCGGGCTTCTCCGCGCCGATGTTCTTCGTCGCCCAGTACGGGCCGCCCTCCCAGAGCTGCACCATCTCAGGCTCCTCGCCGCCGAGCTCGACCTTGGTGACGATGTTCTGTTCGTCCATGGTCAGCTTGACGGGGAAAGTCTCGCACCAGCCGTCAAACGGCGGCTTTGACTTCGGCTTCGGAGGAGCGTAGACCGTCATCTTCCAGCCCTTGCCGCCCCAGACGATCTGCGCGCTGCCGCTCACGCTCACGCCGCCGATCTTGCCGGAGAACGAGACCGCGCCGTCCTTCTTGAAGGTGAACTTCACCGTGTTGTTCTTGTCGCCCGAGACACCGAGCGGATAGTACTCGACAACGATGTTCTTCTTGAAGACGGGCTGCGATGCCTTCGTGTCGGCACGCTTCCACAGGTTCTGGTAGGCAGTCCAGGAGAGGGAAGAGGAAAGAGGGAAAAGGGAAGAGGGAAGAGACTTGCCGTTGGCCACTCCGCACAGGCCAGACCCGCCGGGCAACTCCACTTCTGTGGCGGACACCGTCACTTCGTTGGTGACGATCTCCTTGCCCGCCTTGCCGATGACCGTGGCGTAGAACACAGCGCCCTTCTCTACATCTTCTACATTTTCTACACGGCTAAACTCCCCCGCGCTCAGCGTCCACGTCTTGTCGCCTTCCAATATCTTGCCGCTTATCTTGCCGCTCGTCGCTATCGTAAGCGCGACCGTGCCGTTCGGCTGGGCGCCGACCGCGCCGTCGAAGCTGCCGACCGCCCAGTTCGGCAGAGCATCGACCGTAAGCGCTATCTCGTAGGTCGCCGAAGACTTGCCCGCGGTCGTAACCGTAACCTTCACCTTCGAAGGCGTGGGCTTGCCGTCCTTGTCGGTCTTCGACGCGGCGGTCGGCGCGCCGTAGATCGTGTTCGCGGGAACCGTCACCAGCTTCGTCTTGGAGTCGACGATGTCCTTCGCGGTGAACTTGAGTCCGGAGGGAAGTCCCGCCACCTTGACGGTGGTCTGCGATAGCGCCTCCGACGAAAGCGGCCACTCAAGGTACACGCCACACCACACGTTGGTGGTTACCGCCGGACTTCCGTCCGGCGAACTGGGCATCGCCGCGCCGTTGAACGTGGCGGCGATCGACCCTGCGTCGGCGTCGGACGTAACGAAGCGGGCGTAGAGGTCGATGTCCTCCTCGCCCATCTCGAAGCTGAAGCTGGCCTCCTGCGAAAGCAACCCATCCTCATCGCCATTCCCCGTTCCCCATTCCCCGTTCCCCACACTGTACCATCCGCCGAACACGAAGCCCTTTGTCGCGGTAGCCTTCAATGTCACCTTCTTCCCGGGCGCGTAGCGTCCCGCGCCCGTAATCTTGCCGCCCTCGGACGCGACGACTCCGCCATCTTCCGTGAAGGCGACGGGCGTCGCCGTCACGCGGGCGTCGCCCTCGAAGACGGCGTAGAACGTCGTCGATTCCGTCAGGTTCGAGATGGTCGTAGAGGTCTTCGTGTCCTTCGCGGGCTTCGCCGTGCGGTCGATGACGAGCGATGGGGTGGTGGCGACGAAATAGCCATCCGGGTATGGCGCGCTCGCCGAGCGCTCCTCGTTGGTCGTCCACCCGGCAAAGGCGAATCCCTTGCTGGCGGACGCCTTAAGCGTCACCTTCTTATTGGCAGGGCAGTAGCCCGAGCCTGTCGCCTTGCCGCCGTCGGCGGGGAAGGGGAGGCAGCGGAAATACGGGATGCCGTCGTGGCTGACCTTGATCCAGCTGTTGCTCTCCGCCTTCGTCGCGGTGCCGGTCTCGATCCTGCCGCGAAGCTCGTCGAACGCGGGGTCCTCGACCGTCACCGTGCAGACGTCGGTCTCGCCCATCTCGGTGCCGACAACGTCCGCGAGCTGGAAGGTGAGCGTCTCGTCGTCTTCCACCTGCTTGTCGCCCTTCAAGGGTATCTCGATGACGTAGGGCGTGACGTCGGCAGTGTCCCAGGCGAGCGTCAGCGGGAACTTGAGTCCGCCCTTCACCTTCACGCCGTTAATGGTCGCGTTCGCGAGGTCGAGGTCCGCCGCCGCAGCGGTCTGGTACATCATGAACACCTTGACGCTCGACGGTCCCGTGAGGCTCCCGCCGTAGACGGTCAGCTTCACCGTCTTCGACTCGGACGACGACACCGCCCCCGCCGCAAACGTCGCGACCGGCTTCCCCCACTGCGCGTAGTACGTGGCGTCTCCGTCGGCGACTGTCGCCCCAGTCACCTTCAATCCGCCCTCGCTTTCCGTGAACCAGCCGCAGAAGTACCACCCCTCGCGCTTCGGATCCGCCGGCGCGTTCGCGAGAATGCCGTCGCCGTCGGATAGCTCCTTCTTCGTTTTCGTCCCGCCAGCCCAATTCTCGTCGTAGGTGACGAACGTCGCCAAATACTGCGTTTGCATTCCATTCCATTCTCCCGGCACTTCACCCCAGCCGGTCGTGCCGCGACGAACCGAAACAATGCAATTCGTAAGCGGGAAGAGCATCTCTGTATTCCAATCAAAGTCCGCGAACGCAAATTCGCCAACAGTCGGAGCATCCCCGTGGAACAGAAGATCTTTCAATCCATTGCATGAAATAAACGCACACTCGCCAATGTTTTCGAGTTCGGCAGGAAGAGAAAGAGATGACAAACTGAGGCAAAGAGCGAAAGCCTCGAAGTCGATGCTCTTGACTGGCCCGCAAATCTCCACATCCACGAGGTTTGTGCAACAACTAAATGCACTGTATCCAATATTCGTGACACCGACACCTATGCGAATGCTCTTAAGGGAGAAACATTCTTCAAACAAACAAGGAGCCACAAATTGAACCCCATCTGGAATGTTGACGCTGGTAATCAAAGGGCAATACCCGAACGCCGCAAACAAAATACTCTCAACGCTTTCAGGAATGCTGATGCCAGAGAGATTTGAACACCCGCTGAACGCCCTCTCGCCAATTGCTTTAAGACCAGCAGGCAGCAAAACGCCTGTCACGCCTGTCCGATGGTAGAACGCCATGTCCGCGATGTTCGTCACGCCATTCGGCACAACCACATCGCCGTTCATGTTCACGCCGACCACCAAAGTCTTTCCGTCCTTTGTCAACAGCAACCCGGATTCTGACTTTAGATATGGGCTTTCCGGAGAAACAGCGATCGACGTCAAGTTTGAGCAATTAAGGAATGCCCAGCTGTCCACACTACGGACGTTTCTGCCAATAGTCACACTTTGCAATTTCTCGTCATTATAGAAAATGTGGGTCGGAAGCATCGTGGCGCCATTCCCTATTTCAGCCGATTCCAGGTTGGGACAAGCGCCAAAAGCACTGCCGCCTATGCTTGTCACGGAATCAGGAACAACAACATGCCGCAATCCCGTCTCTATAAACGCCCCCACGCCAATGTTAGTGACAGACGATGGAATAGTTACGCTTACCAAACCTGTACAAAGGCCAAACGCCGAGTCTCCGATGCTCCTGACAGAAGATGGGATTGTCACGCCTGTCAGGCCGCCGCACTTGAGAAACGAATCACCTCCAATCTCCACGAGAGGTTTTCCGCCGAGATACGACGGGACCGTTACGTGGCCGGTCGGAGATGGCGAAATCGCAGACGGGCGATCGCTATTTGGACTGTAGGCGTAGAGAATTGCCTCTTTGCCGTCGCGGATCCGGTAGTTCCACGTGTAGCCATTGGCGAACTCCGTATCCGCACACGCCCCGAACATCGCGCCGAGCGCGAGAACCATCGCCGTCAGTTTCTTTTTCATCGCGGCACGACCCTACTAGTCAAAGCGCTCGAATTTCTGATTCTTTTCGTCCCATTCAAGACCAAAATAGGACATGTATCCAGCGAACTTGCCCAACTTGGGCGGGAGGTAGATGTAAACTTTCGCTTGGAACACCCCATCCGGCCCAGCGGTGATCCGAGGACCGGCCAGTACCGCCGAGCCGGACGTGGCATACCGGGTGGTTGGGTTGCCTTCCGCGTCCGTGCCGGTCACAAAGACGGCCTTCACCGTTATCTTGCCCGTCGATGCGAACTTAAGCTCCACCCTGCCGTCGTTCTCGTCGAGATCCACCGCTTCGTATTCGAACGTCTTTCCGTTGATCTTCGCCCCAACGTTCTTCATCACCTCCGTCTGCCAGTTGTTCTGCAGAACGTCGAACGCGCCGTTGCCGTCCGCATCGACAGCCTCGCCGACTCCGCCAATCTCGTCGTTATATTCGAACCGAATCCGGAATTTCTTCGACAGCCTGCCGGCCGTTGCCAAGAGCGTCGCCTCATAGTAGATCGCGGAATCGATAATGACACGCTCGTCGAAGTTCGCCGCCGAGAGCGTCCAGGTCTGTCCGCCCGTCAGGTACTTCCCGGTGATCTTCCCGCTCTCCGCAACGGTCAGCGTCGCCTGCCCGCGATAGCTGCCGCCGTCGAACGTGCCGACCATCCATGTCGGCAGGGGCGTGACGGTAAGGGCGAGGCCGAATTCACTCTTGCTCTTGCCGGCGGTCGTGATCGTGATCTTCACTTCCGAGGGCACCAGTTCCTTCGTGTTCTTGTCCAGTTTCGACGCGGCGGTCGGCGCGCCGTAGATCGTGTTCGCGGGAATCGTGACCTCCTTCGTCTTCGAATCGACAATGTCCTTCGCCGTGAACTTGAGCCCCGCCGGGAGCCCCGAGACGGCGACCGTCGTCTTCGTATGCGCGGTCACGAGGAGCGGCCATTCAATATACACGCCCGCCGGAACGCTCGCCTCCTGGCGTCCGATGTCTTTACTGAAGGCGAACACGCCGTCCACGGCCGCCGCAATCTTCATTTTGTCCTCATACGCCGTGATGAACTTCGCCGTGAGGTCCATGTCCTCGTCAATCATCTCGAACGAATAGTTCGCCTCCAAGGAAACGAGCGTGTCTCCATCGTACCATCCCGCAAAGACGTACTCCTTGTTCGCCGTCGCCTTCACCGTCACCTTCTTCCCGGGCGTCTGCCTGCCCATGCCCGTAATGGTGCCGGCCTTGTACTTGCCCAAGCCCGTACCCATCGGATCGGCGCCGATGTTGTCCGACGACACCACCCCGATGAGCAGCTGCGGATCGCCCATGAACATCGCATAGTAGGTCGCATCGGCCTCCACACCCGTGATCGTGGTGGATTTGCCCGTGCTCGCCGCCGGTTTCGTCGTGCGGTCAATGACGAGCGTGGCCGTCTCCGCAACGACCTTGCCGTTCTCGTCAAACCAGCCGATGAACGTGAAGTTCTTGTTCGCCGTCGCCTTCAAGGTCACCTTCTTCCCCTCCGCGCAAGAGCCACTGCCCGTCACCTTGCCGCCGTCCGCCGGATCGGCAAGGCCCCGGATGTACGGCACTTGCGCCTTCTGGAGATTGTTCCAGGTAGAGGTCTCGCTCTTTGACGCCGTTCCGGCTTCGATCTTCTCCTCAAGTTCGTCGTAGCCCGGATCGTGGATGGTCACATTGCAGACCGTAGCGTCGCCCAACCCCATTCCGGACGCGTCCGCCAGCTGGAGAGTAAGGAGTTCGTTGTTCTCAACGGTCTTATCGGTTTTGGTCGGAATCGAAATCGTCTTCATCGACGTGTCGCCCGCCGCCCATTCGAGCGTCAGCGGGAACTTGAGACCGCCCTTCGGCGTTGTGCCGTCAACCGCGCCCTTCGCCAAATCCACATCCGCTGCCGCCGCCGTGTTGTACGTGAGATACACCTTCACGCTCGACGCCACGTTGGCGCTGCCGCCTTTGACGCCAATCTGAATCTCCTCGCCCTCAGCGAACATGCAGTCCATGAATTCAAACTCCGCCATTGCAACAGGTTCTGGATCATCCGGAATTTGGGGAATTCCCTTTTCAATCACTTCGGTCGAACCGCTTATCGTGCTGCTAAGTCCGTCGGCCAGGTTGACGGTGGCGCCCCAGCCGCCATCGCCTCTGCCGATCGGATTGTTGCAGCCGTCGCCGCAGGTCGCGACGACACGGATGATGTCCGGACCAATCGTGATCGTGCCGCAAGTGTATTCTGGGCCGCTGCCGACGCCGGCGGCATACGATCCGCCAACCGCAGTGACAAAACCGCCGCGAATGTCGATGTTGCCACAATTACCGCGGTTACAGCCGCCGATGCCGGCGGCGTCGCTGCCGCCCGACGCTTTGATTGTGCCGCCTTCTATCACAATGTTGCCGCAGGAGAGGTCGTATCCGGCGCCGATGCCGGCGGCATAGCCGCTGCTGCTTGCGTCAAGGGAACCCGTTCCCGTGATGGTCAGGGTCTTGCCTTCGGGAACGTAGATACCCGGATATATCTCGTAGAAACCCTTGATCGTGTTCGAGCCTTTGAGAACGATCGTAGCATCGCCTTCGCACGTGAGGCCAGCCCAGGGGCAATTTTGGTTGTTGAAAGCCGATCCATCGATCGTCGCGCCCGAAAGCGTCACCGTCGCGCCATCGGCAATCGTCACCTTGCAATTGCCGGCGAGCTTGCCGTAGATATGAAGCCCGTCCCACGCCAGCACATCGCCTTGAAGAGTCGAAAGGTTGCCGTCCCAGCGGTCGTCGATCTTGATCGTGCGCGTCTGGCCGTTCGTCTCGTCGATGAGACCGCTCGCCACGGTCGTTTCGCCGCCCGTGCCGTTCACGCCCGCGCCGATGGGGTTGCTGCAATCGCCACCGCACGTCGCGACAACGCGCGTGATTCCGTCGGTGATCCTTATCGTCCCGCAGGACAGCTGCCCCCACGCCTGTGCGCAGCCGCTGCCGATGCCCGCCGCACGGAGGCCACCCGTCGCAACGACTGTACCGCCGTCCAGAACGATGTTGCCGCATTTCAGCATATAACCGCCGCCGATGCCGGCGCCATAGCCGTTGCTGCTCGCGTCGAGAGAGCCTGCCCCCCTGATGGTCAGCGTTTTGCCTTCGGGGACAAAGATGCCGGGGTAATCCTCGTAGAACCCCCGAACGACATTGTCGCCTTCGAGAATGATCGTGGCGTCGCCCTCACACGTGAGGCCCGCCCAACGGCATTTAGAGGAGTTTGCGCCCTCGATGGTCACGCCTTGAAGCGTCACCGTCGCGCCATCGGCAATCGTCAGCTTGTGGTTGCCGACGAGCTTGCCGCAGACGACCACGCCCTCGAAGATCGTCTTGTTCTCCGTGAGCTGGTCTAGGTAGATTTCCCGTTGCGTGATCGTGCGCGTTCGGACGACGGTCGTGTCAACCAAGCCTTCTGCAACCTTCACCTCGCCGGACTGGCCGAATCGGCCCGCGCCAATGGAATTGGTGCAGCCTGCGCCGCAGGTGGAGGCAACGCAATCGATGGATTGCTCAATCCAGATGGAGGAGATGCAGGTACCCCACTCGCCGCTGCCGATACCGGCGGCACCCACGCCGCCCGTGGCGCTCACGCTGCCACCCCAAATGGAAATGCCTCCACAGTTGGATTCTCTGCCGCTGCCGATGCCGGCGGCGCTCTCGCCGCCCTTGGCGTCAACGGTGCCGCCCCTGACGGCAACATAGATGCACACGCTGTTCTTGTATCCGGCGCCGATGCCAGCCGCCCATCTGCCGCCCTGGGCGTTGACGGTGCCGTCCTCGATGATGATCTGGCCGCAGGAAATCTTGTACCCGCCGCCGATGCCCGCGCCATAGCCGTTGCTCAAGGCCGTGAGCGTACCGTCGCCCCTGATGAACAGCTGGTTGTCCACCGGAACGTAAACGCCGGGATAGTCCTCGTAGAAGCCCTTCACGAAGTTCTCGCCCTCAAGTATGATCGTGGCGTTGCCTTCGCACGTGATGCCCGCCCACTTGCACGCTTCGCTGTTGACGCCGTCGATGGTGACGCCCGAAAGCGTCACCGTCGCGCCGGGTGCGATGTAAATCGCGTAATTGCCCGCGAGCTTGCCGCTGAGCGTCATGCCGTCGTAGACCCTCAAGTGGTCTGTGACCGCGGGAAGCTTGACTTTGCGCGGCAGGATCGTGCGCGTCGAGCCTCTGGTCACGTCAACCAGCCCACTTTCGATGTAGAGCGAATAGCAGGTTCCGTTGTCGCCGGCGCCAATCGGGTCGCCGAAGCCTTCGCCGCTTGTCGCGGTGACACGGTCGATATACGGCTCGATGTGCAGGAGTACGTTGAGGGTGCCTCCTTCGCCGCTGCCAATGCCGGCGGCGCCCGCGCCGCCATAGGCATCCACGGTACCGCCCGAAATGGTGATCCAGTCGCAATTGCTGTTTTTCCCGGATCCGATTCCGGCGCCGCCTCTGCCGCCCCGGGCATACACGATGCCGCCTTTGATCACGATTGCAGACCACGCTCCACCATAACGCCCGTCGGAGCCTCCGATGCCGGCGGCACCCTCGCCGCCATAGGCATTCACTTTCCCCCCCTCGATGATGATCTGGCCGCCCCCGCCTCGGCGGCCGCTGCCGATGCCCGCGCCATAGCTGCCGCCATGAGCGTTGAGCGTACCGCCGCCCTTGATGGTCAGCTGCCCTGCGCAAAAGATGGCGGGGTAGTCATCATGGCATGCAGTGACGTTGTTCGTGCCTTCAAGGATAATCGTGGCGTTGCCCTTGCACGAAACACCCGCCCACGAGACATCGGCGTTGCCGCTGCCACCGGGAATCACCACATTGCGAAACGTCACCGTCGCGTCAGCGGCGATTGATATCTTGTATTTGCCGGCAAGCCGACCTGTGGCGACATCGCCATCTGCAAGCGTCTTGTGGTCTTTCAAGGTGGACAGGTTGATCGTGGCCGCCCCTACGCCTGAGACAAGGCCGATGGCCGCCACGAGAGTTGCGAGTAGTTTCTTCACCTTTTCATTCCTTTCCTGTACAAAACACGTGCGAAAGGCAATCGACTATTACCTTTGACGGGGAGTATTATACCAGAATTCCAATTTCTTTTTACGTGCGGGCCGAAATTTTTTGGTAATGTCGCAAAGTTGGGGATTTTAATATGAGGATACAGACTCCCCCTCTAAGATAGAGGGGGTGGCCGTAGGCCGGGGGAGTATGATCAAGGGTGAGGAGGTGAGGGGTGACAGAAATCATACCCCCTCGCCCCTTCGGGGCACTCCCCCTGTCTCAGGGGAGAGTTTGATGTACCATCCCCAACTTTGCGACATTACCAATTTTTTATTCCGCAACATGGAATATGACGAGGTCGGGCTCCGGATCGCCATTCCCGCCACGGTCGAATCCGAGTGCAAGATAGAGGGCTTCCGTCTTGCTGAGCGGGACGACCAGGTCGCCGATCGTGTAGTAGTCACTGCCGTCGACGTTCAGAACCGACGTTCCGCTGATCGTCTTGCCGCCGATCTTGCCCGAATACTTCACGTTGCCCTTGGCGTCGAACGTCAGCGTCAAATTCGACGTTTTGTCCGTCGGCGGGACCTCGTCGCACGTATAGCCCGTCTCCGCATCCCCCGTCACCTTGAAACACAGCTTCTTCAGCGCGACAATGCGGGCGATGAAGTCGCTCGCCGTCTTGTCTGCGGCGATGTTGCCGGTCTTGCCGTGTTCGTTGCGCCACGCGACGACCAGGTACGCCGCGCCCTTCGCCGTCTCGAGAACGGAATCCGGCGTCTCGATCCGCGCGCCCTTCCAGTCGCGATTGCTGTCCAGCTTCAGGAGCAGCCTGTCGCCGACCCTTGTAGACATCTCCACCCTGTAGAAGCCGTTGCTCTCCGAATCCCATCCGTTCGCCGAGAACGAGATCGAGCCCGAAGGCAGCGTCGCCTTGGCGGAAAGCTTGCCGTTCGCGGCGACGGACAGCGTCACCATCCCGAATGCCCGCCACGTGTCGTCGTCGGACGGATCCTCGAAGGCGCCGATCATGCCGGTGTAGCTGCCAACGATATCCGCCGGCATCGCCTTGACCTCTATCGGCAGGAGGACCGTCTCCTTCGACTTCCCCGCCGTCGTCACCGTGAACCTCGTCGGGAACGTGCCGGCCTTCGTCGGCACGCCGGCGACCGAATAGGTCTTCGTGGCCTTGTCCTGAACGAGCTTGAGTCCGGCGGGAAGCTTGTCGGCCTTGATGGTGGTCTGGGAATAGGCGCGCGCGCGAACAGCCCAATCCACGACGACGCCGCAAGGAACACACTTCTCAACATTCGCCTGGCCGGGATCGTTCACTTCGCCGTAAAGCGACGAATTGTCGACGATGAGCATGATTGCGCCCTGGTCCTCCTCGCGCGTCACGAACTGCGCCGTCGCATCGATGTCGGCCGTCCCGTTCGCCTTGAGCTTGATCGTCGGCGACGTAAGGTCGAGACCCGCCGTGTCGGCCCCGGCCACAACCCAGCAGCTGAACACCGAGTTCTTGTCGGCCGGTTTCGCCGTGAGCGTGACATCCTTCCCGGCCGCGGCCTGCCCGTACTTCGGGTTCATCGTGACCGTGCCCGAGGCGCCGGAACCCTTGTTGCGCTCCTCCGTGGTCACGAGCACGCCCGGGTCGCGGTACGCGATGGCGTCGTCGTCGGGACCGGACCATTCGCAGAGCTGGCGCAGATCGAAGACGGCGGGATAGCCCTTCTTCGCGTCTGGCGCCGTGTATATTGCGATGTAGATCGATCCCGCGTATGTCAGGGCGCTGGATGCGAACGACACCTTCCGCGTCTTCGCGCCGTCCGGCAGGACGACGGTTCCCTTGGCCACGCCCTTCTCGTCGAACGTGAACTTGGCCTCGCCCTCATCGTCCTGCCCATACGGCACCTTGCACGTGTACGAGCCGGCATGCGCCGACAGGTACGACTTGACGTCCGCATCGCCCTTGTCCGCCCACGGCAGGCGGAACAACGTGGCCGACAAGTCGCCGAAGCTCCCCTCCGCGCGCGCCGTAGCGGAGTCAGGAATGTACTCCGTCGGAAAGCTCACGACGTTCAGCCGAATGTTGCGCGACGCCTTGCCGGCCGTCGCGACCGCATCCACGGCGAGGTTCGTGGCAACGCTGCCGCCGGCGAACGAATCGGCCTTGAAGGTCCAGTTGGTGCCGTAGCTGGCAATCTTGCCGCTGATCTTGCCTGCGGCGGTCACGCTCATCGAGGCCGTTCCCCATTCCCCGTTCCCCGTTCCCCCGACAAAGCCCTCGAAGCCGCCTACGGCCCAGGCGGGAAGCGGATCGACCGTGAGCCTCAACAGATACGTCACGCTCGACTTCTCTCCCGTCGTCACGGTTATCTTGACTTCGGAAGGAACCACACCCTTTTTCTTGTCCACCTTCGACGCCGCCGATGGTGCGCCGTAGATCGTGTTCGCAGGAATGTCCACCTCGGTCTTCGACCCCTTCTTCATTATGTCCTTCGCGGTGAATTTGAGGCCCGCCGGCAGTCCCGCCACCTTCACCGCCGCGCCGGAGAGCGCGCTCGCCGCGAGCGACCATCTGAGCGCCACGCCGCACAGGACATTGGTGCACATCGGCGTTTCCGCCGAAGCCCAGGCCTCGCCGTTGACGGCGAACGAGAGCCAATGGGCATAGTACGTAACATCCCCAGTCACCTTGGCCGTCACCGTCGCCTTCGTTCCGCCGTCAGGTTCCGTGAACCAGCCTAGAAACGCGTAATTGGGACGCGTGGGCTCGGGAAGCGCGCCAACGGCCATCAGAACCTTTCCGTCAATGGATGGAATCGTGCGGTACACCTCGTCAAGCTCAGGGTCGCAGGGGTCAAAACAGACACTGAACGTCTCAACGCTGCCGAAATAGTAATGCAGGGAGACGTGTCCCGACTGCTTGTAGAACGAATCGTATTCCATGTAGCCGTATTCCAGATCAGCCGGCAGCCAGGCATTCGCCAGTTTCGGGCAATAGCTGAATGCGTCTTCGTCGATTTCCGTGACTTCTTCCGAGATGACAACCGTCGTAAGCGCGTTGCAGACGGCGAAGGCCTCAAGACCAATCGACGTCACATTCGCCGGAATGTAGATCTCCTTGACATTCCACAAGCCCACGCACGCGTCGTCGCCTATCGCGCTAATGTCTCCGGGAATGTCAAGATACTTTACGCCCGGAGGACAGCAAATCAACGTCGTCCGTGACTTGTCGTACACCACCCCATCTTTCGAAAGCAGGTTTTCGTTGGCCTCGTCCACGTTGATTGCCGTGAGGTTCCGGCTGCCGTAGAAGGACCACCCGTCAAAATCTCGAACCGTAGCGGGGATTGAAACAGACGTGATGTTCAGGTTGTCCTGAAACACCATCTCGTCAAACCCCACGACGTCGAACCCCGCGATGTTCGCCGGGATCGCGACAGCTCCCGCAGGCGCAGGCTGGACCGCCATCACGATGCAGCCACCTTCGACAATGTTCGCCGTCCACTCGTAGCCGCCGTGTTCTTCCGTAACCGCCCTCGTCGCCGCGCGCCATTTCGCCACGGCGGCAAACGTGTTGGCCAGCGTCCGCGTGTTGTCGTGCGTCTGGTTGCCCACCGTCACCCCGCGATACTTGTGCTTGGGCGACGAGAAGTACGGCACCTCAATTTCGTCGCCCCTGGGGCCTTGGCCGTCGTACGCCATGATCGTGTGGAAGCCTTCGCCCCCGGCGGAGAAATAGTAGCCCGCCGAATAGTCGTACAGCTGAGGTCCCGGGCTGGAATACTGGACGTCGCTGTGCCCGCAGCCCATGTTATGCCCGACTTCGTGCGTCATCGTGTGGGACTGGGCGACGGCGCGTATGGCACAGGCGTTGTAGGCGCTTTCGGAGAACCAGTCAAAGCCGGTGTCTGAAAGGCTGTAGCCCAGCCCGGTCGTACCGTAGGCCGAGCCCGTATCGACCAGAACCGTCACGATGTCCGCGCCAACCCTCTCGCGCTTCTCGCCAATGGCGTCCCATCCGTCCCATCCATAACAGGCCGCGCTTAGAACATAATCAAGACTGGTAGAAGATGCCGCAACCCCAACCACACCCACAAGCCTGAAACGGAAAGAGGCGTCCAACCCGGTGTTGGCAATGGCCAGGTTCATCTTCTGCACGGCGGTCTGCGCAAAGTTCGTCAAGCCGCCGCCATTCTTTCTGGCCCAAGAGAGAGCGCCACCGTCGAACGCGACCAAAATATCGACAAACGTCTCTTCCGCCCCGCCGTCGGGTACGCCCAGGAGCGCCTTTCCCTCAGGGGCTGACGATACGTTCGCACGGGTCTTCCTCGCGGACCTATGCGTGGACGCAATGTCCGGCGTTCGCGTATCGCAACCGCATGCGCCCCCTTTCGCTTCCACCTCCTGTACCTTCACGCCATCCCGCGTGGACAGCACCTTGTAGTATTTCCTGTTGCGGAAATCCTGCACGTCGATCGTGAGACCGTCAACCGTGCGAAGGACGACTGCCGTCTTGATCCCCTCGTAGCCCGCAACCTCCGCAAGGAACGCATCGCCGCCCAAGGGCGTCGGCAGCTTCTCCTTCAGGACCAGCGTCAGCGTCACGTCATCGAAAAGCGCAAACGTCAGCTCGTCGCCGAGCGCGACCGCCCCGACATCCGCCGCGCCCGCGTCCAGATCAAAGGAACGGAGCGTTCCTTCGTCCTGCGCAGGCGCGGCCATCAGGAGCTTCGCGCGCGCGCCGCCTTGCCGCGGTCTGCGCAAGTCCAGCGAGAAGCTCTTGCCGTACGCACTGAACATCGCGCCCGTTGCGAGGGCTATCGCAATCGATCGAATCAATTTCCTTGTCATGGCGACCTACCTTCCCTTCCGCATGCGGAAGCATTATACCATAAACTGAAACGCGGTGTCCGCCAAGAATTAGACGGACACCGCGTTGGACAAACCAACAACCACCTTTGGTTACGGTTCTTCAGCTCCCGTCATATCCCCTGCCCCACATAGGGCATGGGATCCGCAAGCTTCTGAAGCGAAACCGGCAGGGAGACCTTCTTCGTCTCTGTCTTGGCACGATCATTTTCGTCCCAATCCGTGTACTTGTAGGTATGCACCGCGGAACCCAGGCCCTTATAGCCTTTGCCATCGTAGATCATTACACCAGAATACGGCAAGGGGGCTGTCGTAGGCTTGGGTTCGTCAAAGTAAACCAAAGCCTTCCCGGTGAAGATGCCGGTAGCCTTCGTGAAGGAGATGGAAAGCTGCGAAGGGTCGGTGATGGGATTGCCCTTCTTGTCTTCCCAATAGTTCCATTGCTTCGTAGTGGGCGCGCAACACCCCTGTGTGGTCTGCTCCCACGGCGCGGGACTCTTGTCAACAAGTGAGATCGCCCCCTTCTTGTCGCCCTTCACCTCCACGTTGAAGAGGTAGCCGTCGAAATCGTGCGCATACACGTCTTCGTACACGGTTTCGTATGCGGTTCTCCCGTTGCAGTCCTGATAGGATTCCTTGTAGGAGTATTCCTGGCGGACATTGTCGCTGTAAGCGCAGGTCGCGACCCAGTAGTAGTTCTCCAAAGATGCTGCCGCGCTGTACAAGGTGCCCTCACCGGTCACCTGCACGTTCAGGCTCTGGCCATAATCGCCGCACGAGCTCCCGCCGCCTACGAAGTCCGCAGGCGTCCAGGCAGCGCCGTCCTCGCACCAGATCGCCCCGTCTTGATCAATCGTGAGCGTCATCGCGAACCAATCCAGTTTCTTGTAGGACGACGGCGAAGCAAAGAGATAAAGCCGTGCGCCAATTCCTTCTGTCGTCTCGTACGCAAACGGCATGACAAGCGCGCTCATCGACACCTTCTCGCCGTCCGGCAGCTGGCCGGTCACCTTGGCGCCGCCCTTCTTGTCCGTCTTGATCGTGAGATAGCCGTAGCCGGACTGCATCTCCGACTCGTCATATCCCGTCGTCGTGGCACAGAACGCGAACGTGTAGTACTTGTCGAGGAACGGCGACTCCGCGAGCAGCTCCGCGTCCTGGCGCATGCCCTCCATGTCGCCGCCGACATATTCGCCCTCGGTCTTGTCGTACGAATCGACATCGCCGTCGATGGTGCCGTCGGGATAGAAGTAGACGTGGCAGTACGACTCGTCCTTGTCCGTATGCCAGAAGAGGAACTCGCCTTCCGGGTTTTCGTCGTCGCCCGGCAGCCACGTCAGCGTTCCGGAGACGGAACGCGTGCCAATGCGCGTGGCGACCTTGGCGGAAACCTTGCCGTCCGACTTGACGGACAGCTCGAGAACGCCCTCTTGCCGCCCCGGCGCATATTCGCCATCGACCCAGATGTCATCTTGTGCGTCATCGTCCCACTGCCAATATCCGTCGGTGTAACCACCCTCGCCCTCCACGCTGCCGCGGAACTCGCCGGCGAGCCAGCCCGGCAGCTCGATTACCTCGAAATTGACCTTGATGCCCTTCGAGTTCTTGGCCGGGTCGATCGCCGTGATGGTCACGGACGACTTGCCGACCTTCTTCGGCGCGCCGGAAAGGACGCCGGTCTTCGTGTCGAACTTCAGTCCGTCGGGAAGCTTGCCTTCCAACTTGTACGCGAGCGGTGACGCGAGCGGCCCGCAGACGAGTTCAAAATCATCGTCCAGCGCGCAACCAACGACCGCCTTGACGGTTATCTCGCCGTTGCCGTCCACCTCGCTTGACGCCTCGGAACCCTCGAATCCCCTGAAGTCGATGTCGTCGGCCGAATAGGCGGACACCGCCTTGAACACGGCGACCACGTGCACCTTCCGGTCGGCCGGGTCGATGTAGCCATACAGCCATGAATCCGTATAGGAACATGCCGAAACCGCAGGAAGATTCTCAATCTTCCAGGTCGCGTCGGTGTTCCTGAACCAATTGCCGTATTCCCAGTTCTTCGCGAACGCCCATCCCTGGAACGCGTAGTCCTTCGCGGCCTTCGCGGTCAGCGTGATCGTCTTCCTCGACGGCACAAGCCCGTCCTTGGGGTTCATCGTCGCCGTGCCGCCGGCGGACGAGGGTCCGCACATGCTGCCGTCTATCGTCATCACGTCGACCACGACCTGCGGAACGTACGTGAACGTGGCGGAGACGTAGGAAGAATAGCTTCCCGCAACCACCTTGATCTTCTGCTTGTCCGCCGCCGTGACCCACTGCGGATCCGTGGAACGCCACGTTATCGTGTAGGAGCCGGCCTTCAGCAGGGCCTCGGGGGCGTAGTAGTCCACTCCGTCCTGGCTGGCCTTGTACCACGTCTTGCCGCCGTCGGGGCTCCACTCGAACGCGCCGACCGGAGGTTCGACGGTCGCATATTCGCCCGCCTCCTCGTCCCAGCCAATGTCTATCGAGCTGGCATACGCCCATGCAGACGCCCTCCCGCACGTCGACCCGTCGATGTACGTCGCCTGAAGCGTAACGTCCTCCGCCGGCATGGTGAAATCCGTCTCCGGAAGCGCGACAAGGAAGGTCGGTCCCATGTCCGCCTTGGAAGGAGAGACCGTCCACTTCTGGAACATGAGATTCTTCTCATTGTACTCATCCACCTCAACGGAGACCTGCGCCCCCGGCAGGACCTCCAGCACGCCCTTGCCCTCAAGATATCCGTACAGATACCCATCGTCCTCAAGATCGGGATGCGCGCGGTAATAGCTCGACTTGATCTCCGAGAACAACTGCTGGTCGTCCTCAAAGATCGCCGCGTCCAACGACCACTCTGCGTACGCAGAGTCGTCCTTCATCGTGAGCTTCCTGAGCTGCAGCCAGTGCGCATAGATCGTGGGCGTCTTCTGACCGGCGAAATCGGCAGCCAGGAAGTACTTCTCCTCGGTAATGTGCTCGCCGCCGTCCTTCTGGGTCCACCAGCCGGCAAACGCATACCCCTTGCGAGACGGCATCGGCAGGGCGCCGTAGGGATGGCCATCTACCTGAAACGCCTCCTTGGGACCGCTCCCGCCGTTCGCGTCCAGCTTGACCACCGTCGAGTTCTTCACGGGGACGAACCTCACGGCAGAAAGTTCGAAATACGCAGGGTCATAATAATACGTCACCCCGTCCTCCTTGTATGTGCCACGCTTCTCGACCGTGTACATCCAATCGCCTGCGCACCAGTTGCCGGTCTTGTCGTAGAATTTCACCGTAACCGTGCCGGGCTTCACGGGATAGGAACGCCCAAATGGAATCAGCGTCTTGCCGTTGTCCACGCTCCAGTAGAATTCGCCTTCCGGCGTCCCGCCCGCGTCGCCGTCCATGTAGCTGCCACCGCAGTAGACAGACGCGCCGAACCCGTTCACGAAGTTCGCCGTAAGCTTCACGTCGGCGTTCGGCATCGATACCGTCACCTCAGAACTAAACGGATCAAACCCCCCGCCAAGATCTGCCGTCACCGGAGTGTATGTCCAGTTCGCGAAGGCGTTGATCTCGTTCCCGTTCTTGTCGTAGGGCTTTTCCCAATCTATGGACACGTAAACCTCGTCGCCGCGATACAGCTCGCCCTGCGTCGTCGCCCCGTTTCCGAGAACACCCCCTGAAACGGCGATCTTGTGCGGCTTGCGCCACTGCGCGTAGAGCGTGGGCGTCTTGGCGTTCGCGAAGACCGAGAGGTCGACGAGATAGCCTTCCTGCACCTGGACGCCGCCGTCCTTGGCGGTCCACCAGCCGTCGAACTCCGTCTTCGACATCGTGGCGTCGGGCAGGTAGGGATAGAGGTCACCTTCAACGACCGAAATCGTCTTCGTCGACACGCTGCCTCCGGCGGGATCGAGCTTCACAGTAATCGCCCCGTCTATTATGGTCGCGCTCGCGCTCATCGCGCTCGCAAGGGCCAGAAGCCCCACAAACATGCTCTTCAGTTTCATTTGATTTTCTCTCTTTCGTTAAGGTTGAAATCTCATTCCACGGATTGGTCGTCGGAGGTAAGATCCAGGTCGTAGTCCTCGTCCTTGCCGGTGATCTGCACGGCGCCGCTGCTCCCCATGAACGTAACCAAGGAGAAGTAGTCCTGCCGGGGCAGGAACACAGGAATCAGCCCGTTGTAGTAGAAGGAGGTGTCGCAATAACAGGAAGGGATGCCGAAGTCCGTGGCGAGAAGCTGGCACGTGCCGGACACCGACCTGCCGTCCAACTTGCCGGCCAGCGTGATCTTCCCCTTGCCCGAAAAGCGGAACAGAATGTCGCCTCTCACAACCGCCAGCGTCTTGTGCGCACCGGACGCGAACACTGGCAGACGGAACGCGGAAACGTCCTTTCGCAGCCAGATGTTCTGGTAGCAGTTCGTCACCAAGAAGCCACCAGCCCCGTCGTCGACCGTCGCCATCCGCCCGGTCAGCGCGTCCTCGTCGATTCCGGTTGCCGCCGCGGACTCGTACACCGACGACGAAAGGACAAGCCTGTTCGTCACGGCATGGCTCTTGGTGATTGACGCCACCGCGTCCACGAAGAAGCTTCCGTCATCATCCTCCCCCGCCAGCGACGACGCCTTGAACGAATAGCTCTTCGTCCCGATCATGTACTTGCCGCTTACGGTGCCCGACTCGGCCACAGTAGCCGTAAACAGGCCGTTCGTTCCGTCAATCTCGGCAACGCCGTCATACGTGCCTGCGGCCCACGCCGGACGCGCGGCCACGAACATCTCCAGCTCGAGCAATCCCTTCCACTTCGCCTTGCTTGCCGCAACGACCGTCACCACCGTGGGCTTGACGGCTCCCGCGCGCGCATCGAACTGCGAGACCTTCGTAGGCGCGCCGGATATCACGCCTGTCTTGGAGTCGAACTTCAGGCCGGCGGGCAGCCCCTTCACCGAAACGGTGGCCTCGGAAGGCAGCAGCGTCGGCAGTGACCCTATCGCGCAGCGCCACGCCACTCCTTGCGTAAGGTCTATCTGCCACGCGCCGTTGGTCACCGTGGTCTCCTCGCCATCGAGGTTGAGAGTGGCCGTGATCGGAATTCCGTCGGAACCGTCAAGCGCATCGCCTGCGCCTGCCACGTAGAACCAGGCGGACGCCTTTTCGGTCACCTTCCCGACCTTCTTCGTAAACGTGACAAGCCAGGTGCCGGGAACGCCCGGTGTCCCGTAGATCAAGCCGGAAGCCTTGTCCATCTTGAGTCCTGTCGGCAGGCCGGAAACGGAACAACCCGCGACACCGATGTCGTTCGTCGCGGGGACGCCCGCCGTAAGCACGTATCGCTCGTCCAGCGGCCCGATTTCCGGGGACGTGAAGTTGAGCACTGTAATGCGCGAAGTCCACTCCGCGGAAGCCTTCGAGACGTTCTTTGCGGAAAACGTGACATCGTAGTCGCCAGGCTTCGTCGGCGTGCCGACGAGCTTCAGCGTCTTCGCGTCGAGCTTCACGCCGGCAGGCAGCCCCTTCGCCGCAACGGTCGGGAACGAGTAAGACGCGACCTGGACGGGAACGGGATCTATCTCCTCTCCGGCACGTAGCATCTGATCCGGTACGTAGACCGATATTGCGGCATCCTCCTCCTGCCTGTAGAACCTGGCCGTGAGACGTGTTTCCGGCACGGCCGGAATCTCAAGACTGATACGTGGGGTACGGTAGTCGACGTCACAACTCTCCAAGGGATTTCCGTCCGAATACCATCCGCCGAAAACGCTTTTCATCTTGGTGTCGGTCGCGGCGGAAAGCGTGGCCTTATTTCCGACCAGATACGCGCCCGCGCCCGAAACGCGCCCGGTTCCGCCGTCAATCGACTCGATGTCCACCGCCAGCACCGGAAGCGGAAGCACGACGATCGGAACCGTCAGCACGGATTCCCTGCGCATTCCACCAGACGTGTAGGAAAGCTTGAGCGCCACATTGTTCGTCCCCGGCTTCGTGGGCGTCCCCTCTATCCAGTACGCACCGGTCTTCTTGTCGTTCTTGAGCGCGAGTCCGGACGGAAGTCCGGACGCTTTGATCGAAGGCGATGCCAAGGGTGGATCCAGATCTACGGCGATCGGCTCTATCGCCACGCCCGGCATGTAGCCTTCCGCCGCCGGCTCGCACGACATCTCCGTGCGGGGAGCTCCTTTCATCAGTGCCACCGTGCCGTCCGCGTAGCCCACGGCCACGTCCAAGAAACCGTCACCGTCAAGATCGGCCACCGCGACGCGCGAGCGGGATCCGCTCCTTCCGGCGACGAGCGTCTCCGGCTTCGCCGACCATTTCCCCTCGCCAGTCGCCGGGAAAAAGAGGATGTCTCCGTCGGTGTCGCCGCTCACAAGGTCGAGAAGCCCGTCACCATCCAGATCCGCGAACGCAGGGGCGCTTCTGAGCGCCTGGACTGTCAATACGCCGCCGGCTCCGTCGTCAAGCGTTCCGGCATCCGTGACATTCCTCTCCGTGTCGCAGGTGAACACGGCAAACGTTCCGTCGATGCGCCCCACGTACAGTTCAACGCGGCCGTCGTCGTCGAAGTCGTGCGCGCAGGGGACGGTCCTGTAGCCGTTCATGTCGCCCGCACGCGCGAGAATTCTGGTCGTCCCGGAATAGACGTTCGGCTCGGCAGTCCCCCAATAGACGTCAAGTTCGCCCCAATGGTGCCCGACGAAGAGATCGTCGTATCCGTCGCCGTCAAAGTCGCCGAACTCGGCCTTCAGGCCCTGGCAACCGGTGTTCTTTTCAAGCGCATCCTCAAGCACGGCACCATTCACCGAGAGATTCGAATAGCCGCCGAAGCGCGGACTCTCTGCAGTCCCCATGTTCCTGTATATTCTCACGCGCCCCACGTAGCCGGTCAGGACGCCCTTCTCCGAAGCCAACGGCTCCTTCACGCCGACAAGCAGGTCTAATAATCCGTCGCCGTCCATGTCGCGCAGTGTCGGCATCGCATACTCCTCGTCCGTGGCGACCAAGGTCGTCGGGGCGCCGAACTCCGTCATCCGACCCGTGCCGTAAAGATACGACAGCCTGTAGCCAACCAGCTCCGTAAGCTTTGCTCCCACTTTAAGATAGTATGTCCCTGCAGACGGGAAATCGACCGAAAGCATCGAGGACGACACAAAATCTATTTCGCCCGACGACAACGGGGCCGAAGTAGGATCGTCATACACGCTAACGGAAAGAGTCGCCGAGGGTAGTCCCTCAACCGAATCGAAAAGAAAAGTCCAACGCACCGGAACGTCGTCTGAAATTTCGATCTTGAACCAGTCGGCGGAATCCCGCGTACTGAGGACATGCTCCCCATGAACAACAACCTCGTCGATCTGCTCGGGAACCGGCAGCACCGTCTGCGTCGTCTGCCAGTAGTCGTCGATTTCGTCCCAGTCGTCGTGCCGCTTCACCTGCTCTATCAGGTTCGTCACGTACGTGATCGCCGTTTCCGCAGGCTGGCTCTTGCTGAAGCCAAAGCGCCCGGCGGGCCGGCCGTCAGGACGGATTACGATGATCGTGGGATATCCCACCTTGTGGTAGGTGATCGTCGCGGTGCCGTTCCAGTTCGAGATGTTGTATTCGGTCGCGCCCGGAAGGGCATACGATTCCTGCACGGCATACCGCCTGTCGATCTCCTGCAGCGCTTCCTCCATCGTGAGATGCGCCACGTTCTCCACATAGTTGGTCTCGTACAGCCAGCACCAGTTGCTGTAACCGTCGCGATAAAGATTGTCGAGGACGGTGGTGTAGTACCCGCATTCGGCCACGTAGTTCGAGAAGGCGGGCTTCGTGAGGACATGCTCTTCAAGCGGCTGGCAGTGCGGACACCACCACATTCCGGAATAAAGCATAAGCGTCCATTTTCCGTCCGCCTTGGCGTTGGCAAGCGCGCTTTCGTAGTCCATCGTCCATACGCCAGGCGTCGCGCCGGACCATTCCGGCACGATGAGTGATGGCTTAACCACATATCCCGGCTTGTTTGCGGCAAAAAGCCCGAGACACCACCCCAAAAGGAGTGGTGTCAGGACAGCCGATTTCAGCAAGTTTCTACTGTTCATCAGAGCTTACGGGGCCTCCTCGCCCCAACCTTCAGTTGGCGGGTTCACGATTTCCTCCGCACCGATCAGGAGCTGGTAGGAGGCGTTCCACGTGTACGTCTTCTTGTCGGTTGCGTCCACAAGCTTTGCAGGGGCCGTGTAGAAGCCGCACATCACGCCGTCCTCTACCGCAAGTGGGGCGGACTCGTCGCGCGTCATCACCAGCACTCCCTGATGCTTGAACGAACCAACCTTCTTTTGCTCGGTTTCAACCCCGCTGTCATCGTATTTCGACGCATAGAGGTCGAAGGCACCGGAGAATACGCCCGTCGCCGACTTGAAAGACAGCGTAAACTTGCACGGATTGACACTGTTGCTCCAGTCGATGAGCTTCGTCTTCTTGCCATTCGCATCCAACGTGTTCTGAATGACGCTCTTCACAACCGTAGGCGTATTGACAACCATGTCCACGTAAAGGCCATGGGCCGACTCGCCGTCGTCAGAGGTGAGCATGCCGGGATAGGCAGACCATTCGTAGCCATCGCCCTTGAGCGCCTCTGGCAACTGGCCTCCGTCATTGAGATCGACGAGATAGAGCGCATACTTTTTATAATACGCCTGCAGGTTGGCGATGGTGGAGTAGTACCCGCCAACAGGAGAAAGCTCCACGGAGAACGAAGACCAGTTCTCGCCATCGTAGGCAGCGTGCGCGTCCGAATTGATCCAGACGAGCTTGCTCTCCCCGTCGACAACCGGCAGCATGGCACCGGAGCTGATGTCACTCTCGTCCACCGTCGCGGCGTTGCTGAGCACCAGGCGCACCCAACCGCCGACCACAGTCGTCTTGCTGGCCACGTACACCGGCAAGTACACCGCACTCGCCCCGTCGTCGTCGTTGGAAATGTAGCCTGTCACGGCGGAACCGGAAAGCGAGGTGCCGTCTCCCGCTACGCCGGCAATCTTCGCCTTGCCCTTGGCGTCAAGCGTCAGCGTCAGGTAGCCGTTGCCCTGCGGGGAACCGACAGAAGACGCGCCCGTAACGGGAAGCGTAACCGTGTAGTAGCCGATGTAGGGCGTCTGCGCCGCAAGCACGTGCTTGAACTTCGTGTTGTCGCGGAGCGCGGACGCGGTGTAGGCAACGTCTGCGGCCGCCACATTCTTCTTGTCTGCGGCGGGAATGTTGAGCGTCAATTCCGCGCTCAGCGGAGTATCGATCGCCGCCCACTCGTTCGTGCCGGCCCTGCAAGCCACGATCATGAGCGTGTTCGTATAGCCCTTGATCGCACTCGCCGCCGTCATCGTGGCGCTGACGCCCGGAAGTCCGTTGGCCAGCTCCACAAGACCGTCGTAGCCGTCCGCCTTGAAGGCGTATTTCGTGCCCCCGACCGTTACCGTGGCTGAGATCTTTCCGGCCTCAGCCACCGTGACGCTCAAGAGGCCGATTGAATTGTTTTCGAGACCCGTGACATCAGTCACATTCGCGTCGTCCGTTTGCACGAGCCCGTTGAACGTGCCGGCGGCCAGCTCAAGCGGCTCAACATGCAGCGTAAACGCAACGGCAGGGCCGACGTCACGCCCAGCGGTTGGCTGCACGGCCACGGCAAAATCGCCCGTTTTCTGCGGGATGCCCGTGATTGCGCCCGTATTCTTGTCAACGGCAAGCCCCGCAGGCAGTTTCGCACCGGAAGCCAGCGCCCATGTCACGCCTGCAGTCTCCGAACCGAACACGAGGTTGGTAACCTGGACACCCTGAACGACCGTGACGGGTTCGCCCCTAGCCACGAGAATTTGCACATCCTCGCCGCTGATGTCCGACGACGACTCGATGTACGCAACAGGCGCGCCCTTGGCGGACGTCTTGAACGCCCACACGGTCTTGTTCGTGTTGACAAGGCGCACGTTACCCTCGTCGTCCAGCATCACGCTGTCTACGCGCCAGTTGTAAGCGGTATTCGCCGCCAGTGGATCATCACCGCACGCACTGCAAATCTCATACGTTGTCATGTCCATCTGCGGCAAGGAAACCTCAGCGGAGTCCATGCCAACCTTCTTCTTATCCACATCGCACGAGAAGGCATAACGAACGTTCGCGCCCCCTTCGCAGGCCCATCTGAGGATCGCATGTTCGGGGTTCACAAGCTGCGACGCGCTCGTCGGCGCGACAAGCGTCGGCATCGGCAACGGCTCCCAGAGGAACGGCACGTCACCGTCCTGCGGATAGAGCGCAAGATAGGAATCCGTTTCGCCTGTGGCGCTCGCGCCGCGCGTGACGGTAATCTTGACATCCACCTTCCCGGTTCCGAGGAACAGGTCGGCCAGCGTTCCGTCGAGCGGTGCCTCCAGCGCGTTCTTGCCGACCATTACCGTGCAGGTCGTGTCGTCGCCATCCTGCACGAATTCAGGCGAGAAGCGGAGCCGTCCGGGTCCTGTGACAGAGAACGTGAGCTCTGCCTTGTCACCCTTCTTGGCGGGCATCGCACTACGGAGCGTGCCGATTGCGTCGAAATACCAGGTGTCGGCCTTTCCAGCCTTGACCGTCACGCCGCTCGCCTTCGGGAAGGAGGCCGCGTATTCGGCAAGCGACATCGGACTATCGCCGTCCACCACCGTTACCGTCGCAGAGCCGTTCTTCACCGTCGGCTTCGCGTCGCCGGCAAGAGCCGCCAGCTTCACCGTAAACGTCTTGGCGGCGAACCAAGCGTCTGTCGGGCGCATTGTGATGATACGCAACTCCTTGTCGTCCGCATCGCCGTCGTCCCACCAGACCTCCTGCTCGTCGACGACAACATACTCCTCGCCCTCGTTCTGCTTTGCCGTCACTGTGGCCTTCACGGCGACCATACGGTCGGATCCCCCAGTGCGGGATATCCACAGAACCGCATCGTCTCCTGCGGCGACCGTCAGCGCGGGTTTCGTCGGGTTGGCAAAAGGCTCAGCATCCTCGCCACCCGCCGCGAACTGGAGCGTGCCGGGAGCAACCTTCGACGAGTCCGTAATCGTAACGGGCACCTCGGACGCGACGAGAAGTGGGCGATACTCCGCCGTCTCGTCGAAGTCCGCATCGTCGACGGCGTCGATTCTGATCGAGAATGCACGATCTTCGTCCCATGTGTCGACCAGGTCTGGGATGATCTTGATCTTCACCTCCTGGGCCTTGTTGTCGCCATCCGCCCATTCAAGCTCTCCTGTCTGGGCAACATAGTGCACATTCGCCTGGGCCGTTCCCTCCACAGTCGTGTAGCGCACGCGCACACGCCCCTCCTTGGACGTACGGGAGAACTTGACTGTCAGATAGCCTTCCTTTTCTTTAACCTTGTACTCGGTCTTGTCGGTCTTCACATAGCCCACGTTGCAGGCTGTAGCCGTAAGCGTATAGGCAGCGTCAACGTCAGCGGCGTCGTCCGACCTCGTAACAACGGCATAATACGTCCCCTTCTCCATCGCCATGAAGGAAATGTCAGTGCCTTGGGCCATAACCTGACCCGCGAACACACCGTTGACGACCTTGCCGTCTCGGTAGACCGTCACAAGCGGATTTCCTTCGTCAACATTGAGTTTAAGGCCATACTGCGTTCCCGCAACCACCGACAACTTGAAGAAGTCCGCGACATCTCCTTTATCTGTTTCTGTCGCCGCCCACAAAGACCGACTCATGGATACGGGCTTACCCTTTGTTGGAGAAAGCGCCACCGCACCTCCCATCACATCATCCTTCGGATCCGAAGTGTCGCTGTATTTCATGTACACAATTGCGCGGGCTTCGTTTCCGGCTTCAACACTCACCGACACATCTGCGGGCGCTGTCCATCCTGCGATTTTCGTAGCCTGAACAGTGTACTCGCCCGCCTCCAAGATGATCTCCGAACCTCCGGCATAAACATTGGCATTCTCGTTCTTGAGATGCCATGTACCCGTTGGCGCCCCCTTGACAATCACATTAAGGAAACCATAGGTGTCTCCATTAACCCATGCGAAAAGGTCATATGGATATTCGCATCCTTCCCCATCTGGAATTGACACCTTAACATAGTAGGTCATACTTTTCGGCGCCACGAATTCAACGCCATCCTGAGCATCGCGTAGATCCGCTACCAGCGTCTCTGCCCCTTTCGGGTTTACAGCATACACGGATATATTCAATGGACGGTCCACCATATAATGCGCGTCATCCGCTACAGCTTTGAGATTGTAGGCAATTCCCTGACGCGCACCAAGAATAAACCAATCAACGCGATTGGTAGCATCTAGCATAAAG
>CACZCD010000023.1:0-28194 GCA_902779565.1 uncultured bacterium | reverse complement strand
AGTATTAGCCAACCCGACCACAAACGAAAGAGTCAATTTCGTAGTTAGAGGTTCATCATCACGTTCCGCCACATACTCCCCACAGTCGACATACGTCAATGTGCCATAAGCCATAACTGATTCCCGCGTCTCCTCCTCAGAAAGTAGCGAAAGATCAAGTTCTTTCCGACAGACGCCAACATAGTACTTTCCCGAAACGGACGGGACAAAACTGAAACGCTGCCCATAGTCCTGCGGAGATTTGAAATAGTTCAAACCCATCGTGTTACCGCTCGAGTCGTAAACTTCAAGGACACAGTCATCAACGTCAAACGTTGTTTCAAAAAGGGCAATCTTACCGGCCTTAAGGTTCACCGAGTAAAGCGATGTGTCAATAATCTCGTCGTAGTAGTCGTCAGCTTGGCTTACATATGTGGCCGAATCATTTCTCGCCCCCGCCTCAACTTCTATCGTAATGCCATCTGAAAGTTCGCCTGCAATGGGATGATTCGAAATCGGACGTGAAGCGCTCAAAGATCCAACGATGTCAAATTTCGACCCAGATTCGCCATCAATCTGAAGGAAATAAGTTCCAGTAACAAAAGGTGTGACATTGAAAGAAATTATTGTCTCACTTTGGTTCGTGGTCGCTTCAGGCATTGTACTTGGGGGATCATCCAATGACTCGGTTGAACCATAAATCGTCGCAGTTCCAGCAATGCCTACGCCGCTTATCGTAAACTTGTATTGCCTCCCAGCAGACAAAGGAACCGTGTACCAGAAATCGTCATCTTCACAGAACACGCCACTCTTCCTTATCACTCTAGAGTTGTCGGTCATCTGTCCGAACTGAACTTTATTGTCCTCACAGCCGACCGGAACCGTTTCATTGACAATACCTGCATAGGAGGCGATGGACACGGTAGTGCCTACATCACCCGAAACACGCAAATAGTATGACGTCGGCTTGTAAAGTTCATCAAATTCAGGGTCGAAATCCTCACCCTTCACAAGTCCAGCGAATTCCCAGTCCTCAGATGTCACAAAAAGTCGCGATGTCATTGGAGAACGTATATCTTCATCACTGTAGGCTATGCCACCCTCCTCGGTTGTCGTCTCACCCTCCCAAGTTTCTTTGTAGTAGAACCCCAACTCAAGACTGGCGGAAGAATCGCCTGAAACGGTAGACACAATCGTATAAACCGCACCTTTCGAGAGCCCCGTCACCTTGAGCTCTGCCAGTCCGTCTTCCCCAATCGTAACTGTCGCCGAGTTGCCGATTTTAAGGGATCCGTCAGCAAGCCCGCTCATCGCCAGGCCGACCGCAAGGAAAAATATAACCGTCTGTCTCATCTCTTTATTCCTCCTACTTAAGATCGTTAGTCTTCAATTTCTACTGTAAGCGAACTCTCGGCATTTAGCCCAACTCTGCACAAAATCCCCTGCTCGACGTTACGGACAGGAAGGACTGCGCGAATCTTTCCATCTCCACAGGCAAATAATGCGGCCGAAAGGGAGACTGCCCTCCCATTGTATTTCCCTGCGACCCGCATCTGACCACGTGCATCAATCTTGAAAGTTAGCATCTCGCCGCTCTCTGCATCGACCAACTCTGCAGTCTGCCCCAGCATGTCCTTGTTTTCCGCAAAAACGCCCGTCAGCGGGCGATCGGTCCAACCATTGCGCGAAGCTGCCACAGCAACCACTGCGGCACCATCCTCGCACGAGATCCCCATGTTCCCGTCCGCGTCGATTGTCGCCGTTCCCGTCGCAACCGTGCGACCGCTCCGAAGCGTGACCGCATCGCATGCCCCGTCGGCAAACACCCCCGTCAGCGTCCATGTCTGGTTGCCCGGAAGCGTGATTCGGCCCGACAGGCGTCCGGCGGCAGACACCGTGGCGGTGAACGCCCCTCGCACTGTATTGACAGTCGCTTCGCCGTTGAAGGTCCCTGTCTGGCAGAACGCAGCATCTGGCGTAAAGAGAATCTCGTCAAGGGAAACCCATGCCCCGGCAGAAATCGCCGTAAATACGACGCTAATCCGCTGCGTGCCGCTCGGAATGGCAACCGAGACAACACCCTCAGACGTCTGCTGCTCAAGCACCTTACCGCCAGCCTTGACCACCAGTTCGCCATCGCCGGTCTGGTTCGGCTTGAAGCTCAAGACACCCGAACCCTTCAAGCTCGCCGTGAGCGTCGCGCTCTGCTTCGCCGCCGTAAGCGTCTTCGTGCGAATTGCGCCGTCAGCCGCCTGATACCAGGCGTTGCCGGCCGCAGTAAACGGGATGTTCGTCTTGTCCTTCCCGTAATCCGCCAGCGTCTTGTCGGAATCCGCCACGATGAATGTCAACGTGGCGTTCTTCGTCTTGGCCGTCTTCACGTTTGTTGTAAGCGCCACGCGCAGCGTCTGCCGCGCCACATACGCCCCCTCGCTTTCGGGAATCGTCAGGTCAACCCACTTCTCCGTCTCGAGGTCTGCGAAATCCACAGTCACAGGAGACGCCGTCGTTCCGCTCCACGTGAGCGTCGCCGCCACGGCCCCGGCATCGCCGCCCATGCGCACCAACTTAACCTTTACAGCATCGCCGCCGACAACCGAAATGGCCCGAGCCTGGTACGGGTACACCACGTTACCATCATCAAAGGAATAGCCGCCAATCGCAAACGTTCCAACGGAACCGACATCGCCCTCGAGAATCTTGACCGTCATTTCCGTCAGTTCTCCTTTAATGGCATCGGACTCCGAGAAGTCAAGCTTGACCTTGAATGTTTCGAATTCGCCTTCGTACTTGGAGGCAAGCTTCTTGAGATTCACGACCGCGTACTGCACGGACGAGGTCGGGCTATCCTCAGTCCAAGCAAGGCCAACATCGAGCGCGACATAATCCTCGCCAGCGATTGCGGTGCCGTCTTCCGTCTTCACGGCAATCGATACAGGCAATGGAACTTCCATGTCGCACTGCACGGGGATGCGCACGGAGGATGCCAATTCGCTCACCTCGATCTCGGCTTGCGTAAAGCCGATCGTCGCCGGCACCCACTCGCGATACTTGAGCCCGTAAGAAATGCTGGCCGGCTCGTCGGCCGTCTTGTGGATTCCGATGGCGACCGTTCCCGCCGCGGAAGGACTGAAGTGGTAGATCGCGCCGATACATTCATCAAGCGGCGCGTTAGTGGCGGCGCTTTCACCGGGGAGCTGGATCTCGACCGAAAGAGGCCGTTCCGCGTCGCTCTCCGGAAGCACGTCGACGAGCTCGAACACGTATTCGACGCCCTTTTCGACAGGGAACGAATACCAGTCGTCCTTGTCGGAGCCGTTCAACGTAAGGCCGCTGCGCGTCGTCGGTTTCTTGCCAACATCGACCTGCGTGGCATTAGCCGCATTCGCGTTCACGTTGCCATCTCCGTCATCCGCGTCAAACTCGCCCATCGCGGTCTTGAGCGTGACCGTCTGCAGGTGGGTCGCGCCCTCGGCGTCCTGATGGACTTCGGCATCATCAAGGATCGTGAGGGTGAACGTTTCGTCAGGCTTCCACATGCCGCCGTCGAGGAGAAGCGGGACGGTGAACGTCGCCGAGTCCGAACCGGCGGCGAAACTCACCGGATACGTGCCTGCGGCAACGCGTCCCTCAACTGCCGAAACCTCGACCTGCACGGTTATGGCCTCTTCAAGGTTCTTTGTGCGGGTGAGCGTCACTGTTGCCGTCGTATCCTTTCCGGCCGCCGAAACGACCGTCGCGACAGAGTCTGTGAAACTGACGACGGGAAGCACCCACTCCTGCCAGGCGAGGTCATAGGTATAGACCGTCGCGTCCGCGACCTCGTTCGTCACGAGCACGACCAGATCGCCACTCTCTTCAGCCGTGAAGCGGTATGGCTCTTCCATGAGAGAGGCCAGGCTCTGCGAGTCGAAGGGTTCTTCCGAACCGCCCACATAGAAGAACACCTGAGGATCGCTTGCCGCAGTGGCAGGCCGCTTCGAATAGGAGTCCTTGGGAACCTTAACCTGATAAGTCTTTCCAGCCTCCATCGACTGCAACACATACCAGTCGGCCACGTCCTGGCCGCTCACCACGCGACTTGTCTGCTCCTGCCCCTTGACGCTGCTTGTCTGATCTGTAATCACGAACTGCGTCGCTCCAGCGCGCATGTTGTCATCCGGATCCTTCGCGTCGGTTGGAACGTCGAGGTCAATGATTGTGATAGTAACTGTTGCGGCGTTGCTCTCATCCTCTGGATTGGTGATGGATGCAGAGAAGGTCTTGTCACCTTGATTGCCAGCAATGTCGTTTATCGATATCGACACTGTCTTCTCGGTCGTGTTGGCGGGGATGGTTACGGTTTCATCAAATGCATCGTAATCTTCGCCGGCCTTGCCGGTGCCGTCGGCCGTCTTCACCGCGACGACGACATCATCGGTCAAGCGCCCTGTACGTAGCACCTTAAACGTAGCCATGCCGGCATTTTCATTCACAGACACCGCTTCTTGTTCCAGCGAAAACTCCACATCCTCATATTCGCGGTAGGCTAACTCATAAGAGCACTTGGCATCGGTCGTCCCCGTCTCCATGCATATATACACTGTCGTATCGTTTTCAGGAATGAAGAAATACGGCTCTGCCGCAAGTGCTGCGGCAGTTCCGTTCCAAAGTTCAACATCCCCCGAAAGTATTTTCACCGTCACCTCTCCAGACTCCACGACAAGCTTGTCAATGGCTAGGCGATATTTTTTCCGTGCAACCACAGGCATTTGAAACCAATCGGCCGTATCGGGCGTTCCAGCATCTGCGTTCAAGGTATGAAGCCCCGTTACAGCGGCGGCAGAAGCTACCGTAAGAACAGTGGCTCCGTCTTGTGTGTCATCAACCGGATCCCATTCGTCAGAAGAATCCGGAGAATAGTCCTTAAAAAGGTCATCAAAGAATTTTATGTAATAATCAACGGTGTACCCACGACCAGCAAAACCTTTATTCAGACCAATCACAGTCCCATCCTTCTTCTTCCAGTATGCACGAATCATGGGAAGGCCGCCAAGACCGAACCTGTCTGCGAATGCTTTCTGTTCGCCAGAGAGCCAGTTTTGTGTACCTGAATAACAATAAATCAAAAGATATGGCGAGTTACTAGCCCACTGCTGGAACTTGGCATTCTGAAGCACAGCTGTATAGAATGCCGCACAGAACTGGCATCCAAATGCCGAGCCAACTGCAACGACAGGAATATTGTCGCGCTCAGCGATTTCTAGGACTTTTGAGACATTTGTATTCCACTCACCAACTTTAACTTCGCCTGACGAAGCCGTAAAAGCAGAAGCCTGTCCCACCCATATGAGCAAGAACAGCAACAAGCAAACCATCTTCTTCATTTGCCATCACCTTTCTGTTGTCTTTTGTCTGATTTTAAAACATCTCTTTCCCAAGGAAAACCATAAGGATAAATCACGCCAAACTTCTTCTGAAGTTTCTCGCTCATAGGTGCTACGATCTGGAGATTTCGTCGCCGCCTCAGATCATCCTTTAGTCGTTCCTTCTCAGGCACAAGATACCCAAGATCCTTTTCGCGGAAGACCCTTACACCAGAATATAGCGTTGGCTTATCGGATGATCGACGCACGACATTTGTAATAAGAAACATCTCAATTGTACTTTCCAATTCAACTGGCTCAGTCCAAACACCCTTTTTCGCTGCAGACAATATACCAGGAACGAGTTCTTCGTCTTCAAATCCCTTCACCGACCTTTCACCGAAGACCTCCACGGAGTATTCATGCGGGAGCAACTTAGCATTTTTCTCATCATCATCACCAAAGGAAATCCTATCCTTTATCATCTTTTGACGCAAAAGTGACATCTCGGAAACCAAAGCCCGATTAGTCACTGTAGCGTCTGCATTTTTCCGAACTAAGTCAGCATGCAATTTCTCTACCTCGGCATCTGAAACATCAAGTGAATTCGTGAAAAGAACATCAAAAAGCACCTTGTTTCTTGCGTTTTGAACTATTGTCTTCTCAAGACCCGTTTCACCGCCTGGGAATTCGGCACAGAACTGCTTGTATGTTTTCTTTAAAGCTCTACATACATTGCTAATGTTGTTCCAACCTTGCTCCAAGTACTCAGGCGTTGGCTGAATATTTCGCTCATCAGATTCCAACTCAAACGCTGCCTCATTGAGAAATTGCGCGATAATAACAGCAGGGAATTTTTCCTTACCCTCTTTTAGGAATCTCGCCGCATCATTCGGCCGCTCCCTCTGAAGTTTCCTGCTGAATGCCCCTATCCTATCTTCAATCTCACGCTTCGTTAGAAACTTGGTTCCAACTACAACAAGCTTGGCATCACTATTCAAATCTGCATAAGTAATTTCTGAACTATTGGTGCGAATCACACCCCTAACGGCCGAAACCGCTTCCATTCCATCCGAATTACCACGACCGCAGCCTATTACAAGGACTGAAAGAATGGCAAGTGCAAGATGTAATCTGAAGTCAAATGACATAACTTGGCAAAAAATACGAGGGGGGAGTTTCCATTTCTAACAACGGATAACTCCCCCCCATTCCCCTTTTTCAACAGGGGCTTACCCAAACATTACAGCACGGAGATGTTGGCCGATCCAATCGGATACTGCGGAGCGTTACCGCCAGGAGCAACCATGAATTCGTAGTTCTTACCAAACGTCTTGGTCATAAGCGCCTCGTTTGAGGTGAGCTTGGACTTCGAAGCATTATACTTGAGCGACCACGTACCCGAAACGGCATCATACGCAGGAGAGGTTGGGCTCAAACCCTGCCACGTCTGAGCAGTATAGGTGAAAGAACCATCCTGGGCAAACGTCAAGTCATCGTAGTACGGCGTCTCAAGGCAGGGCTCCCAGCAAATCGTAGGAATACCGCACCACGTAGCCGCCGCAACCGCACCAGCGAGATTACCAGAGAGGTTCTTCACCATCTTGCCGTCGCGAGCACCGAAACCAGCGCAGAGAATCGTGTAGGCACGATCCTCATCGTACTGGTCACGCTCGACGAAGTCGATCGCAACGAGTCCCTCAGCATACTTAGACTTCTTAAGTGTCGTGCCACCAAAGAAATTCAAGATGAGGAACTTGTACTGATCGGCAATCGCACCCGTATACTTTTCAGACGTAAAGACCCACTTGTACTTCTGAGCGGACGTCGCCATATAAAGGCGCGCACCGCCGTTGGCCTCGCCAATGAGGAACGACTCGCCAGCAGGCTGCGGCAGAGCAACCGGAGGATCCTGAGTGAGGTCCCAAGCCTGGCAAGGGTTGCAGTCCGTGAACACACCCTTGAGCTTACGAGTCGCCTTAACACGGTAATAGACAGTGCCGTCGGCAGCGCAAACGCTCGAAGCCTTGTCCGTACCCTTCTTACCATCAACGAGCTTCACGGAAGCCGCGAAGTCATACGCACGGCAAGTGTACTTGCCTCCCGTCGCACCCGGATCGCAGATGTTGTTGGCCATTGCAACGCCAGCAACTGCTACCACTGTAGCAATCATGAGTTTCTTCATTTGTTTTTTCTTCTTTCTTTTTGAGGTCGGGCGTTTTACCCTTCCCCGATCCCTTCGCTTTCCTTCGCTTCTGCAATCACCCGATTGCACTCGCTCCAGTCCACTACGGGAGGTTAACCTTTTGCTTTCTCCTACCATCAGGCCTTGACTTCTTTCGCCGCGCCGGGTACACATTGATTAGGGTTTTGACGCCTTCTCAAAGGTCCTAGGCCCCGGACTTGGCGTCCGAAAACCTTTTGGTACTTGAAAACGCCCGTATTATCTCATATCTCGGTTTTCAGGTCAAGGGGGTAAGGCAAAATTTTTTGAAAATATTTTCACATCCGCCAAACGCCTGTTTTACAGGCCTTTTCAATATAGAAGTTTCCGTCCACAAACTTCCGCCTCCCCTAAACCCCCTAATCTACACGCTCTACACGTTCTACACGGCTAATCCTCCTAACCACATAACTACATAACTAAAAACGAAGCCGACCCGCTAGGATCAGGTCGGCTTTCGTTTATCGGTTAACTCTTGAAGAAACTTTGAAATCTGGGATTGGGATCGCTCCCTCATCCACGCCTCTTTATGCCGCCCGACAACACCGATGACAGCCTTTTGAAAAAAAGTTAAAAAATTTTCTGCTCCCGCCTTTGGGGGATCTGACGCCCCCTTCCTAAATACAATGCGCCGCCGCAATGTCAGTTATCGCGGCGGCGCATCATGGAGCTGAAGCTCTGCGCTTTACTTCACTTCGGAGAGCGTGAAGTTAATCGTGCCGGTTGCTTCCGCCTTCTTCATTGGCTTGGCCTGCGCCGCACCCGATGCTTTCCCATCCCCCGATTCGGACGAATGGGACGAACCGGAGGCCTTCGATGTCGATCCATCGAACTCCCCGTCACACTGTTTCAGCACCCCGCCTTCGTGTACAAGATACCGCTGTGTATCGGACTTGCAAAGAGACGCTTCCATCACGCCGGGCGCGTTGACGTCCACGCCCTTGCCCACAAGCCACTGAGCGACGGCCAGACGGTTTTTCGCCGCGGCAATCGTCAGCTGGGCCGGACCGTATTCCGCACCCGCGTCGGCAAGCGCATCCAGCACGTCGCGGCTGCCCGCGAGACAGGCGGCATCCATAACGGATACGCCCTTGGCGTTGACGGCCTTGACATCGGCCTTGGCGTCAACCAGCGCGGCGACGAGCGCAGCCTGGTTCTTGCGCGCCGCAAGGAACAATGCCGATTCGCCGGCCTTGTTGGCGCTGTTCACGTCGTTTTTGGCCAGCATCGCCTTGACGACGGCAAGGTTGCCGCGCTGAACGGCGTAGTGGAGCGCTGTGTTGCCGTCCGCATCCGCCGTCGTGAGCGAGGCGTTCGCATCGGCAAGCTGTTTCAGGAAGGAATTGTGCCCCGTCTGGATGGCCACAAGCACACCCGTACGTGCGAGCGGGTCGCGTGCGGAGGTCCCGTTCACGTCGGCACCCAGCTCAAGCGCGCGTGTGACCACGGCCGGCTGGTCGAGATAGACGCCGCCAAGAAGGGCCACCGTCGCCTGGGCGGCATCAATCTTCTTGCCAAGCTTCAGCAGCCTCATCGTGCGGGCGTATTCGCCGAGGAGGGCATTCATCTTGAGATAGGCCGCCGGGCACCTGATCCCCAGCTGCTTGGCGATGGCATCTTCCGCCATGGCGATCTGCGAATCGAACGACACCTCGGCATCGATATCGGCCAGAAGCTTCGCGTAGACCGCCGCGGCATTGGCGGCGTCACGCTTGGCGATCAGGTCGGCCGTCTTCGCAAGGTACTTGCCAAGGTGGGCTTTCAGGGCCTCGTTCAGCTCCCACGTCGTCATCGGATCCGGCGACTTCGTGATGAGCGCGAGAATCTCTTCCTTGAGCTTCTGGCAGAATTTCTTGACCTCTTCGGGGCGATAGTACTGGGCCACGATGCTCTGCTCAAGTTCGGAAAGCGCCTTTTCGAGCTCGGTGAGATCCTTGTCGGTCTCCACCACATAGGTCCCGGTGCGCTTCTCCATCATCGTGCGGATTCGCAACGTCAGCCTGTCAATGTAGGCCCCCGCTTCCGTCTCGGCGATGGTGAGGCCCACCATCGCGGTTTTCAGCTGGCCGAGAGCTTCGACAATCTGCGCGTACGTATCGTGAACATACGGATAGTTCTTGGCGTACTCGCGGAATTCCTCGTATTTCTTCGCGCCGAACAGCTCATCCGCCTTGGCGTCGATCTCCTTCAGGAGCGCCGCGCACTGGTTGGGGTTGACGATGCTGTTCAAAAGGCCGATGCGCGTCGCGTAGATGCGGGCATCCCATTCCGTGTCGCCGACGAGCGCAACGTCGCGTACAATGTTGCGGGCATCGGTGTAACGGCTTTCCGCGACGGCTTCGGACACCTTTGCGATCAGATCGGTAAACACAAACCTGTATTTTGCCGACTTGAGCGTATGTACCGTCTTGGCGCGGAGCTTGGCGAGCCGGTCGTTGATGGCATTGGACCCTAACAGCAGCTCCGTCTTCTCCTCGCCGCCGGAAAGGAGCGCAATGCACGGTGCGATTTTCGCCTTGAAGTCAGCCACCAGCTTCTCGGCGTTCTCTTCCGTGCAGTCGTTGCGTACAAGCGCCGTGCGGTAGTCGGCGAGAAGCTTCTCGTAATCGTCAAGCGGGATCTTCTTTCCGCCTTCCGACACCGTCTTGTTGACCGTGTCCACATGGCTGGCGAGGCGCGCGGCCTCGATCATCGCCTTGCGCGTTTCATCAACCACGGGCTGGACCTTGTCATCGGCAATGCCGATCTTGGCAAGCTCTTCCTTTACGCCATCGAGCTTTTCATCCAGGAAGGACGTATAGGTGCGGATGTTCGGATATTCCTCCACCCATGCAATCGCACTGTCGTAAGAGGAGTTGTCCTTCGCTTCCGCCACCTTATCGGCGAATTCCTTTTCTATGGCCGTCCAATGGGTGGGATTGACCAGTTTCAGCATCAGCTCCATGCCAACCTTGCGAACATGCGCGTTCATATCAAGGTCGTCCGTGGAGGTGGCCGCCCAGATGGCCTCGCGCGCCTGGGCATATTCGCCGTCGGCGACAAGCTGCTTCACCTTTGCCGTGAGTTCGTCTATCGCGGCCTTGATCGCAGCTTCACGCTGAGCAGCAAGATAGGCGGCTTTCTTCTTTTCCACGTCTGCGGTAAGCGCGGCGATCAGCTTGTCGATACGGGCGTTGAGTGCGCCCGTGCCGAGCTGGAGGAACGCCTTCTTCTCAACAATGTCGTCCTCCTTCGTCGCCGCTTTTGACAGTGGCGCGAGGAGCGGATTGACGTCGCTGTTGAACTTGTCGACGATCCGCTTTGCGGAATCTTCCGTGCAGTCGTACCGTACGAGCAACTTCCGATAGTCCTCGAGCTTTTCCTGGTAGGCCGCCAAATCCGGCGCCGTACCGGCTATTTCCTGCCCCTTGGTCGTCATCACGGAGTTCGTCGTGACGTCGGTCATGTCAAGGATTCGCGCGGCCTCACCGACCAGAGTCCCCGTGGCCGCAAGGATGGGCTTCATGTTCTCCTCCGCGACGCCCACCTTCACAAGTTCCGCCTCCACCGTCTTCAGCTTCTCGTCAAGCAGCAGGGAATAGGTGCGGACGCGGCGGTAGGCCTTCAGCCACCCGATTGCCTCATCAAAGTTGTTCTCTGCCACGAGTGAAGCGACCTTTTTCTTCAGCTCCGTCTCGATGACCGACCACTCGGAAGGGTTCACCAGAACATGCATCTGCTCAACGGCGTATTTGCGCACAAGAGCGTCAACGGCCGCATTCCCCGTGGTGGGCGCGCGCCAAAGGGCTTCGCGAGCCTTGTCGTAGTTTCCGTCTGCGACGTTTTTCTCCACGAACACACGCACCCGGGCGATGATCCAATCGGCGTAGGCCTTTGCGACTTTCGTCCTGTTCAGTTCCGCGGCATAGGCAAGAACGGGGTCGTCAATCTCTTTGATGCCAACCTTCTTGACATTCGAAAGTTCATCGCTCGCCAATCTAAACTGCGATGCCGCAAGGTGTTTGGCCACCGCCGCATCCATTGCTTTCTTCGCCGCTTCGACGCGCGCCGGATAGATGACCTCAACCCTGTACTTGGCGGCTTCCGCTTCAGCAACGGCCCTGAGCGCCGCAAGATCCTCGGCCGTGGCGTCGGCACCAGCGATCTCCTTTATCTTTTCATCCGAAATCTTGACTTCTGCGATGTTGACTTTGCTGTCTTTCACCACAACATCAATCTCATGCCGCACCGCCTCCCTTACGGCGATGGCGTTCTTTTCCACTTTCTCCCTTGTCGAACTGGAGACCATCACGGTTTTCCCTGATGAATCAAGCACCGGATTCCCCTGAGAGTCCACAAGCTGCGTGGCACAGCCGGCGACAAGTCCAACCAATGCCAACGATGGCATGAACAACAACCTTTTCATCCTTTTTCTCTCTCCTTGCCCATTTACGGTTTCACTTCACAAGGACCGGGCTCTTCCTTGTTTCGTGTTGCAATCCAATCCCATCTCACGCACAAACCATTTCATTTGTGCATTGAGATGCAAAAAAATCGCGCGGATTGTACACCAAACCCATATTTTGTGTCAAGCGTGGCGAGTAAAATTTTTAAAGTTTCTCACGGACTTCTATAAGGAAAAAACGAAGCCGACCCGCTAGGATCAGGTCGGCTTTCGTTTATCGGTTAACTCTTGAAGAAACTTTGAAATCTGGGATTGGGATTGCTCCGTCATCCATTCCCTTATATGCCCCCGATTTCACCCGATGACAACTTTTTCAAAAAAAATTTATTTTTTCCTGGACCCAAACAGCTCAGCTAGGGTGCTCCTTTATCCGTAAAAACGAAAAATATATAAAAAGTAATATATTCGTGAAAAATCTATCATTATCGTGAAACGTCGGAAGAGTCCCGTTTTACTCTTTTGGTAAAAATACCTGTGCACCGAGGGTGGTCAGGTTCTTGGCAAGGGCCTTATCTGCGGTATCGACCGTGATTCGAGACGTATCAAGACCGAGAATCCTGACGGCATGCACGTAATCGAGAATCAGCCGATCGGCCCGGTGAGGGCCTGTCCCTCCGGTATAAGTTACGCGGTATGCGCCGCTCCGGTAGGAATTCTCCTCGGATCCGTCAAAGACAATCCAGTTGAGGGTTGAGGGTTGAGAGGTGAGAGTTAAGGGTTGAGGGTTCGCCGAGACAGACGATTCCGGCGGAACAATGCCAAGACTGGCGAGATAGTCGGCTTTAAGCTTGGAAATCTCCTCGGAGGTCAGCTTGGAGACGTTTCGGTGGCGGAGAATGGCATTCCACCCATCAATAATATGCAGTTGCGCCCCTTCCCCCAGCTGCTCAAAGTCATGAAGCGCCACAAGGGCAAGGTCAAAATGTGCCAAAAGGGAATCTCGCTCCTCTTCAACCCGTACGAGCCGCTCCTTCGCCTCGGCCAAAGCCGTCTTCAGCTCGCGCACGCGCGCGACGCGCGCGTCTTCTATTATGGTATTCGCCGTCACCTAAACTCCAAACTCCAAACTCCAAACTCCAAACTCTAAACTGGAAACTCTAAACTGGAAACTCTAAACTGGAAACTCTAAACTCTAAACTAACCCCTAATCCTCCGCCGACGCATTGGGATCCTTGAGCTTGATGCCCACATCCTTCATCGTAATCGTCTTGAGCTGGTCCGGCGTGGGATTCTCGATCTTCGCGACGCGCATGGCCTGACGCGAAATCGCCTCCTCAAAGAGCGTGCGCGCCCAACGCCCGTTGCCGAACTTCCGGTCGCGCTTTTCCGTCCGGATGCCGATGAAGGCGTTGAGATACTTCTCCACATCCGCCGAAAGGACATACTGGCTCTTCTTGGCGTTCATCCGGAACATCGCCGCCAGCTCCTTCGCCGAATAGTCGGGGAATTCCACATAGTGAGTGAAGCGCGACGCAAGACCCGAGTTGGCATCGATGAACTTCTTCATCTCCTCCGTATAGCCCGCGACGATCACGACAAGCCGGTCGCGGTCGTCCTCCATGCGCTTCAGGAGCGTGGAGATCGCCTCGTCGCCATAACTATCCTGCGGACCGTTCACAAGCGAATACGCCTCGTCTACAAAAAGGATGCCATCCAACGCGAAGTCGATCACCTGCCCCGTCTTGATGGCGGTCTGCCCCGTGTAACCGGCGACGAGTCCGCCGCGGTCGCACTCCACGAGGTGTCCGTTCTTCACCACGCCGAGCGCCTTGTAGATCTTCGCCATGATGCGCGCGACCGTCGTCTTGCCCGTCCCCGGATTGCCCGTGAACACCATGTGGTACGAAATCGGCGCGACCTTCAGTCCGGCCGCCTTGCGCTGCTGCGACACGCGCACGAACGACGCGAACTTCGCCACCTCCTCCTTCACGGGTTTGAGCCCGACAAGCTCGTTCAGTTCCGCAAGCGCCTCCTCCACCGTCACCTCGTTCGTGGCGGCGGGCATGTAGCGGACGCCGGGCGGCGGCGTACGCGCAAGGCCGGCCGCGCCCAGCCCCACCGAGCCCTTCCCCAGCTCGCCGATGTCGCGCATCTCGATCGTCATGAGCTGCTCCTGTGTGGGGTTCGCGATGTCGGCCACGCGTTCGGCCTGATGCGCGACGGACTGCTCGAAGAGGTTGCGTACCCAGCGCCCGTTGCCGAATTTCCGGTCGCGGTTGGCGGTCTGCGCAGCGATGAACGCGCCGAGATCCCGCTCCACGTCGGCGGACAGGATGTACTGGCTCTTCTTCGCGTTCGAGCGGAACATCGCCGCCAGTTCGTCGACCGTGTAATCCGGGAACTCCACATAGTGGTTGAACCGCGAGGCGAGACCCGAGTTTGCATCAATGAAGGTCTTCATCTCGTCCGTGTAACCGGCCACGATCACGACAAGCCGCTCCCGGTCGTCCTCCATGCGCTTCAGGATCGTGGAGATCGCCTCAGCGCCATAGCTATCCTGCGGACCGTTCACAAGCGAATACGCCTCGTCGATGAACAGGATGCCGTCCAAGGCGAAGTCGATCACCTGCCCCGTCTTGATCGCCGTCTGTCCCGTGTAACCGGCGACGAGTCCACCGCGGTCGCACTCCACGAGGTGTCCGTTCTTCACCACGCCAAGCGCCTTGTAGATCTTCGCCATGATGCGCGCAACCGTCGTCTTGCCCGTTCCCGGATTGCCCGTGAACACCATGTGGTACGAGATCGGCGCGACCTTCAGTCCGGCCGCTTTGCGCTGCTGCGCCACACGCACGAACTTGGCGAACCGCTCGACCTCTGCCTTCACCGGCTTGAGTCCGACGAGTTCGTTCAGCTCCGCAAGCGCCTCCTCCACGGTGACCTCGTTCGTGCTCGCAGGCGTGTAGCGGATGCCGGCCGGCGGCGTCTGTTCCCAATGCGGCGCATCTTTGGAAGGCGATTTCTTCGTTCCGCTCTCAATGGAGGATGCGGCCGGATCGTCCTGACTTTCCCCCTTCTCCGTGTTAATCGGACAATACACCGCCAGCAACATGGCCCCCAACAAGACGACCGGCCCCAGCAGTTGTCCGACCAACATGGTGTGCCTGTCGAGCTTGTAGAGGATCACGCGCACGATCGCGACGGGAATGGCCAGCAGGATGGCATAGGCAAATGCATTAGCCATCGTATCCTCGCTCACGAAGATACAAAAGGCGACCATCATCACGATGTCGATGACACACCCAATCGCCATTCCGCCCAGACGGCTGGTCTTCGTTTTTTCATCTCCACTCATATCGCATTCTCCTCTTTGCTGAAGATCTTAACCCAGCCGCACGGCGAAATCGTCATACCCGAAACGACGAAGCGTCTCCTCCGTGCCATCGACATGACGAAGCACAATATCTGGAAGGTTCACGCCATTGAACGTATTGTTCTTCACCATCGAATAGATGGCCATGTCTTCAAAGACAACCGTATCACCCTCATGAAGTGGTCGCGGGAACGAATAAGTGCCGATCGTGTCGCCCGCTAGACAGGTCGGTCCGCCGAAAGTATAGACGTGAGGCCCCGCCGTCCCCATCTCCGCGCCGCAGACACGCGGCGTGTACGGCATCTCCAGCACATCCGGCATGTGGCAGGCGGCGCTCGTATCGAGAATGGCGTTGGAGATTCCGTCCTCGCCCGGCGGCTGGATTTCAAGCACGCGCGATTCAAGCGTTCCCGCATTGAGAGCAACGGCTTCTCCCGGCTCCAGATAGACCGTCAGATGCGGGTGCCGCGCGCGGAAGTCGTTGAGGAGAGCAACCAGTTCGTCCACATCGTAGTCCGCGCGCGTGATGTGATGGCCACCGCCAAAGTTGACCCATTTCATCTGCGGCAGCAGATCACCGAATCTTTCCTCGAACCCAACGAGCACCTTGCGCAGCTCGTCCACTCCCTGTTCGCAGAGACAATGAAAGTGAAGGCCGTCAAGAAGGTTGAATGTTGCGCGTTGCGCGTTGAGCGTTGCGCGCGTCGAACCGAGGCGTGAATTCGGGCGGCACGGATCGTAGGCGGGCGTGGTCGCCACGGACACTTCTGGATTCACGCGTAGTCCTACGGACACGCCCGCCGCACGTGCCTTCTCCCCGTAGAGCGCAACTTGACGCGGTGAGTTGAAGACGATGTGATCGACAAGACCGAGCAGCTCATCCATCTCTTCCGGAATGAACGCCGGCGCGAACACGTGCGTCTCGCCGCCGAAGTTGTCGTGCCCATGCCTTGCCTCAAAAAGCGAACTCGCTGTGGTTCCCGCAAGATACTTTGCGCAAAGCGGATAGACGGCCGCGCAGGAGAACGCCTTCTGCGCAAGGAGAATCCTGACGCCCGCACGGTCCGAGACACTTTTCAGTATCTTGAGATTGCGCTCCAGCGCCGCTTCGTCGATGATGTAGCGTGGCGTCTTCATCGCAATCCACTAGCCACTAACAACTAATCACTGGCCACTAATCACGGCACCATTACGGGATTAAAGGTCTCCTGCCACGGAAGCCCCTGCTTGTTCAGCTCCGCCATGAACGGATCGGGGTCGAACTCCTCGCAGGTGTGCACGCCCTTCTCCGTCCACTTCCCTTCAAGGAACATCTTCGCGCCGATCATCGCCGGCACGCCCGTCGTGTAGCTGATCGCCTGCGAACCGACCTCGGCATAGCACTCCTGGTGGTCGCACACGTTATAGACGTAGTAGCGCACGGTCTTGCCGTCCTTCACGCCCTCGAAGATGCAGCCGATGTTCGTCTTGCCCTTCGTGCGCGGACCGAGCGTGGCGGGATCAGGCAGCAGCGCCTTCAGGAACTGGATCGGCACGATCTCCACGCCGTTGAACTTCACGGGATCGATGCGCGTCATGCCCACATTCTCAAGACACTTCAGGTGCGTGAGGTAGCTCTGCCCGAACGTCATGAAGAAGCGGATGCGCTTGATGCCCTTCAGGTTGCAGCCGAGCGACTCCAGCTCCTCGTGATGGAGGAGGTACATATCCTTCTCGCCCACCTGATCGAAATTGTATACGCGCTTGATCGCCATCGGAGCGGTCTCCACCCAATACCCCTTATCAAACGCCTTTCGATATTCGACGGGCACACCATGCTCATCAACCGTTCCCCGTTCCCCATTCCCCGTTCCCCGTTCCCCATCACAGACCCAATACGATCCCTTTGCGGACACCTCGCGGATGTTGATCTCCGGGTTGAAGTTGGTGGCGAACGGATAACCATGATCGCCGCCGTTGCAGTCGAGGATGTCGAGTGTGTGAATCTCGTCGAAGTAGTGTTTCTGCGCGTAGGCGGAGAACACCTGCGTGACGCCGGGGTCAAACCCGCAGCCGAGGATGGCCGTGAGCCCCGCCTTCTCGAACTTCTCGCGGTACGCCCACTGCCAGGAGTACTCGAAGTGAGCATCGTCCGGCGGCTCGTAGTTGGCGGTGTCGAGATAGCTCGCGCCCGCGGCAAGGCAGGCATCCATGATTGCGAGGTCCTGATACGGCAGCGCGATGTTCATCACGAGATCGGGCTTGAACTCCTTAATCATTGCTACGGTTGCGTTGATATCCATCGCATCAAGTTGCGCGGTAGTTATTACCGTTCCCCGTTCCCCATTCCCCATTCCCCATTTCCCATTCCCCGCCGCGCTGCGGCGTTCGATGTCCGCCTTGATCGCGTCGCAGCGCGCCTTCGTGCGGGACGCAATCAGCAGTTCGCCGAACACATCCGGATTCTGGGCCATCTTCGCGGCCGCCACGCCAGCGACACCGCCGGCGCCGATGAGCAACACTTTAGCCATTTCGTTCTTCCTTCGTCAGTTGGTGGGTGAATGATTGAGGGTTCATGTCAAAATCCGCAACGCGAGAAGCTCTTCGCGAAGCAGCTTGCAGGCGAGGGCCGTAGAACGACCGGAAGGATCGAGCGACGGCGCCAGCTCCACGTTGTCGAACGCCACGATGTTGAAACGGGCGAAGATGTCCAACAGCGCGTCCAGCAATTCGCGGAAGCGAAGTCCCCCCGCCTCCTGCGTCCCGGTGCCGGGGAATTCCGAGGGGTCCAGCACATCCATGTCAACCGTCAGATAGACGGGCACATCCGCCGGAAGCGAAAGCTGTTTCAGCGTTGCACAAGTGTGCCGCTCGGTGATGACATGCCCCGCCGCCATGAACGCAAACTCTTCGCGCGTGCCGGAGCGGATGCCGAACTGATGGATGCGTCCATCGCCGAGAAGATCGTAGCAGCGCCGCAGCACGCACGCATGGGAAAGCGGATTGCCGAGATAGTCCTCGCGCAGATCGGCATGGGCGTCGAAATGAAGGATCTGCAGATCGGGGAACCGTTTCACGGCCGCACGCACGCTTCCGAGCGTCACGAGATGTTCGCCGCCGAGCAGGACGGGAACCTTTCCGTCATCGAAGATTGCCGCCGCCTTCGCCTCGATCATGTCCAGCACCGGTTCCGGCGCGCCGAACGGCAATTCGAGATCCCCGGCATCATGCACGCGGACCTCTTCGAGATCGCGATCCTGGTACGGTGAAAACGTCTCGATGCCGAACGACTCGCTGCGCATCGCCGCCGGCCCGAAGCGCCCGCCCGGACGGAAGCTCGTCGTGGAATCGTAAGGCGCGCCAAAGATCACCGCCTTCGCCGCCGCGTAGCTCGAATCTGCTCCAATGAAGTTCATTTTATAGTTGGTAGTTGATAGTTGGTAGTTGGGGGTTAGATTATCTCACGCAGAGGCGCAGAGAACGCAGAGAGGGATTTTGGAGTTGCGACTCCACTCGGAAAATAGCATGTCTCCCACCTTTCAACTTTTCCACCTTTCCACCTTTTAATTTTTCAGCAGTTCCCGCACATAGTTCGGCAGCGCGAAGGCGCCGCGGTGGAGATCCGTGTTGTAGTAGCGCGTCTTGATGCCGAGCTTGTTCCAGCGCGGCGCATCGAGATCGCCGATCGGATGGTACTTCTTGGACGCGAAACCGAAGAGCCAGTGTCCGGAGGGATAGCTCGGGATGTGGCACTGATACACCGTGGAGACGGGGAACTCCACGGCGATGTGGGCATGGGCGCTCTTCACGCTCGTCTGGTGGGCGGCGTAGAACGGCGACTCGTGCTGGTTGATGAGGATGCCGTCCTCGCGAAGCGCCTTGTAGCACGTGCCGTAGAACTCGCGCGTGAAAAGCCCTTCCGCCGGTCCGTACGGATCGGAGGAATCGACGATGATCAAATCGTACTCGGCCTTCTTGCCGCGCACGTACCGGAGACCCTCCTCGAACCACACGCTCACGCGTTTGTCCTTGAGCTTGCAGGAGGTGAACGGCAGGAACTTCTTCGCGAGCAGCACCACGTCCTTGTCCACCTCCACGAGATCGATGGACTCGATCCGGCGGTACTTCGTGAGTTCGCGCACCGTCCCGCCGTCGCCGCCGCCGATGACGAGTACGTTCTTCACGTTCGGGTTCACGGCCATCGGGACGTGGGTGATCATCTCATGGTAGATGAACTCGTCCTTCTCGGTGATCATCAAGCCGCCATCCAACACCAGCACGCGTCCGTACGCGGGGGTGTCGAGGATGTCGATCTGCTGAACGGCGCTCTTCTTCGAGGCGACCTGCACGGACGCCTTCATCGAAAAGCGTACGTCACTCGTGTGTTCGTCAGTGTACCAAAGTTCCATGGCCTACTCCACAACCTGAATGTAGTCGAGATTCATATCTTCCGTACCGGTCATGAAGCAGCCCTTCTCCTTGGCGAAGAGAATGTGCTCCAGCACATCGGGGGTGATGCGTTCGCCGGGGGCGACGATCGGGATGCCGGGCGGATAGCTCATCACAAACTCGCCCGCGATGAGCCCGGTGGACTCCTTCATCGGCACGCGGCGCTTCTTCGCGTAGAATGCATCCTGCGGCCCCATCGCGATCACGGGGTCGATGTATTCGTGATCGAAGAGCCCCACTGGGCTGCGCTCGTGCAGACGCTGGATCTCGGCAAGGGCGGAGATGAGCCGCTCCACATCCATCATCCGGTCACCGGCGGAGAGAATCGCGAGCAGGTTGCCGATGTCGCCGAACTCGATCTGGATGCCGTAGTCATCGCGCAGGTGATCATACACCTCGATGCCGGCAAGGCCGATGTCGCGCGTATGGACGGAGAGCTTCGTCCGGTCGAACGCGAATGCCGCATCGCCATCCACCAGCTCCGTGCCGAACGCGTAGTAGCCGCCGAGGTCGTTGATCTCTTCACGCGCGTAGTCGGCGAACTCCATCGTCTTCTGGTAGGCGGCACGGCCTTTGAAGTACAGATGGCGCCGCGCGATGTCGAGGGACGACAGCAGCAGATAGTTCGCGCTTGTCGATTGCGTGAGCGTGATCACCTGGCGCACGTAGTCCGGGTTCACCGGCTTGCGCGTGAGGAGGATGGAGCTCTGCGTCAAGCTGCCGCCCGTCTTGTGGAGCGACGCCGCCGCCATGTCGCAACCCGCCGCCATCGCGGAGACCGGAAGCTCCTCGTGGAAATAGAAGTGCGTACCGTGCGCCTCGTCCGCCAGCACGAGCATCCCCGCCGCGTGCGCAAGCTTCACGATCTCGACGAGGTTGGAGCAGATGCCGTAGTAGGTGGGGTTGTTGACGAGAATCGCCTTAGCATCGGGATGCTCCGCAATCGCCTTCTCAACGTCCGAGACCTTCATGCCGAGCGGGATGCCGAGGCGTTTATTGCGGCCTGGGTTCACGTAAATCGGGATGGCACCGTTCACGACGAGCGCGTTGATGGCGCTCCTGTGGACGTTGCGCGGCAGGATGATCTTCTCGCCGCGCCCGCACGAGGCCCAGATCATGGTCTGCACCGCCGAGGTGGTGCCGTTCACCATGAAGAACGCGTTGTCCGCACCGAATGCTTCCGCCGCGAGCTCCTGCGCATCCTTGATGACCGAAACCGGATGCCCGAGATTGTCGAGGGGCTTCATGGAATTGACGTCGAGCGACATGCAGAGCTTGCCGAAATAGTCGGGGAGCTCCGGGTTCATCCGGCCACCCTTATGCCCCGGAACGTCAAAATGCGCGAGCCGGTTGATGCGCTGCGCATCCAGCGCGTCCGCGAGCGGCGTCTTGGATTGCCGCACGCGCACTGCATCTTCCGTCCTCGAAGGTACGGTTCTTGCCATTTGATTGACCACCCTATAAGATAGTGAATAACAGCTCGAGTTCCATACTCCACAAGGAGCAGTTCAAAAGCGGCGCGTATTGTACCATATTGCGCCGCAGATTCAACCGCGAATTTGACGATATTTTAGCGCGCGGAAGCGGACGGTTCCACGCCCAGATTTTCATACGGGCGAATGCGCAGGCGCACGCCGATCCGGTCTGTGATCGCGCGGCACTTCGCCTGCTCCTCCGGCGTCGTCACAGGGGAATCCACGATCGTCATCACCACGTCCGGCACGTAGGCTTTGCAGCTTTGGGCGAAATCGATCATCGCCTGCCAGCTCCCCAGGCCAAACTTCGGATGGCAGATCTCCCGGTACCGCTCCGGATCCGATGCATTGAGCGAGATCGAAACGACATCCACCAGCCCCTTGAGCCGGGATGCCGTCGGTCCCCCGTGGATGAGATCGGAAAGCCCATTCGTGTTGATGCGCACCTTCAGATCCGGCTTCGTCTCCTTCGCATGGCGCGCGGCCGCCAAAAGCACATCCAACCGCTCGGTCGGCTCCCCGTAGCCGCAGAACACCAACTCCGAGAAATCCCCGAGAGAACGAGCATCAAGATCGGCGAGCACCTCCTCGACCGTCGGTTCACGCTCAAGCCACAGCGAGTCCGTCCCGTTCACGCCCGGCCCGTTCCGCCGCAGGCAGAACTCGCAGGCGCACGGACAGCGGTTCGTGAGATTGACGTAAAGCCCCGTCCTGTATGGATAGGTGATGACCACGCTTGCCTGAAATCAGTGCTTATCGTCTCGGCGGTGGAGCTTTCCGGTCCGGAGCGGGACCTTTCTTGGGACCAGCGGGAGGTGGCGGCGCCTTGCGATGCCCCGCATGCGGCGGTGCCTTGTGGTGTGCGGCAGGCGGCGGTGCCTTGTGGTGAGGATGAGCTACCGGCCGCGGCGCCGGCCGAGGATGCCTATCGTGATGATGGGACCGACACCCCGGAAACGCAAACACGGCCGAAGCCATCAGCAACATCATGAGCAGTTTGTTCATCTTCTTTTTCCTTTCTTTGTTAGTTTGTAGTCACGCCTCTACTGCCGCTTCGGCGTCATCTTAATCGTAACCTCCGGATAGCGCTTGAGGAAGTCAGCCGAAAGCCCCGACACATGATCCGCTCGCTTCGCCGCCGCCAGCACCGACTGATCCACCTTCGCATCGCCCGATGACCGCTCGATCCTGTAGCCGAGAATCTTTCCGCCGCCGCCGAACTTCACGGTCAGCAGCACCGGCTGCAGGTTCTCCGACCAGTTGAAGTCCGTCCAACATTCATAGAAGCGCCGTGAGATGAGCGAAATGCACCGCTGCTCCTCGTTCTCTGCCAGCTGGTTGGACGCGCCGAACTTCGCACCCGCCGCCAGCGCCTTCATGATCTCCGCCTGCGAAAGCGGCTTATCGCGCGAGGTTCCCTTTCCTGGCGGCAGCTTGACGGGCAGCTGTATCTTCGGCGGCTTCTTGATCTCACCGCGCTTGAACTCCTTCTTTTTCGGCTTCTCCTCAACCTTCTTCTTCTCGGGTTGCTTGATCTCGCTCTTCTTGAATTCCTTCTTCTTCGGCTTCTCGGGGATCTTCTCGACGGCCTCCACCTTCTCGTCCACCTTCGGCGGCTCCTCAGGCTTCGGCTGCGGTTTGGGCGGCTCCGGTTTCGGCTGCTCCTGCGGCGGCGGATTGGGGTCGGGCTCCGGGTCGTTCGGATCCTGCTCCGCCCACGGCGGGACGATCGTCATGTCGATGGGGATGATGACATCGGGCGCGCGGTAGATGATCTTTGCGGCGATCCAGAAGAGCACGAACGCCGCCAGATGGAGAAGGAAAGCCGTAAAGAGCGTCCGGAGCGTGAGCGGGCTCGACACTTCCCGCTCGTGCCGCCGCTCCTCATAGAACTTGTCGATCTCAATCTCCAAACTCTAAACTCCAAACTAAACCAGCACTCATTTCTCGACTGTCACAAGCGCCATCTTCCGGACCTTGCACTTGTAAACGAGCTTGACCACATCCATCACCGCCCCATAGGTGAGCCGCTCATCGCCGCGCACGAGCACCGGCACGTCGGGATCCTCCTTCACCTTCGCGAGAAGATCCTGCTCCAGCGCTTCCAACGTGACGGGGGCATTGTTGAAGAACGTCCCCGTCTGTGAAACGGTAATCGTGTTCGCCTTGTTGTTCTTGTTGGGAAGCGTGTCCGTCTTGGCGCGCGGCAACATGATGGAGATGCCCTGCTCCAGCGCCGGGATGGTAAGGATGAACGTGACGAGCAGAAGGAACGTCAGGTCAATGAGCGAATTCATGTCGATGTTCGCCTTGGCGCCCTCGGTGCGTCCCTTGTGCTTCCTTCTGCTTCTAAGACTCACAGCCTCTCCTTTCTAAACCTCTAAACCTCCAACCCTCTAAACTTCCAACCCTACGACTGAAACTCCAGCGCGACCCGTCCCACCAGATCGTCCGCAAAGCCCTCCATGTCGGCGGAGAGTCCGCGCACCGTCGCCTGAAGCCGGTTGAACGCGCACACGCCAGGGATGGCGATCAGCAGGCCGACGACCGTGGTGACGAGCGCGGACGAGATGGCCGGCGCCATCGTGGCGATCGTCGCCGAGCCGGCGGCACCCATGTCCGCGAACGCGTCCAAAACGCCCCACACCGTGCCGAGCAGACCCAGCATCGGCGCAAGCGCGACGATCGTCGCGATCGCCCCCATGCCGTATTCGATCTTCAACTCCTCCTCCTCCAGGATATGTTCGCAATGCGACTTCACCAGCTCCACTTCATTGCGGGTGAGCGCCGCGCTCTGCACGCCCTCGCCATGCGCAAGCGTCGAACGCGACGCCGGCGAAAGCAGCTTGAAGAGCCGTTCGCACGTGCCCTGATAGATGTTCTCGATGGCGGTGTGCGAGCTGGGATGGCGCGCAAGATAGTACTCCAGCACGTCGCGCCCCATCATCACATCACGGCTGACGCGTCGCGTGAGCCGCCCCACGTGCGCCAGCTGCTTGACCTTTCCGATGATGATTCCCACCATGACGATGCTTGCCGAAAGCTGCACCATCACGATGAACTTGCCCATCATGCTCGACTGCAGGAACCCGTTCACGAGCGAATCTGCGAAAAACTCTACCATGCTTCTTTCTCCTTTTGGAAGGGAATTATATCATAAAGGGCGCTGTCGCGGGAACTGTCCCGTTATCGCTCCAGCACATCGGCAATCTCGCGACGCAATTTCAGGAATGCGAAAGGATCCGTCGGCAAGGTTGTCGGTTCCGGGAGAACGGACAAGAGGAGCTTTTTCACGGCCTCCCGGCCGATCTTCGCCTCGTAAAGTTTCAAGTAGTCGAAATCGTCGATCGCGTCGCCGATGTTGATCGCACGGATTGACGGCACCACACCTTCGCCCGTACCCGGCCGCGGCGGATAGAACACCACCGTATAGGCGTTCTCGTACATCGACGCCGGATTGACCCAGGGATTGACACTCTTAGACTTCTTTGAAGGGTTCCCGTAGTACACAACGTTCCAGAGCAGCACCCCCTCGCCGTCCGCGCGATAGACCTGCCACGGGAAGAACCGGTTGCGCAGATACGCGTCGTCCGTGATATGGGCCGGATACTGATAGTACCACGTCGTGTCGAAATTCCGGATCTGCGGATTGACGGACGAAGGTCCGAACGACGCCACACGGATGTTATAGTGTTCGAGACGGTCCGCATTCGGCGTGCTGACGACAAGGAACTTGATGTCCTTGAGCGCATCGACGTATGTCTTCAGCATCTTCGGCAAGATGTCCATCACCGTGTAAGGCGGCTCGTCGTAGATGTACCAGGTGAACGTGACTCCGGGGAACTTCTCTTTTGCATGGGCGGCGAACTGCGAGAGCGCCTCGATGACAGACCGCTGCCCCTCCGGCTCGTCGAAATAGCCGCCGAACGGCGTCTTCTTCGGGGCCACGCCGACCGTCCTCCGGCCGTTTGGAGACTTCTTCACGCCCCTGTCTCCTTTGAACCAACCCGCATTGTCGCCAAGCATCCCGACGAACGGAACCGGGAACGTCGAGAGGTTGTACGTCTTGACTAATCGTTCGATTTCGCTGTCATACGGCGACCAGTCCGTGACGACGACATGTCCATTCTCCTTCTTCCATTTCGGCGACGGGCGATCCATGGCCTGATTTCCCGTAAAGCGCAGCTCGCGGTACAACCTGTAGAAGTCATCGAAGATCTTAGCCGACGGACGGCTATCGAACTGCGAGTAGGATCCGCCGAAATTGTAGGGGGCGAGGTAGAAATAACTCTTGAGAAACGCCACATCCGGCAGGGCGAAATTCCGCACACGAAGGCGGATCGGCACGGGCACCGGATCGAGACCGTCGGCGGAAACCTTCGCCGTCGCCGCATACATGCCCGCCTCTGCGGCAACGGGCGTCTTCACCGTCACGAGAACGACAAGGTTCGAGCCGGCCGGCGCATCGCCCGACGAGAAGGACACGACCGGATCGGGATGGAGCCGGTTCATACGCGGGTTCTTCACACCGGAGACGGGCACGAACTTGACCTCGCGCACCGTCACGGCACTTTTCCACTCTTCCACCTTTCCACCTTTCCACTCTTCCACCTTTCCACTCTTCCACCTTTCCACCTTTCCACCTTTCCACTCTTCCACCTTTCCACCTTTCCACCTGACGAAGTCCGACACTTCCACCCGGACATTCTGAAGGTTCCGCTTCGCGCCGATGACAAGCTGGAAGCTTTCCCGCTCATTCTTCGCCGCATCAAGATGAACGGCGCCGTCGCCTTCCTTGAGACCGGGCGGAATGCCGGTCGGCGTCGCCTTGGTGAGAGGGGAAAGCCACGCAAGTGAAAAAGCCTCCGTCTCCGGCAGCTTCGCGCCGACGGGCGGTATCGGCTCTGGCTCGACGTCCTCAACAAAACTGACGTCATCCACCCAGACGGACATCTTCCCGCCGAAGATCAGCTCCACGTTCACCGTCGCCGAGTTCGGCGAAGCGTAGAACGTGCAGTAGAATTCGTTCCACTGCACGGGCGTCGTGTCATAGTGCGTGAGGTTCCGGTAGCCGGAAGTTTTCCCCGCCGCGTCGTGTTCATGGTAGTTCCCCCAGACCATCGTCGGACCTTCGCCGTCATCAAGGTAATAATGGGCCTTGAAGATGTAGCGCTTTCCCGGCGTGATGGGGAGCCCCGTGAAGATCATGTTGTTGCGTCCCTCGGGGTTGTCGCAACGGAAGAACCAGGCGCGGCGACCGTCCTTGGCGTGGAGCGTGTCCGGACGCGACACGTAACGCGGATCTTCCGGTGCCTTCACACGTTCGCGGGGCGCCTCCATCCGCACCCACTTGAACGCGACCTCCTCGCCTTCAAAGGAGGGGTTGGCGACAAGGTTCGCCGCGCTCAGAACTGAGTCCTGCGCCAGTACGGCGAAAGCAGAAACCAACAGGACTTTCTTCAATCCAATCTTTTTCATGTGTCGTGACCTTTTGCTCAGCGGGCAATCAACTCAAATGTGGTTCTCACCCTTTTCTCGGCAATTGTATCAAAACACAATCTCGCCCGCAACCGCAGCCGGAGCAGGGTAGGATTCCTGCCATCGCCGACGGAATTCACAAGCATCGTACTCACGCAGGCACTGGTCGACTTTCTCCCCCTGGGCATCGAAGATGAAAGCGGGATTCTTGAACGCCAGAGGATGCATGACGAATTTTGGCGGCTTTATGTGGACGGAGATTCGCACGAACCTTCTACCATCCTTGACAAAATTCTGTTCGTGCAGCCATTCATCCGATATCGCGTTCCGCAACTCCTCGACCGTTGAGCATTTCATTGCCCGCTCCGCCGCCTCGTCGAAGAACCGAGTGCCACGATAGCAATTCCCGACCGTACCGAAAACCAGAATTGCGAGAAGCGCCACAACAAAGCCGCCAAGGATGCTCTCCCGTCTCAGCGCCTCTCTCCTGCGTAAATCTGCCGAGGTTTCTTGCATGTTGTAACCTATGACCTTACAAGACCTGCCAAAGTTTCACACCGTCACTTGCCATCCACACGCATCTTGATTTTAACGAGATGATCGGCTGCGAAAACACTTATCCAGTCCACCTCAGCCGCCCTCACGCCACAAGCCTCTCCCCTCATCCAGTCCACCTTAACCGCCTTCCCCACGCAGATTTTGTCCGCACCGTAATCTTGTGTCTGTAGCGTTCCTTCCAGGCGACGAGCATATTCGCGTCCTCAACGCGCTCCGGGTCGGTGAGATCCCCGAGCCGCCGCAGGAGCGCGGTCGTCATGCCGTGGCCCTCCCCGATCCCGGCCAGCACCTCCGCGCAGACCGCCCGCGCCCGCAGCGCCTCCAGCTCGTCCGCCTCGTCCATCGCCTTCCGCTTGCCGCCGCTAGGTTCACCCGCCACGTCAATCGCCTTCTGCGCACCCTGCGCCACATCGCCCTCCCCGCTCATCTTTCCCCGTTCCCCATTCCCCATTCCCCGTTCCCCGCGATCTTGGATTTCGTCCGCACCGTGATCTAAAGATTCGCCCTCCTGCGGGAGCGCCGCCGCGAGGGGCAGCGGGTCGCGGATGTCCAGCACCTGCCGCATCCGCTTCGCCGCCGCCTTGTACGCCATCACCGTCTTGTACTTGATGTACAGCGCGGGGATCTCCAGCTGAAGCCACCCCTTGATCCCCGGCCGGCGGCCGACGATCACGCCGTCGTCCGTCCGCCTCAGGCTGTTGTCCACGTAGCACTCGAGATCCTCCATCAGGCTCCCGAAGCGCAGCAGCGCCTCCGGCGAGTCCTTCACCTTCGTCCATGCGTCAAGGATCTCCAGACGCGTCGGGCACGGGCTGAGCGTATGGCGCATGCGCACCTTCCGCCGTTCGGCGGCGAGCGCCTGCCGGCGCGCGCGCTCCTGCGCGTAGTAGGCGGGGCGCGCCGCCTCGTGCTTCGCGCGGTCGATGCGCCGCGTCAGGAGCCGCCGCATCGCC
>CACZCD010000022.1:2015-31104 GCA_902779565.1 uncultured bacterium | reverse complement strand
TAGAAAGGTGGTGCACCATGATCGCTACTTTTTCCACAAGGCTCAAACAGCTCAGGCAACAGATGAACTTGCGGCAAGAACAGGTAGCAAAGCTGATCGGTGTCAATAAGAGCGCCATATCATTCTATGAAAATGGAACTAGGCAGCCATCTTATGAGATACTTTTGAGGATTGCGAATCTATATCGCGTCAGCGTGGATTACCTGCTTGGCCAGACCAACAGCCGGGCTGTTGACCTTACAGGGCTGTCAGAGGAGGAAGCGACATTAATATGCGACCTTGTCGCATGTATGTCAAAGAAGAACGAAATGATTAACAACCAGTGGGGTGTTCCTCAAAACGCTCATTGGTACGGTGCAGGTGCAAACTACCGTGATTATGCCATGACGGCAGGTCAGGTTGCTACGGATAACAATCCTGCCGAAGCGGCTATTGCGGAATCTACAAAGGTTTATTATCCTTATGCCGACATGACAGATGTTAAAAAATTTGTTTATGATTTGGAGGATCTGGAAGAAGTAAACGAATTAAACACAAATATTGAAGCCTATGTTAAGGAAATGACTACGGCGTTTATAATAGGCAGCAAAAATATTGACAAGGAATGGGACAGCTATATTAAAGAGCTTAAGGAAATGGGCGTAGAGCGGCTTATAGAATGTACCCAAAAGGCTTACGACAAAACAAAAAAATAAAAACAGTTTCGGGGAGAAAGTATGAAAACAACAAATACCAAAACCGTAAAAACGGGCGGATTTAAAAATATGATGTCAAAATATTGGCAGCTGTACACAATGCTGCTTCTGCCTGTTGTTTATATCCTGATTTTCAACTACGGGCCTATGGTGGGACTCCAGATAGCGTTTAAGGATTACAGCTCAAAGCTCGGAATGTTCGGAAGCCCGTGGGCAGGTTTTAAATATTTTATAAAGTTCTTTCACGATTATCAGTTTTCAAGAACAATTATAAACACGCTTAAAACCTCAATATATTCACTTATAGTAAGCTTTCCGTTTCCTATAATACTTGCGCTTTCAATAAACCTTTTAAGAAATAAAAGGTATAAAAAGACTGTTCAGATGGTTATGTACGCGCCTCACTTTATATCTGTTGTCGTGCTTATAGGTATGATGAATCAGATATTCAACCCTTATGTGGGCTTATACGGAAACATACATAAAATGCTGACAGGAGCTTATGCGCCGAATATTCTTGCAGACCCGAAATCGTTTATACATATGTATGTATGGTCGGGTGTATGGCAAAATATGGGATATTCGTCTATTATATATCTTTCGGCGCTCGCGGGAATTTCTCCCGACCTTCACGAAGCCGCGCAGATTGACGGAGCTTCGAGATGGAAAAGGCTTATTCACGTTGATTTGCCGGGCATACTTCCCACAATAGTAATTATGCTTATTCTGCAGTGCGGAAGAGTTATGAATATAGGCTTTGAAAAGATATATCTTATGCAAAACCCGATAAACATAAAGTACAGCCAGGTTATATCAACGCTTGTGTATGCCAAATCCTTCGGCGGCGCGGGTGGTCTTGAAACCAAATTCTCCTACTCAACGGCAATAGGACTTTTCAATTCGGTTGTAAACTTTATACTGATTGTTGTTGTAAATAAAATTTCATCAAAAGTCAGTGAAACAAGCTTGTGGTAGGAGGGCGGCAGTTATGGTTAAAAATAAAAATAAAATTTCCTATTCGCGTGAAGACCGGGTTTTCAATGTTATAGTAAATATAATAATTGCTGTTCTTCTGATAATAATAGCTTATCCGCTTATTTTCGTTATATCGTCGTCATTTTCATCGAAAGAAGCGGTTACAAACGGTCTTGTTATTCTCTGGCCGGTACAGCCGAGCCTTGAAGGGTACGAGGCGGTGTTTAAAAAAGCCGATGTTTTCATAGGCTACCGTAACACAATACTTTATACGGTTATAGGTACGTTTATAAACATTGTTCTTACAATGATAGCGGCATATCCGCTTTCGAGGCGCGATTTGCCGGGCGGTAAATTCATAACCCTGCTTTTCACATTCACAATGATTTTTAACGGGGGTATGATACCTACATATATGCTTGTAAAAAGTCTCGGGCTTATGAATACACCTCTTGTAATGGTTTCGATGGGCGCCATAAGCGCGTATAACCTTATAATAGCAAGGACATTTATACAAAGCAATATTCCGCTTGAGCTTTTGGAGGCGGCGACCCGGATCTCGGGCAATCCCCGTTTCGATCAGGTGGCGCGCTCCCATGCCACGGTGACCTCGAAGCACCATTTCCGCGCGGACGGCGGCTGCTACCATGTGCTTGACTACGATCAGGTGACGAAGCGCGTCCAAGGCGTGACGCGTGGCCAGGGCGCGAGCACGGAGACGGCTTGGTCGCGCGGGCAGAGCTGGGCGATCTACGGCTACACGATGATGTATCGCGAGACGAAGGATCCGCTGTTCCGTCAGATGGCGGAGCGCTGCGCCGACTTCGCGATCGACAACCCGAACATGCCGGCGGACGGCGTTCCCTACTGGGACTACGGCGCGCCGGGCGAGGAGCGCGATTCGTCGGCGGGCTCCATTATGGCCTCCGGTCTTCTGGAGCTTTCCACGCTCGTGCCGGAGAAGGGCGCGAAGTACCGTGCGTTCGCCGTCAAGGCGCTCACCGCTCTCGCGTCGCCAGCCTATTTCGCTGCGCCGGGCGAGAACGGCGATTTCCTGCTCAAGCACGGTGTCGGCGCGAAGCCGAAGGGGAGCGAAGTGGATACGCCGCTCAACTATGGCGACTACTATTTCCTCGAAGGGCTGATGCGTTTCCGGAAGCTGCGGACGAACGGTTCGCTCTGAAAGGGAGTCACGCATGACGCTGGCGGAGATTTCGGAGAAGGTTGCCGGCAAGGTCGCCATTGACGTGCCGGCGGCCGAGGCGTCCTGTGCGTATGTGGGAGATCTCCTTTCCGATGTGATGGGGCATGCCGGCGAAGGTTCGGTGCTCGTCACGGTGCAGAACCACCTGAATACGATTGCGGTCTGCACGCTCGTGGGGATTGCGGTCATCGTCATCTGCCACGACCGGCCCGTGCCGCCGGACATGGCGGAGGCGGCGCAGCGCGAGGGCGTGGCGATCATCGTCACCCCGCTCTCGCAGTATGCGGCGGCGCTTGCGCTCAAGGAGCTGCCGCCCTGCGAACGCTGAAAGGTGACGGGTTGTCATGCACGCGACGCTGGCCGATGTGATTGCCGATACGGCGCAGAACGCCATCGAGGCGGGCGCGACAAAGGTGTCCGTGACCCTTTCCGAGCGGGACGGGCGGATCTCCGTTGAGATTGACGACAACGGGAAGGGGATGGATGCGGCAACCATCCAGCGTGCGTTCGATCCGTTCTACACAGAGCCTGGCAAGCACGACAAGCGCAAGGTGGGGCTGGGTCTTCCGCTCCTGAAGCAGATCTGCGAGGCGTGCGGCGGCGGTGTGACGCTCACGAGCGAGAAGGGCGTCGGCACGCATCTCGCGTACTTCTTCGATGCCGGCAACATCGACCTGCCGCCGATGGGGGATCTTGCCGACACGATGGTGACGCTCTTCAACTATCCCGGTAACTTCGATCTCATTTTCACCCACCGCAAAGGGACGGATGAATACGCGATTGCGCGAAGCGAACTGGCCGATGCCGTCGGCGGACTGGATACGGTTGAAGGAATCTGCCTCGCGAAGGAGTTTCTCTCGTCACAGGAAGGCGAGCTGCGGGGCTGACCGCCGCCCGCTACCGTCTGGGCGGCGGACCACCGCGCCCGCGTCCACCATGCGGCCCGCCACCGCCCCATTCCTGTGTGGTGGAGTAGATCGTCTTGATGGTCTCCCGGACCTCGGTGGCGGCGTTGCCCTTGAAGCCCATCTCCCGGATGGCCTTGTTGAGCAGGAGATTCCGTTCGTCCTGGCTTGCCTTGAAGATTTCATGTCCCAGCTTCCGCATCTGCTCCATCGCGGCATGCCGCTGCTCTTCGGTCGCGTCGCTGTCGAAGCGCATGGTCTCCATCAACTCTTCGCGCTTCGCGATCAGCTCCTGATAGCGTTGATGTGTCTCTAGCTGCTGTGGCGTCCAGCCGGTCGTGTCGATGGCGGCGAGCGTCTCAAGCTTGTTTTCGGCGTTCTGGAGCATGCGGGCGCGGAACTGCGCCATGCGGTTCGTGCGGGCGGCGTACTCGGCGGGATTCTCCTCCTTGAGACGTTCCATCTCCGCGCGCCAGCCCTCGGGTCCGCGCGGTTGTTCGCGCGCGACTTCCACCGTGTTCGTCACGGTGTCGCGCACGGTGTTTGTGACAACCGTCGTGACGGTCTTGACGCGCGACTTGGATTCGGCGATGCGCGCGCGGCGGGAGTGCTTGGGCCTGTCGGTCTCCTGCGTCTGGGGTGGGGCGGGCTTGACGGCCCATCCGAGGACGGCGCCGACGATGAGCGAGATGATTGCAACGGCAAGGTTTGTTTTCATGCCCGTAGATTATACCACAACTCGCAACTACCAACTTCAAACCAATTGTGATATAATACCGCGCCATGAAAACATGGCTTATCTTCTGGTACGGTATTTTCAAGAACAATCCGACGTTCCGTCTGGTGCTGGGGCTTTGCCCGACCCTTGCGGTGACGACCTCCATCGAGAACGCGGTCGGCATGGGGTGCGCGGCGACGTTCGTGCTCGTCTGCTCGAACGGCCTTGTCTCGCTCCTGCGCAAGCTGATCCCCGATGCGGTGCACATTCCCTGCTACATCGTGATCATCGCCGCGTTCGTGACGACGGTCGATTTGCTGATGCAGGCGTACCTTCCGGCGCTTTCCGATTCGCTCGGCATCTTCATCCCGCTCATCGTGGTGAACTGCATCATCCTCGGCCGTGCGGAGGCGTTCGCGTCGAAGAACCCGCTGATCCCGTCTCTGGTGGACGGCCTCGGCTCCGGCGTCGGCTTCACGCTGGCGCTCGTGCTCATCGGCGCGATCCGCCAGTTCGTCGGCACGTACATCACCATCGCGATCCTGCCGGCCGGCGGGTTCATCGTGTTCGGCCTCGTGCTGGCGCTCTTCAACCGTCTTGGCGAATGGAACGCCCGCCGCAAGGGCGATCTGCCGCCGATGCCCGTGAACCTCGACTGCCGCCACTGCACGATGTGCCCGAACGGCAAGTGATGCCATGAAGTGTCCGAAGTGCGGCAATGACGAAGACAAGGTGCTCGACTCGCGCAGCGTGCGTGAGGGCGCCGCGATCCGCCGCCGCCGCGAGTGCGCGACCTGCGGCTTCCGCTTCACCACGCACGAGGAGGTTGATCGCGACGAGGTGATCGTCGTCAAGCGCGACGGGCGCCGCCAGCCGTTCGACCGCCGCAAGCTCGAGAACGGCGTGCGCATCGCCTGCGGCAACCGACCCGTCTCCGACGAGCAGATCCGCAATCTTCTCGACAGCGTGATCTCCGCCATCGACGGCGAGGAGATCTCCTCCGAAAAGCTCGGCGAGCTTGTGATGGAGCGGCTTCACAAGATCGATCAGGTCGCCTACATCCGCTTCGCCAGCGTGTACCGGAACTTCACGGACGTGAACCAGTTCCTTTCCGCCATCACCGACATGGTGAAGAAGCGTTAGGGGCCTTCCTATTCACGCCAATGAATCGTCACTGCGCGGAGAGGCGCAGGCGACGCTGGGGCTTGACGGCGACTGCCAGCTGGTCCATTCGCTCGGTCTCGGCGTGCAGGATTCGTTTTGATCGGGCGCGTATCCTTGATGGAGGCGCTTGTCAGATCAGGCCGAGGCGTGTGGCGATGGCCACGGCCTCCGTGCGGGACGCGGCATTCAGGTTCGCGAAGATCGCCCGGAGGTGTCCGTTGACGCAGTCGGCGGTTATGCCCATTTTGGACGAGATGGCCTTGCTCGTAAGTCCCTTGGCGGCATAGCCGAGTACTTCAAGCTGGCGGGCGGAGAGCTGTGGCCTTTCCGCGCGGCTTTTCAGCACATGCTCGATTTCAGGGCTTACGACCTTCTGTCCCTCCGCCACCGCGCGTATCGCCGCCACAAGTTCTCCGCGCGGTGCATCCTTGATGAGGGCACCGGCGGCGCCGGCATCCATCGCCCGCATCATCTCGTCCGATTCCCCGAACGTGGAGAGAATCAGTATCTTTGCGTCCGGGTTCGATGCAAGGATCTCGGCCGTGGCCTGCGCGCCGTCCTTCTGCGGCATCATCAGATCCATGAGGATGACATCTGGGGTGAGTTCGCGGACGCAATTCACGGCTTCGTTCCCGTCGCTTGCCTCGCCGACGAGTCGCATGTCGCTTTCGGCGGCGATGATGGCGGCAAGCCCCATGCGCACCACCTGATGGTCGTCGGCGAGAAGGATCTTGATTTTCGGTTTCATGGGCATGTGGACGCTTTTCTATGACAGGTGGGACGTTTGGGACGAATCGGACGATTGGGACAGCTTGAGGGATATTGTCGCTTTTGCGCCTTTTCCCGGCGCACTTTCGAGCTCGAACGAGCCGCCGAAGTCGTTCAGCCGCTCGCGGATTCCGAGAAGTCCGAAATGCCCCTGTTCCGGTCCGGGCGCTGCCGCCGGATCGAATCCGCAGCCGTTGTCCGTCACGGAAAAGGAGATCGTGTTGCCGTGACATTCGCCGGCCACTTTCACGGCCGTGGCCTTTCCGTGGCGGATCGCGTTCACGGCGAGTTCGCGGACGATGCGGAGGATCGTGTGCGTTTCGGAGTCGGAAAGCCTTTCGCGCGGAACGTTGAAGCGCACGGACACCTTTGCGCCGACGGCATGTGGTTCAAGTGTGCGCTCGATGGCCTCGGTCATGTCCTTTTCCTCGAAGGTACGGCTTCTGAGATCCCAGAGGCACCGCCGCAAGTCACTTCGGCAGGCCGTGAGCATCGTCCTTGCCGTATCGGTGTTGCCGACTTCGAGCTGCAAGGCGACACCGGTCAGCGTCTGCGAGAGCGAGTCGTGCAGCTCCACCGCGAGGCGCGTACGCTCCTCGACCCGCTTTTCCGCGATGGCGTGCGAAGCGCGTTCCTCGTACAGTTCGCGTCCGCGCCGTTCGGCCTTCCTGTTCAGGGCGATGCTCCAGACGAATGATCCTACAAGGAGAATGGCAAGCACAAGGACGAGGATCAGAAGACGGAAGGGTGTCCACCAAGGCGGCGAAGCAATCACCTTTATGTCTCCGGCATCGTGCGGGTAGAGCGTGAACCGCAGGAATGTCGGGAAAACTTCAGATTCGTACTTGTTGTGGAACTCCATCCAGCACAGCCCTGTCGCCTCGACGGTGCTGCCGATTTCCGGGACTTCCGGCATCTGCCCGCAAACGGAGCTTATCATCACGAAGATCGAGTTCTCCCCATCTGTTAACTCCAGCTCGTCCTCTGTTGCCGACTTCACTTTCCCGCTTAGCGTGAGCAGGTTCCCGTTCATGTGCGTTATGAAGCGCCGCCGTCCCCTGAAATCTGTAAAGAGCTTCGCGATGGTTGTTTTCTGCGGCAGGTCAAACGAGCGGCTGGCTTTCCCGACGACCTTGACGAGGGCTTCCGTAAGGCTCAGCCAATACGGGGTGTACTCGGGGAAACCCACAACCTCCACCCGCTCGCCCGGCTTTGGCATTGGAGCGCCCGTGACCCGCGTGGCCATTATGGTGCGCCCGATCCCCGTCTGCAGGTAGAAATTGTTGCGCGAAACGGCGATCACATCGCCGGAGATTCGTTGGCGATGCGGCGAGGTCTCCGTGTCGGAGAGTGTCTGTGCGGTGAAGAAGGGATCCTCCGGTGGCGTTTTGACGACTCTGATGTTTTCTGGTTTGTGCACGAACAGACAGTTCCCCAGCCCCCGCCGAAGGCCTGAGATGGGGCGGGCAAGGCCAACGACTTCCGTCTCGGCATCCACAATTTTGGCGATGGAGTCGATCTTCATCACTGAGGCGTTTATGCACAGAAACACCTTTCCGGATTCCGTGCGAAGGGTTGTCCAGCAAAAGTCTGGATCGACTTCGTCAACGACGCACGAAGAGATTACCCCGCAGATGCGCACGAACCGATAGTTGCATTTGCCGTTGATTATCTCCTGTGCCGTTGCGTCAATCGTCGGAATGGGGCTGCCATGTCCGCGAACCTCGACTTCGTGTGCCACAAAGCGGCGCGTCTTGTCGCTGTCGGCAACAATCATCTCCCCCTTGACGCGAACGGCGTCCCATTGGCGCAAATTGGCCGGTGGGCGTGAGTCGGCAAAAAGAGATATGCCGCCTGTGTCGTCCGAGAACGCGCAACTTATTCCTTTGCCCCAGTCCTTACTTTGAAGCACCACCGTGCCGGTGAAGTCGAACGCAATGGGTGCCTTGATGTCTTCGATCCTTATCTTCATCGCTTCCGCGATGGTTGCAAGCGGCTCGTCCGCCGCCGCAAGACCGGTGAATAGGGCGAAGAAGAGTGTGGCGATCGTTTTCATCCGTGGGCGCAAGGGTCAATCCATTCCGAAGAGGTGCTGCACGGGAACGATAAAATCGAAATAATCGCTTTCCGGTACAGCTCGGCGAATCTCGATAGATATTCCTCGCGACCGTAAAACATGCGTCATCTTCCTTTCGAATGCGGCGAATTATATCAGAATGTGTTCTGCAAGGCAACGGCGTATGGGCACGAAAATGCAAAATAGCAATTTCGTGCCCGGTTGGCGGGTGCCGTTCCTCTCATCTTACGGTGGTTGTGGCAGAGGATGCGGGAACTCGATCTGTCCATAACTTTGTATTGTTCACAAAGAACGAATCCTCACCTATTTTAGGTTTTCGCAAATAGGTGAGGATTGGCTGGCATACAAATTCTTGTATGTGGCGGGAAACGGGCGGTTGTGCTATCATTCGGCGCCAACAGGGGGGGATATTCACATGCGGAACACAGCACTCAAAGGTTTAACAGCAACGCCGAGGCGTGGGGCGGCCACGGCCAGTTTCATGCTTTCGACACTTGCCGCCGGCATGCTGGCGATGCAGGCGGCGGCAGGCGGCGCGTTCAGAGCGGATCTGCGGACGGCCACCGTCCTCTGCTGCGACACGAATTCCACCAATTGCGTGGCGGCGGCGAAAGAGCTCGAAAAGCATCTTGCCCTCATCGCCGGCGCGCGCACGCCGTCCCCTGACGGCATCGTGTTCGCGGTCGGGGAACGGCCCGCCGATGCCCCCGCGCCAGCCGTATTCGAGTCCTGTGCCCGCGTCTGCGGAAAACGCGTCTGCTTCTGGGGCGAAGAGGCCGAGCATGGTCTTGAGAGCAGCAGGGGGCCGCTTTTCGCAGTCTATGAATTCCTTGACAGGAAGCTTGGCGTGAAGTGGGTGTTCCCCGGTGACGACGGAATCGTCTATTCGCCGAAAACGGGCATCGAGCTTTCGGACGGCGAATGCTGGAGCTTCACGCCACCTCTGCCGGAGGTGTGCAGTTTCCGCTGCTACCGCAGTTTCCGGAAGATCCGGCGCATTCCGATGCCGAAGGCCTTCCGCATATCCGAGCGCGACTTCAACAGGAAATGCGATGACATCGAGCAGTGGTACGGCCGCATGCGCCTTGCGTCGAAGAACCGCCAGGCGTCTGGACACGCATTCAAGGGCTGGCAGAAGAGGTTCCTGAAGGATCATCCCGAATGGTTCGCCTACGTGGAGCATCCCGCGCTCGTGCGCGACGGCAAGCCGGGGCGAGGCGTTGTGGACAGCCAGGCCCACCGTGTGCACGGCTGCTATTCCTGCCCCACTTTGCCGCAGGCCATTGTCGATGACTGGGTCGCCAGCGGCGCGCCAAAGCGTTTCAACATCTGCCTCAACGACGGAAAGTACTGCTTCTGCCATTGCCCCAACTGCCTTGCGCTCGATACGCGCCTCCCGGGGGAGGATTTCCTCGACCATCTCACCGACCGCGTCATCCATCTCTACAACGGCATAATGCCGCTTGCGCTCAAGGTGCGGCCGGACGTGGATGTATGCGCCTACATCTACGCATCCTATCGGAAGCCGCCGCGCCGCGAGAAGGTGCTTTACGGCGACCACATGCTGTTCTCGTGGGTCCCCGGTCTGGGAGACGACTACCTGGCGGAGCTCAAGGCATGGATCGATGCGGGCGTAAAGCGGTTCTACATGCGCCCCAACTTCATGTGCTACGCCGGCGTGTTCCCGCGCGGACTTGAGCGCCATCTCTTCGACAACTTCAAGAGCTGCATGTCCCAGCCGGGCGCTGTCGGCGTAATGTACGACGGCATGCCGCGCCCCATCACCGATCTCGAATACTATGTGATCTGCTCGCTTGCCCAGCGGCCGGATCGCGGCTTCGACGAGCTGATGGAGGAGTTCTATTCCCAGTACGGCGCGGCGGCGCCGGAGGCGAAGGCGTACTTCGAGCATGTCCGTGCGCGGGCGGATGAGATCCTGGCGGTTGCCAAAGGCTCCAAGCTGCCGCAGCTGAAGCAGCGCCTCGACGACAGCGAACTCGGCAAGTTCGCGGTCTCCGGGCATACGTTCGCCGATCTCGAGGCCGAGCTGGCGCTGCTGCGCCCCGGATTGGAGAAACAGCTTGCGGCGCAGGACCGCGTGCGCTTCAGCCGCCTGGCGCTGCGTGCCGAGAATGCGGTTCTCACGTTCCGCTTCCTTGCGGCGGCGGCAGGGAAGGACGAGGCCGCATTCGCGGCGGCGGCAGATGCGCTCCATGCGTTCCGCGCGGCGAACTTCGTCGCCCTTGGTCAAGAGGGGGCCAGTTGGCTCTCCAACCGGAACTGCGAAATCGCGGCCTGGAGCCGCACGAAGTACATGGCCAGAAATGGTAGCCAACTGAAAAAGGCGGAGGCGAAATGATGCGCGACAGACATACAATCATCCAAAGCAGGACGGCAGCCAGCCTTGCAGCGGCCTTGGGCGTTGCCATGGCGTTTGCGCACATGGCGCCTGCGGCGACGCCCTGGACGCATCTGAACTACCAGAACAATCCTGACGACTTCCAGTTCGCCATCGTGCCGGACCGCACCGGCGGCGACTACCGGAGCGCATTCACCAACGCGCTCGACAAGGTGAACAGGATGCACCCGGAGTTCGTCATCACCGTCGGCGATCTCGTGGAAGGCATGACGATGCAGGACATAAACGCAGGGAAGTCGGGGATCGAGGTGAAACGCGCCCAGCAGACGGAGCTGACGAACATGACGGCGAAGGTGGCCGCGCCGTTCTTCACCGTTGTCGGCAACCACGACATAAGCCGCAGCCGGCTGGGCAACAATGCGAACGAGACGAGCACTGCCTTGTGGAAGGAGTACTACGGGGACAATACGTACTATAGCTTCGTCTACAAGAACGTCCTGTTCGTTTGCCTGAACACGATGGACGGGCGCGGTGCGGTCGAGAGGCAGGTCGGCATAACCGACCGGCAGTACGCATGGTTCAAGAAGACGCTCGACGACCACGCGGACGTCCGTTGGACGATGGTGTTCATGCACCAGCCGGCTGAATGGCTCACGGAGGCCTGGCTCAAGTTCGAGACGGAGGTCCTGACCAAGCGCAACTACACCGTCTTTGCGGGCGACTGGCACGCATACATGCACGCGAAACGGCACGACCGCGACTATTATGTACTTTCCGTAGCCGGCGGCGGAAGCTGTCTCGGCGCATTTGGAAGTGAAGATCGGCGCGCCGCGCTGCTGGGGAAGGAGTACGGCGAAATGGATCACATAACGTGGGTCACGATGACGCCGCACGGTCCGGACGTCGTAAACCTCATGCTCGACGGCATGCTCCCCGGCGACTATCTTTCGCAGCGTACCACGCGCAACACCAAATACACCGCCCCGATAGACTATCCGGTCGACGCGGCCACGGAGGCACGGCTTGCAAAGGTCAGGGCAGCGAACGCGGCTGAGACGCCGACGAAGGTCGTCAACGCGTCGTCGTTCGGGTGGGACAAGGACGACGCTACGGCCGCCCTGCAGGCGGCGATCGATTCCGGTGCCGACAGGGTGGTTGTGGACTGGCTCGCCGAAGGCGCAGGCGTCTGGGTTGTCGGCCCCATTGCTCTGCGTTCATCCAACCAGCAGATATGGCTGCGCGATGGCGTGACCGTCCGTGCAAAGCCAGGCTCCCTCTCCGTGTCCGGCGCAAGCCTCTTTACGGTTCCGGACGGGGTTGAGAACGTCTCGCTTCGCGGATCCGGATTTGCGGCGGTCGACGTCTCCGGAGAATCGGGCGGCGGCCGTTCTCTGTGTGCCGCAGTCGCAATAGGCACGGCCAAGAACGTGCGAATCCACGATATCGCGCTCGACACAGGGGATGGCGAGGGCATCCGCGTCGCCGCCGGGGCGAAGGACATCTGGTTCGACTACGTCCTGTGCCGTGGCCGGAACAGCCGCTGGGTGAATGCGGCCGGCGCGGGTGGCCTGCGGATGTCGGACTGTCGCTTCGAGAAAGTTGGCAAATGACGACCTGTTTGTTGCCGTTGACTACATGCCGGAATGCGCTGGAACCGACATACAAATTCTTGTATGTTGCGAGAATATAGAGTTTGTGTTAACATGCATATTATTTTTTAAAGAAACATTACTAAAGGGCATAACATGACGGTTGAAAAAGCATTGAAGATCAAGTCGGTTTTGTTTGCGGCCTTACTTTCGGCGGCATTTTTCGCGTGCGCCGAAAGCGCTGCGCCACAGATCGGCGGCACGTTTAATGTGGATTTGCGGACGGCTACGGTTCTCTGCTGTGACACGAACTCCAAAGGTTGCCGTCTGGCGGCGGAGGAACTGGAAAAACACCTGGCACTCGTCGTCGGCGAACGCAAGCCGGCCGCGAACGGATTCGTGTTCGCCGTGGGCGAACGCCCGGCGGACGCTCCGCAGCCGAAGGATTTCGAGTCCTGCGCAAGGGTGACAGGAAACAGGCTCTTGTTCTGGGGCGAAGAGGGCGAGCACGGATTCTCGCGCGGCAGCGGACCGGTTTTCAGCCAAGGGCCGCTCTTTGCCGTGTACGAGTTCCTCGACAGGAAACTGGGCGTCAAATGGGTCTATCCCGGCGATGACGGAATCGTGTTCGACTCCAAGACGTCCGTAGAACTCGCGGACGGAGATTCGTGGAGTTTCACGCCGCCGTTCGAGGTTTGCAGTTTCCGCAGCTATCCCAGGCACTACAATACGCAATACCGGAAAAATCCCACCATTGACGGATTCGGGATCACGTACAAGGCGTTTGCAAAAGCGCGTGCGGACATGGAACGCTGGTACCTGCGCATGCGCCTCGCGTCGCGGAACCAGCAAGACAGCGGACACAACTTCACGCACTGGCAGAAGAAGTACCTCAAGGACCATCCCGAATGGTTCGCCTATGTGGAGCATCCCGAACTTGTTCGCGACGGCAAGCCGGGGCGCGGCGTTAAGGATAGTCAGGCGGGGCGTGTCCACGGCTGCTATTCATGCCCCACGCTACCGCAGGCGGTCGTGGACGAATGGGTTGCGAACGGCGCTCCGAAGCGCATGAACATCTGCCTCAATGACGGCGGGTACTGCCACTGCCACTGCCCCGAATGCCTGAAGTTGGATACGCGACTTCCTGGCGAGGATTTTCGCGACCATCTTACGGACCGCGTGGTCCATTTCTACAACGCCATTGTGCCGCTTGCGCTGAAAGTGCGTCCTGATGTGGATGTGTGCGCATACGTGTACAGCTCCTACCGCAAGCCGCCGCGCCGGGAGCGGCTGGAATACGGCGACCACATGACGATATCGTGGGTGCCGGGGCTCCGCGATGACTACCTCAGCGACCTCAAGGAATGGCACCGGCTGGGGATGCGCCGGTTCTACCTGCGCCCGAACGATTTCTGCTACGACGCCGTGTTCCCGCGAGGATTCGAGAAATTCCTTTACGACAACTTCAAAACGTCCGTCGCGTACGGAGCCGTGGGCGTGATGTACGACGGCACGCCCAATCCCGTCACGGCGCTCGAATTCTACACGATCTGCGCGCTCTCCCAGCGTCCCGATCGCGGCTTCGAGGAAATAGAGGAGGAATTCCTTTCGCAGTTCGGTCCGGCGGCGGAGGAAGCGCGCGCGTTCTACCGCCATGTGCGCGAGAGGTCGAAAAACGTCTTGGCGGCAATCGGCGTGGGCAAGAAAAAGGCGGGATTCATCCTGGACGACAGCGAGCTTGCGAAGTTCGTCGTGGGTGGACACACGCTCCCGGATCTTGAAGCCGAGCAGGCGCTGCTCAAGCCAGGCCTCGCCCGTACGGATCTCACTCCGATGCAGGCGCGCCGGTTCAATCGGCTGTATCTGCGCTCGGAAAACTCCATACTCACGTTCCGCTTCATCGCGGCCGGAAGCGGCAAGGACGAGGCCGCATTCCAGGCCGCCGCCGAGAAACTCTACGCCTTCCGTGTGGCGAATCTGGCCGAACTCGGCCCGGACGAAGGCCATCGCTGGACTTCGCCGCGCAGCGGCGAACGTGCTTTGTGGGAGCGTACCGCCCACAAGCCCTTGCCCACCGGCAAAAGGGCCAAATGATTTCGAGCCACTTGAAACCGTAAAGGAGGACATAAGATGAACAATGCAGTACCGAAAATCGCCGCGGCATTGGCGGCGGCATTCTTTGCAACAGCCAGGGGCGATGGTGCCAACGTCTGGTGGGTGGATGACGACAACTACGGCAAGAGCGGCCTGGATGGTACAACTGCGGAAAAGGCCTTTGGCACTATCCAGGATGCGATCAACAATTCCGCCTGCACGGCCGACGACACCATAAAGGTCATGCCGGGGACGTACGATCAGGACTATACGGAGATTACATCCGGCGGCGTTACGATGCGCATGCGAGTCGTCCTCAGCAAGAGGCTTGCCATTGAGGCGGTCGGTTCAAAGGATGAGACGCACATCGTAGGGCGCTTCTGCCCCGTGGAAGAGGGTGGAGATGCTACCTACGGCACGGGCCCCACCGCCATACGCTGCGTGCTTGTGGCGACAGGAGGGAACGGGTCTTCCATTACGGGCTTCACCCTGCGGGATGGTGCGACCACCACCGAATCATCCTCCAGACCAATCAAGGACTATGGAGGCGCCTTTTCAAGAAATGACACTACCACTGAGTTTTATGTCATCAATTGCGTGATCTCGAATTGCGTCAGCAGAGGCCGTGGTGGCGCGGCATTCGGCGGCACGTTCATCCGCTGCCTGATATCCGACTGCCGCGCTCTGCAAAACGCCGCCTTTATGTCTGCGTCGGCGATCAACAGCGTGTTTGCGCACTGCTCTGCGATCGGCACAGCAGCAAGTTATAAGAGCTTGGCCTACAGCAACTGCAATTTCGTGAACTGCACATTCTATGGGAACGAGGCTGCCATACTTGCGTCGGGCACAAATTACAACAGCCTGTTCCTTAACAACAAGTCAGATGAGACGACGTCAACAACCGAAGCGTCGAACGTCTATGCCTCGGACGGCAAGGCATACAGGAACGCCGAGCCGATCCAGCTGTTCGCGCCGGCGCTCGGCGATTTCCATCCGCTGCCGGGATCGGCCGTATTCGGCGCCGGCGATACGCGTTATCTCACCACCGACTGCCCGATTGCGCTGCCGGAAGGCATGGTGATGCAGGACATGGACGGGAATCCCATCGACCTCACCGGCGAGCATGTCGCCGCCGGTGCGTACCAGTCCGCCAAGACGCCGCAGTACGGCGGCGTCTTTCTCGACCAGAACTGCTACGTGAACGGATTCCCCACCTACGGGACGAACCAGTTCTTTGCGACATCGTGGCCGATGAGCGTATGCATTTCAAACATTTCCTGGAGGATCGTGGAAGGAAGCTGTACGGGCGAGCTGCACTACCGCTTCCCCGGCAAGGACGGTCGCATGGACGTGACGCCACCCTATGAAGCCGGCGCGGTGGAGCGGTACGAGGAGCCCAAGTCCTCCGGGAACCACAGATATGTCGATGCGGTCAACGGCAGCGACGAAACGGGGACAGGGAAGTCCGACGCTCCGTACAAGACCCTCCAGAAGGCCATAGATGGATACACTTCCACCGGCAAGCTGTTGACCATCTATTTGCGGGAGGGCGACTACTGCGAAGGCGGCGTGGTGAACCGCGGCGTGACGAACCGGTTCCACCTGGGTGGGGCGAACTTCCTCCTGTTTGTTGCCACAGGTGCCCGCGAAAGGACGATCATCCGGGGCGCGGCGGCGAAGAACGAACGCGATCCGGTCAACCATCCGGGATGCGGACCGGATGCCGTGCGGTGCGTCAGTTTCTCATACTCCAATGAGAGATACGACCAGACGATCGCATTCAGGGGCATCACGTTCGCCGACGGGCACACGGATGTCGGGCAGAACGCCGCCGATGACATGGGCGGGGCGGCGTTTGGACGGATTGGCAAGAGGGCGTCGCTCCAGTTCATCGACTGCGTGTTCACCAACTGCTCCGCGCCGGCGGCGGGCATCGCAACGCAGGCGTATTTCACCCGCTGCAGGTTCATAGACTGCGGCGGCGCGACGGACGGCTTCCGGGATTCGGTCGTAACCTCGTCCATCGTCGAGGACGGCCGCTTCGGCACGGGCGTGATTGGCTCGCAGACATGCGCCATCGGCTGCTCCATCGCTGGATCCAACGCGGTGGCGGCAGGTTGCGAAGGGCAGATCGTGCTGAACACCGCCGCCGGCGAGGGCGGCGCGTTCCCCGCGTCCGCCGTGACCTTCGGCAGCACGGTGCGTTCGTGCTTCGCCGACGCGGCGAACGGGGACTTCCGCCCCGTCTCCGGATCCCCCGCGCTTGACGCCGCCCGCCGGGAATATCCGGCGCCGGGCGACAGCGGATGGAACACGTTCGCTTCGTACCTCTCCGACTTCGCGTCCGGCGGCTTTGACGGCGAGCCGTGGCTCATGAGCGGCGGATATCCCGTCGCCGGCGCCTGCATGGAATGGGTCGGCGGCGTCTCGCTGGTGATGGACGATGCATCGGGATATGCGATAACAGGCGGCAAAGCTGGCGGTAATGTGCTTTTGCCTGGCGACAGCCTGACCATTGCGCGGTCTCCGACGGCCGCGCGTAAATGGGGGATTGTCGTGGATGGTGTCACCAACACGCTCGACAAGGGATCATACGTCTATGCCTATGACGGCACGGGAGGGATGAATGACGGCGCAATCTACCCGATACGTCTGCCGATGGGCATTTGCATAAGTGTCCGATAGAAAACGAAGTAACGAACAATCATGTTTGGGCCACAAAGGAATGCCTCCGCCCATGAAACCAGCCTTCTCGTTTCTCTCGCTTCTTTCGATCTTCGCGCTTTCGGCATTTGCCGGGGAAAGACTTTCCGACATCCAGTCTCGCATAGATGCGGTGGCGAAGTCCGGCGGCGGACGCGTCACGGTTTCCGCAGGCGAGTGGAAGACTGGTCCGCTCCGGCTCGCGAGTGGGGTTGAACTTCACCTTGAGAGTGGCGCAAGGCTCGTATTTCCGGATGACCCCGATCTGTATCCGATGCAGGAGGTTGCGTTCGAAGGGCAGGTGCGCCGTCAACGCCAGCCGCTTGTGAGCGCAATCGGCGCAACAAACATCTCCGTGACGGGGCACGGTACGTTTGAGGCGAAGGTGGGTTACTGGCACTCGGCGGGACTCAAGAAGGGGCGGCCGCGGTTCTTCCACTTCGACAACTGCCGCCGCGTGGTCTTGGACGGATTCCGCATCCGCAATTCGCCGAGCTGGACGATCCACATGTTCTGCACCGATGACGTGACGATCCGTAATCTGGACGTCCGCTGTGAAGGCCCGAACACGGACGGCATCGACCTTGAGTCCGTGCAGGGCGCGCTCATAGAGAACTGCCGGCTCGACCAGGGTGACGACGGCTTCTGCATGAAGAGCGGAAAAAACCGGGAGGGACGACTCAGGGCAAGGCCCACACGCGACGTGACGATCCGCAACTGCACGGTCGTCAACGGGCACACGCTGCTTGGAATCGGCAGCGAGCTTTCTGGCGGCATCGAGAACATCCGGCTCGAGGACTGCGCCGTAGAGGGCGAGGTCTGGCGCGTACTTTTAATCAAGACGAACCCCGCGCGCGGCGGATATGTGCGCAACGTTACCGTCCGAAACGTGAAGGCCGCGCGCGCGAAGTGCTCGATCTTCGAGATCATGCCCGACTACCGGCTTGAGCCAGGTGCGCTTCATCGTGTTCTTCGCGAACAGGATATCATCCGGTGGAAGACGCGCGACAGTCTTACAAATCTGGAGATCGTGCGCACGCCGATCGAGGGGGTGACGGTCGAGAATGTCGTCTGCAACGAGGGGTGGTATGCATACGAGCTTCGCGGCGATCCAGCACTGCCGCCGCGAGACATCACCATCCGCAACTGCGAGATGAAGCTTTCGTCAAGGGGCGAACCTGTCGCCACCGATATCGTTGGACTGAAGGTCGAAGGGCTTCGCGCACCCGTTGAGCCGTTTTCCGTCTGGTGCGACGACCCCGACTCGTTGTACAAGTGCGGACAGAAGGCCGTGTTCAACGTCCATTCCGCGCTGACGTCAGGCGTCGCACACGTCAGGCTTGACAACTTCGGTTCGAAGGTGCTTCGGGAGTTTGATGTGAACCTTGCGGACCGGAGGGCGTTCACCGTAGAGGGAACACGTGACGTGCCGGGATTCCTGCTGCTGACGGTAACATGCGGCAAGACCGTGAAGCGTTGGGGCGCGACTTTCTCGCCGGAGAAGATCACGGCGGGCGCGGAACGCCCTGCGGACTTTGAGTCGTTCTGGCGCGATGCGATCGCGCGTTACGACCGAGAAGTGCCGGAGGATGTGAAGCTTGAAAAGTTGGATTCCATCTCGACGAATGGATGCAACGTGTACATGGTTTCGTTGAACGGACCGAGAGGAGGGCGGCTATACGGTTTCCTGAAGGAGCCTTCCGACCTGACGCGCGGACCGTTCCCCGCACGCGTGTATGTTCCTGGCGCAGGTCCGTCTGTTGGAGGGCCGTCATGTGGCGACGCAAACAGGATTGGCCTTACGATGAACGTGCATGGATATCGTCCAGTCGTTGGCGCGGCAAAACGCGGCAAGGAGCACAATGCGCTTCAGAAGGAGGAGGACGAGCGGCTTCAGAAACTGTATCCGGTAGCAAATAACCCTCGCTATACCGTCTCTGGCATCGCGGCAAGCCGGGAGGAGTATTTCTATTACGAGCCGATTCTGGCGATCAACCGCGCCGTCAACTGGTTGAGGCGGCGTCCCGAAGTGAATGCTGCCGATGTCACGTACCGGGGCGGCAGTCAAGGCGGGGGAATGGGGCTTGCGCTGGTTGCGCTGAACGGAGGCTTTCGCAATGCACGTATTGGCGTGCCGGCGATCACCGCGCACCTCTGTCATCTGATCGACGGGCGCGAGGCGGGCTGGCCAAGGCTTGTGGAGGCGCAGTTGCCGGAAAACACCGAGGCGGCGAAGCGCAACGCCCCGTATTTCGACGGCGTCAACTTCGCGTCGCTCATCAGATGCCCCGTTGCCTTTATGGTCGGTTACATCGACACCGTCGCCCCGCCCCATGCCGGGTACGCCGCGTACAACGTCTGTCCCGCACAGGAGAAGGCGATGTTTGGAAGCATAGGCTTCGGACACGCCACGAGTCCCGTCGAGGGCGTGCGCGCAGAAAGTTGGCTCTCGGAACGGTCGGCGTCCGCATCCTGCGGCAGGACAAATGGTGGCGTTGACGTGGATCGTCCGTGGGAGCTGCGCGGCGCGCAGGTTCAGATTCGTGAACATGTGAACGGCGTGTACTGGGTCGAGGCGGAGAGCTTCGCCGACTATGGCGGGTGGCTCCTCGACACGCAGTTCACGCACAAGATGGGGTCGGGCTATCTCCTTGCGCCGGGCGTCGGCAAGCCGTGCGCCGCCGCGTCCACCCGGATTGCTGTCACAACGGGAGGTGTGTACAGGATATGGGTGCGCGCGAAGGATTGGGTGCCGGAGCATCATCCCGGACGCTTCGCGCTTGAGGTCAATGGACACCGCCTCGGCAAGACGCTTGGTGCGTCCGGCCGGGACTGGTCGTGGGAGGACGCCGGCGAAATCGAACTTTCCGCCGGCGTTGTGGAACTGAGGCTTGTCGATCTTTCCGGTGCGTATGCCCGGTGCGATGCGATTGTTCTTACACGAGACCATTCATTTGCTCCGGCGGATGGCGGGGAGGAACTCGAACGGAAGCGTTCCGTATGCACCGGAACGCCGGAAGCGATCGCGGATGCCGGTCAATACGATCTTGTCGTCATTGGCGGAGGTCCGGCAGGCGTCCCGGCTGCCATTGCGGCGGCGCGGCACGGGGTACGCGTGGCGCTCGTGAATGACCGACCCGTCCTCGGCGGAAACCTTTCGAGCGAACTGGGCGTTCTTCTGAACGGTTCGGGATGGCATCGCGGCTATCGCGAGGGCGGTATCATTGAAGAGGCCGTTCTCGCCAAGGCGAGCGCCGCGCGGGGGAAGGTGCTTTCCTTCTCGCGCGTGTTCGGCGAGATGGTGGCGGCGGAGACAAACATCACCCTGTTTCCGAACACGCGCGTTTTGGCGGTCGAAAAATCGGGAGAGGCGATCGCATCGGTCCTTGCGCGCAACACGCTTACGCGTAGGCGCACCCGGTTGAGCGGCCAGCTGTTTGTGGACGCGACAGGCGACGGGTGGATCGGGTATTTTGCCGGTGCGAAGTTCATGTTTGGACGCGAAGGCTATGGTGCCTATCGCGAATCGTGCGCGCCGGAGGAGCCTGACATGACGACCATGAGCGGATGTCTGCTGGGGGGCTACGGTCTGCCGAGGATGGTCGAGCGTGACCGGGAGGTTCCGTTCACGACGCCGAAGTGGGCGTGGCCGCTTCCGGAAGGTTTCTACCGCAAGTCCGACGGACTCCGTTTCAAGTGGTGGCTTGAGCATCCGGGGATTCTCGACGACTGCAAGGATCCGGAACTGGCGCGTGATTCCCTCCTGCGCATCTTCTTCGCCTACTGGGGCTGGATGAAGAACGAGACGCCTGACGCGAAGATACGCGCGCTCGCGGCGCGGCACGAACTTGTGTCGCTTCCGTACATGAACGGTCGCCGTGAGGGAATGCGGCTTGTCGGGGACTACGTGTTCACCGAGCATGACGCGCTCGCAAAAGACGATCTGCCCGACAGCATCGGTCACACCGGATGGGCGTTGGACACGCACGATCCGCTGGGTGTTGACAATCCGAAGGGGAACGGGTCGTGGCGGCTGAAGAGCCCCGATATCCCGCGCCCTGTCGGCATCCCGTACCGCATACTTTATTCGACGAACGTTCCGAACCTCTTCATGGCGGGGCGCAACATCTCCGCCTCGCACGTCGGGCTTGGCACGCTGCGCGTCTGCGCGACGTGCGCGGTGATGGGGCAGGCGGTCGGCACGGCGGCGGCAGGATGTCTGCGGCACGGGGTGTCGCCGCGCGAGTACGGTCGGCGGTACTTGCAGGAACTGCGCCGGACGCTTCATCGCGACGACCAGTTCATTCCGGGGTTTGACGGACGCGATCCTGCCAACCTTGCGTCAGACGCGACGGTGGCCGCGACGAGTGAAATGGAAGGGTGCGTGGCCGCAAAAGTGGTTGACGGGGCGTTGCGCACGCTGCCGCCGGACGGAGGCGATGTGAAGGGCATCATCGAGGATACGGGTTTCGGTTATGTGAAACACGCCCCGAAAGGCGAGCCGAGAGGCTGGGTCTCCGATCCGCGATGCGCTCTGCCGCAGTCCGTCACGGTAGCCTTGCCGGAGAAAAGGACGGCGTCTGAGATCAGGATCGTGTTCGACTCGAACTTCTACCTGCCGAAGATCTGGGTGCATCATGAGGTGCCGGTTACGCTTGCGAAGTCGTACAAGGTCGAGGCGACGGCGGATGGCGTCCATTGGGATGAGATCGCCGATGTCCGGCAGAACGTCCGCAGACTCGCCGTTCACCGTTTTCCGTCGCGGGAGGTGAAGGCGGTGCGCGTGACCGTCCGTGAGACATACGGCGATGCGTCGGCGCGCATTTTCGAGATCGGATTATGGAGTGATGCATTATGACTCGGAAAAGTCTATGTGTCGGACTTGCCGCAGTTGCTCTGTTTGCGTCGGCGGTTTCCGAATCAAGTGGGGACAGACCCTATAAAGTTGACTCATAGATAGAGTTCTACCGAGAATTTGTATTTGATTTAGTGATTTTGAGTTTCATGAGAATTAGTCCGACACAAATTCTCGAGGTGCGGCATGCTGAATAGTTCTTGGTTAAAGATAATGCTTTGGAGCGTCCATGGAGCATCAAGAGATGAAGCGTGTCATACTGCGTCACTGAACCGCGTAGCGACCGGCTCTGTGCTTGCTGTTCCGTGACGCAGTACGTGCCGATGCCAATCTCTCGCGTACGCTCGCGTGCGCATGTGGTATAATACACACTCGTTTGTTTTTTTGAAGAGTTGCTATGGCTGAAGAAACGAAAGAGAAAATCCTTGAAACGGAGGCGGTGCGGGACCGCATCGAGGCGCTGAAGAAGTCTGTCGCGGAGATGGCGGAATATGTCGGCATCGAGGAACGGCGGAAGAAGCTCGCCGACCTGGAGGCGCAGCAGGCATCGCCCGATTTCTGGAACAACCAGGCGAAGGCCAAGGATGTGATCGCCGCCACGAACGCCGAACGCGCGTACACCGTGCCGTTCGATGCGCTTGTGAAGACGGTGGAGGATGCCGGCGTGATGCTGGAGCTCGCCGAGATGGAGGAGGGCGAAGCTCAGCAGGCGGCGCTCAAGGATACGCTCGCCGAGTGCGCCAAAGCGGACGACTATTTCGGGAAGATCCGCCTGCAGTCGTTGCTCGGCGGCAAGTTCGACCAGTGCAACGTGTTCGTGAAACTCCACGCCGGACAGGGCGGCACCGAGGCGTGCGACTGGGTGACGATGCTCTACCGCATGTACAAGCGCTACGCCGAAGACCAAGGCTGGAAAATCGAGGAATACGACAGCCAGCCGGGCGAAGAGGCGGGGCTGAAGGACGTCTATTTCCGCGTGGAGGGGCCGTATGCCTTTGGGATGCTCAAGGCCGAGCGCGGCATCCATCGCCTCGTGCGCATCTCGCCGTTCGACGCGAACAAACGCCGCCAGACCTCCTTCGCCTCGATGGAGACGGTCGCTGAGATCAATGAGGACATCGACGTGGAGATCAAGGACGAGGATCTGCGCATCGATACCTACCGTTCCGGCGGCGCGGGCGGTCAGCACGTGAACAAGACGGATTCGGCCGTGCGCCTCACGCATCTGCCCACGGGCATCGTGGTCGCCTGCCAGAAGGAGCGTTCGCAGCACATGAACAAGGAGAAGGCCATGAACATGCTGCGCGCCCAGCTCTACGAATACTATGAAGACCAGAAGAAGGCCGAGATGGACCGCTTCTACGGCGCGAAGAGCGAGAATGGCTGGGGAAGCCAGATCCGCTCCTACGTGTTCTGTCCGTACACGATGGTGAAGGATCTCCGCACGGAGTACGAGACGAGCGACGTGAACGGCGTGATGGACGGCCACATCCAGCCGTTCATTGAGGCGTGGCTTCAGATGAAGGCGAAGAAGAGTGGCTAGTGATTAGTGGTTAGTGGCTAGTGATTAGTGGTTAGTGGCTAGTGATTAGTGGTTAGTGGCATGGCGCCATTCCGTCATTGTCATGCCCGTCTCCTTGAGGAAGAATTTGCAGAGCGCGTTGAACGTCTTGAACCCGCAGAAATCGCAGATGGTCTTGAGCTGCTGATTGGGGTTCCTGAGAAGCTCCTTTGCCTTTTCAAGGCGGACGGCGTGTATCTCTTCAAGTATTGAACGGCCGGTCGCCCGCCGGAAGCGTATCTCGGCCTGTCCGCGCGAACAGGAGAAGATCGTAACGACCTTAGCCGACGAAAGACCGAGACAGGCTTCCCGCGCAATGAGGTCAAGCGCGGCAGCGACTTCGCGATCCTGTGTGGGCAGAATGCGCGTGGAGGCGCGGCGCACCACGCGGAGCGGACCGAAGAGGAGTTTGCGTTGTCCCACGAACCGACCTTTGCAGCGATGAATGGCCAGAAGCATCTTGGCCGCAAGTGCGCCACCGCTCTCAAAGTCCGGTTCAACGGAGGAAAGCGTGGGGCGTATCTTCTCGCAGATATCCGTGAAATTGTCCACGCCCACGACGGCGAGATCGGCCGGCACGTCAACATTGATGCTGGCGGCGGCGGAAAGCACGTCCGCCGCAACCTTGTCGTTGGCCGCGAACAGGGCGCAAGGCTTTGGCAGCTCCGCGACGAACCGGCGCAGTTCGCGCGCGAAGGCAAGCGGTTCGGCGCTTGCCACGGGCGGCAGAACCTCCATCGTCTTCCCATTCAGTTTCAAGGCCTCGCGAAACCCCGCTTCGCGTTCATCGCTCCAGAACATCCGTTTCGGAGAGTGTACATAGGCGAAGTTCGGATACCTTGTCATCAGAAGTTCCTTCGCCGCCGCCCGTGCCGTTTTGCGCGAGTCGTGCGAGACGGAGAAGGCGTTTGGCGGCAGGGTGCTCGGGTTTCGGTCCAGGAATACGGTCGGTACGCCGCCGAAATCGTCCATCTCGATGTTACCGCCCAGTTCGCCGCGCTCCACGATGATGCCGGTCGGCTTCCAGAACTCGATGAGCGCCCGCACGCGTTCGGCGTTCGGTGGCTCCTCAATGATCTGCACATGCCAGCCCTCCTTTTCGGCGACACCCATGAATCCCGAAAGTTTGGCCTGCGTGCTGGTGCGCGCAAGACTGGCGGTGGACTGGAAGTAGAGGATGATTTTCATGCGGCGTATTGTAGCATGACGGAGATTCGATTGCAATCGGAATATCAATGCAATTGCAAATGGATAGTTGAACGAAGGGGAGTTATGAGACAATACATACACAAATAAGTGGTCATAGTGGTCTTAATAGGGAGAAGTACATGAAGCGTTCAACATTTTCCGATGCCGTCTATCCAGCCGCCGTTGCGATGGCGGTGATGCTCTTGGCCTCAACCGCCGCCGCCGATACGGTCGCGTGGTGGCACTTCGACGAAGAAGCACCGGGCACGGTTGCGACTTCTGGTGTCGTTACGGAGTCGATCTCCGGGACGACGGCGACATCTTACTGGATTGACAGCAATTCGGTCAAGCAGACGAGTAGCCCCTATCGACCTGCCTTTGGACCCGCCTTCTCCGGTCTTGCCGTTTACGATCCTGTGGCGGGCACGACGAATGCGAACCGCTCCGCAATGAAATTCGTCACGGCGCGTGGCGGTGCGACGCCCAATACGAACGCTGGCCGCGCCTACTATGGAGGTGCGTTCAAGATTGATGGCGGAAATTCGCTTTATGCCAACTGCACGGGTTCTGTGACGATCGAAGCGTTCGTCTGCACGACAGGTGGCGTGTACAACACGTTTGCGCCGATCATAGGATGCCTTGCCGCGAGTTCATGGACGGGCGAGAAGTGGGCCATTTACATGGAAAACAACGGTACGCTTGCCATTCGTTTCAACGGAAGTGTTTGGTACAGCGGCAACAATTATAAGGGAACAGCGACAATCAACGACGGTCGCTGGCACCACATCGCCCTCACGTGGGATGGTTCGACGGTAAAGGTCTATGTTGACTACGTTCTGGACAAGAAGACAGACAATTCCGACCGTGAGTATTCGAAATCCGGCACAATTGACTATACTGGTACCGCGACGTGGATGGGCGGCTATGGCACTTACGACCCAAATAATGGTGGCCGCAAGTATCCCGGACTTGTCGATGAGGTTCGCATTTCGAATGTTGCGCTCACGCCCGGCCAGTTCCTGCGGCTCGTGCCGACGACCGAAGTTAATGAGGATGAGGACACCATCCTGCATGTGCGCTTTGATTCCGAAGCCCGTGCGATCGAATCCAGCGAGGCCGTCGATGGTGCTATGTGTGGCGCTCAGGCGATCTTTTATGCTGTCTCCGGCGCCGGCACATCGACCTACGACACGGCCGAGAAGGTCGCCCCCGCCGTCGCGACCGGCATCTACGACGATGCGCCTGTTGCCGATGTCTCTTCCTTTTGCCAGTTCACGAATGCGGCTGAAAAGGCTAACTTTGTCAAGGTGCCGGCGGTGGCGGACTATCTTTTCCCTGATGGTGTAGCCGGTCCGACAAACCTCAACTACACAATCGAAGCATTCTTCAAGGCGCGTGGGGAGGGACAGATCAGAAAGACGTTGTTCAAGTTAGGGACAGATTATCTGATTGCGCATGTCATCACAGGTGATGACAACAATTCGCATCGTGTCCAGTTCTGCTACAAGAAAGACAACGATCACACATGGGTCGGGAGCGGCTATTCTCCGAGCGGTAAGCCGTATGATGATGGCAACTGGCATCATGTCGCATTCGTGAGCGACGCCTCGAACAGTCTTATCCGTACTTACTACGACTATGAGTTGGTTTCGAAAAATTCAGATGTCTATGTCCCGGTTAAAAAGGGGTATTCGTTGTTTATTGGCTCGAAAGAGAATGGCGACGGGCAGTTCTTCGATGGCTGGATCGACGACGTGCGCGTGACGAAACGGGTCTTGCGTCCAAAGGAGTTTCTTACGACGCACCCAGTCGGCTCAGCGACACCCAAACCGCTCTTCTTCGCCGATTTTGAGAACAACTACAACTTCACATGCGACTCCAACAGTTATTGGTCGGTGACCGGTAGCGGACTGAAAAACACGAGCGCAGGCAATCTGCCGACCTTCGAAAAGGTTTCTCCGGGGGGGCTTCTTCTTGACGGCACCAACGGTTCGGAACGGGTCGTCAACGACTATTCCGTGAAACTCAACAAGAGCTACGTGGAAATGCCCGTCAGTCCGCTCTACGAGCAGAGAGCCTTCACGGTGGAATTCTGGGCGAAGTTCACGGGTTTCATCGACAACAACGGGGAGCATGACGGAACATACACGAATCTTCCCTATCATGCCGGCATTCTGCGCTTCAACCGCGACTCCAGTTCAGAATATGACTGGTTCTTCTACCGGATAAAGGACAATGCCAAGGGCATGCAGGTTGCCGTGCGGAATGCCGCCGGAGGAATGGCTTATCTTGGCGTGTTCTACTTTGGTCGCAATATTGCCGACGGCAAGTGGCACCATTACGCGATTACGTTTGATACGAACGAGGCCAACACCTTGACGACAGTTAACGTCTTTGACGACTACAAGCAGGTGGTTGGAAACTCGCAGACAAGCGTAGGCGTCTATCGCTACACGGGAGGTCACAAGCTGCAGATGGGAATGGGTTCCTCCAACCCGCCGTTCACGCTCGGCTATATCAATAGCCTGCGCTTTACGCGCGGGGTGCTTACGCCCGACAAGTTCCTCGGTCGCGTGACGAGAGGAACCGTTGTTGTCCTCCGGTAAGGCGATAGACTTACTATCAACTACCAACTACCAACTATCAACTGCGGAATGACAAACCGACGTGAATTTCTTGCGGGGGCGATCGGTCTCGGCACTGTGTCGCTTGCATGTGGTCAGGACAAACTACCAACTGCCAACTGCCAACTATCAACTACCAAAAATGAATTGGGCCCGGCCATTACGGATTGGGAATTCCGCAGCCCCAGTAAGCTGTCTGGCGCGAAGGCCGCCATGTACATCGACGATGTCATCTGGGTGTTCCGCGACCTGACGCGGCAGCGCCCGAAGTCGATGTTCGAGAATCCGCTCCTTGGCGCGTTGAAGGAGGCGCATGAACGGTACGGACTCAAGGTGCAGCTCAACTGCTTCTACCGTACCGACTTCTTCTATGGCATGGACGAGTTTTCGCTCGATGACATGACGGAGGCGTACAAGGCGGAATGGCAGGCGTCGAAGGGTTGGCTTCGGCTTGGCTTCCATGCGTATCAGGAGTTCCCCGACTATCCGTTCATCAATTCCGATTACCGCGACGTCGCAACGGTCTTTGACCGCATTTTCGGGGCGATGAAACGCTTCGCCGGCGACGGCGTATTCACCTACGCGCTGGTCGGGCACTGGCTGCCGATCAGCAAGGTGGGTTGCCGTGCGCTCAAGGATCGTGGCGTGAAACTGATCGCCTGCACGGACGGAAGGCGCTACGCCTACACGGGCGACCGCAACCTGCTTCCGTACGGTCACGGGATGCGTGTGGAGAACAACCGCAAGCCGGAGGCCGCGCTCTTTCAGCGTTCGGCTTACGATCCCGCGCTCCTGTCGTCGGCGTGCAGCTACAACCATCTCTGTCCCGGGCAGGTGGAGAAGACGTGGGGCACGTTCACATCCGTGTACGACCGCGATGTCGGCATGGGGTTCAAGCGGTTCCGGAACGGGCCGATGCTCAACCTCTGCACGCCGGATCAGGTGCGGAAGGAGATGGCGGCGGCGCAGGAGAGCGAGCTTCTGCTGTTCGCTGACCACGAACAGTATTTCTACAAAGACTATTTGGCTTACCAGCCGGACTATGTCGAAAAGATACTCCTCGCGGCGAAACTTGCGCACGAGGCCGGACGCGACTTCATCTTCATTGAAGAGACGTGCGGTTGATTCACTTGAATTGTGGTAGAATACGCGGCATTATGAAACAAGACCCAGAGGTGCCGCGTCCATGAGCCTTCTCGCCCTAGACCGTTCAACGGATATGCAGTCCGTTGCGTTGGCGAAGGATGGCCGAATCGTCAGCCGTCTTTTCGAGGGGGCTGATGCGCGGAGTGCGGACTGGCCCGTCAAGGTGCAGGATCTTCTGGCGGCGAACGGCCTTGCGTTCTGCGATCTCGACCGGATTGTGGTGGGGACAGGCCCTGGCTCCTTTGCCGGCATCCGTGGCGCGCTGGCGTTCGCGCAGGGACTCGCGATCGGCATCCGTGCGAAGCGGGCGCGGGCGGCGGACGATCCGATTGTGTACGGTCTTCCGAGCGCGCTTGCGTTGGCGCAGGAGAACGGTGCGACGGTGGTCGTGGGCGATGCGCGGCGGGGGCTTTTCTGGGTGGCTGTTTATGAAGGGGCGAAGACGGTCGCGGAACTTCATCTCG
>CACZCD010000022.1:0-2007 GCA_902779565.1 uncultured bacterium | reverse complement strand
CATCTCGTTACGAAAGAAGAGCTACCTGCCGCCGTGCCGCCGGAGGAGGTTGTCGTCACGCCGGATGGTGCGCGCATCGGGGCTGCGCTGGGCGAATTGTTCGGGACGCGCTTTCTCGGGAACCGTACACCTTCGGCGGAACGTCTGGCGCAGCTGGCGCTCACGCATTCGGAGCTTCTGGTCCCCGAACCGCTCCCGATCTACCTCTCCCCCGCCGTCCGGACGTAAGGTACGGCGCAATGGTAATAGGTTAGTGAATTTCGCACAGGTGGCATGAGGCATGCATCCTTGTGTGCATGCGGTGTCGTGTGTGCGTGTGTGGGGTGTCAGTCAGCGTGCGCGGTCACTCCGCCCCCGCTTGCCCGTGCGGCTAGGGGTGCGCGCCTCATCCGCCCATGAGCGGCATCCGGCTTGGTCGGAATACCTCCCTGTGCCGCCTGCCGCCCCTTGGCGGCGATGCGCGCATCCCGCCGCCCGTGCGCGCTCCGGCCCCGTTCCCGCCGCGCGTCCGCTGGCGCGCTATCGGCACATGTCCGTTTCTGCGGTGCGCGTTCCGCGCACCTTAAAAATGAGCAAAGTGAGCGCGCTGTCACTGAATTGCGCAGCGGATAACCGTATGGGAGCAAGGGGGAGTGTACTGACCCTTAATTGCGCGCAACTGTGGGGACAGGCCCCACGAAACCGTTGAAAAACAAGTCTTTCGCGGGGTCTGTCCCCAATAGTCGTTCCCTCTCCGTGCCATAGAGGAGCGGAGCGGGCTGGAGGGGCGGCGGCACGAGGCGGAGGCGGTGACGGCGGGAGACGCGGACGGAGGCAAGCGAGATGCCGCCGAGGGAGGTATTCCGACCGAGCCGGGCGACGGCAGACCGCGCCGCATGCGGCCGCGGCGCCCCGCCGGAATCCGCCGAAGCCGGCGGTGCGCCGACATTCCCCGCGCCCTGACATGCAAACACACACTACACATCACGCATCTTGCGCGGACATGCAATTCAATAGCCTATTATCGGCGAGAAGCCCCGTACTGCAAGACAGTCATGCGGATGGCGTGGTGGCGTTCTGCTGTTCGTACCGTGCACGGGCTTTCAGGAAAATGAATCCTGTCAACGGAACCGTGCAGATGTAGAGAATGCCGATCACACCGATTGTCAGCCAGAAGTTCGAGACGAGCATGGCGATGAGCAGGAGCAGCCCGGCCATCACGGGAAGCAGGTAGTGTTTGTTGATGTGCGCCGATTTGAGCGAGATCGTCGGCAGGCGCGAGGCCATGAGCGAACCGACGAACAGCAGCATGAAGATGCCGAAATAAGGATTCTGCAGCGCGTCTTGCAGGGCGGGGGCGGTACCTTTCGCATCAAGCGCCAGCACGAGCACAGCCGGCGAGAGAACCATCCACGCGCCGCCCGGCGCCGGAACGCCGAGGAAGAAATTCTTCCAGTAGGGGAGCGTGGGCTGTTCAAGCATCGTGTTGAAGCGGGCAAGACGGAAGCAGTCGCACATCGCGTAGAAGAGCGCGGCGCCCAAGGTGAGGCGCACGAGATGCTGTGGGATGCCCATGTGAGTCGGCCCGCCCGTGAGCCAGAAGTACATGAACATCGCCGGTGCGACGCCGAAGTTGACGAAGTCCGCAAGCGAATCCAGCTCGGCGCCGAGTTTGGAGCTGGCCTTCAGAAGACGCGCCACGCGTCCGTCGATGCCGTCGCAGATGCATGCCACCAACAGTGCCCAGAGCGCCGGAATCCACCGCTCTTCGGACGAAAGGGAGATGGAAGTGATGCCGGCACAGGCGGCGAGCGAAGTGATGAGGTTGGGGACGATAGCCCTCAGCGGGATGCGGTCAGGACGGGGTTCGCGTGAACGCCGCTTCCTTCCTCTCAATCTGAATCTTGACATTGCCTTTGTCTCTCCTTTTCGTCATTTCCTTTCCAGCCCACCCAAACCCTAAACTGGAAACTGGAAACTCTAAACTGGAAACTCCAAACTAAAACCTCCCTAACACAGTTTCGCCAG
>CACZCD010000021.1 GCA_902779565.1 uncultured bacterium | reverse complement strand
GCGTCATCCAGCAGAATCCTCCAGTTGTCCTCGTCGGGCGGCTCCTCACCGTTTGCCCAGAGCTGGTACTCGATCCAGCATGTCTCCGCGCCCGCACCGCAGTAGGTCACCGTACCGGCAAACTGCACGTAGGCGTAGCTCACGTCGACGATTGTGATCGGCAACCCTTCGCCCGTCTCCCAGACGACGACAGGGGCGGGCGTTTCGTTCCCCTTGCCGACCTGCGTGCCCTTCGTCACAAACGGCGTGTTCACCTGCAACGTCGAAAGGTATTCCGCCTTGATCCAGTCGGCCGAACGAATGCCCTTGGAATAGCGGCATTCGTCAACCCAGCCGTTGAGCGCGCCGGTGCCGATCTGCTGTCCGCCGATGACCAGACCGTTGTAATCGGCGGTCTCGTCGTTCGCGACAGGATGGAGCACTTTGTCGTTGCCAATGAGCTGCTTTCCGCCCACCGTGCTGGCCTGCTCGACTCCGTCGAGATAGGCATGGAAGGTATCGTTGCTGTAGACGAACGTCCAGTAGGCCCATTTGGTATGGGAATAGCCGGTCACGTCGAAATGCGTGTAGCCGTTTTTGTTATCACTGCTGCTCCAAGCACGAAGCTTATCTTTGGAATCCCCGTCGGTGTACTGGATGCCCCAGCCCTTGTCGGCGTCTTCGCGCTTGCGCGCGACGAGGTACGCCCAGCCTGGCTTGCTGTCCGCGAGTTTGCTCCAGCAGGAATACGTGAACACGTTCCCGACGCCCGTGCGCAGGATGTCGTCGTGGTCGTTGATGAGGATGTGCCCGTAGGTGGAGGAGGTCCCGCTGTGCTGCGCCACGCGCCGCGCGTAACCGACTTGGCCGTTGCTGTAGGCCAGCGAATTCGCGTGCGTCTCGCCGGAGAGGTTGTTGGTTGTGGAGTCGTGGACTTCCACGATGCCGTCGCCCCTCTCGTTCATGTGCCACACGCCGACGTACCGCTCGAACGTGTTGCCGGGGTCGTCCGGCGGATTGACGAGCGGACTGCGGTAGCACATCGTGAACTTCGTGCCGTTGTGCATCTCCGGCAGACGCACCCAGATGAGCGACATGCCGTTTGGATTCCACGTGTCGATCTCGTGCGGGATGACGTGCCCCTTCTCGTCCACGAACGCAATGTCCTTGCCGCCGGTATGGTAGAAGTCGTCGTAGCTGAAGCCGTTGGTATCCTTCTTGCGGACATCCACCAGCACCGGGAAGTTCGTGAGCGTCTCGGTTCCCGTGTAGCCTGTCACGGTGAACGGCAGATAGCGCTCGAACTCGTTCGCCACCCAGTAGGCATTCGTGCCGTCGTCGTAGTAGTACGTTTCGGGTGAAACGTCATCCATCGTCGTGAACGTGCCGGAGACCTCTGCGGTTTCCTCTCCGTTGTCTCCAACCGCCTTGAACTTGTAGAGGTAGGTGCTACTGTCGAGCACAGTGATCCTCTCGTGGCACGTGTCGTTGGCGACGAGGTTCCCCGGAAGCGTCGCCCATGCATCCGGCTCCTGTTCGCCGTCGATCCAGAGCTTATACAGGATGCGACACCATGTCGAATCGCCAAGGTCATAGACGGTAGCGCCGGCAACGACGTAGCCGTGTGAAATTCGCTCGATGCCGGGAAGCTCGGATGCGGCGGCCCACACAACCGTCAATTCGTCCCTGGTCGTGAACGAACCCGAGATCGGATCGGTCTTCGCCCCGGCGCTCCCGACGACGCGGAGCTTGAAGGAATAGTCCATGTGAACCGTCAGGCCCGAAATGGACACCGAGAAAGGACCCGTCTGCGAAAGGGGTTCGCCCACCGTCGTCCATTCCGTCGGCTCCGTCTCTCCATGCCAGAACTTGCCTTGGACCGTGGCGGAGGTGGAGCTGCCCATGTCGTCGAGCGTGCCGCCGATGACGGCGATGTGCTCAAAGACGTTCGTCACGCCGACGCAGAAGGTCTCCGCCCACGTCACCGAGATGTGGGTCGGGACCGTAAAGGTTCCCGTGACCGGCTCCGTCTCGCCGCTGTCGTCATCGACTGCACGGAGCTTGTAGTTGTAGCTCGCACCCTCCTGGCAGGGAACCGAAACTGCAAATGCATCGTACAAGGCAAGGTTATCCGCCAGAACCGTCCATTCGGAAGGTTCGCTCTCGCCATCTTTCCAGAACTTGCCCTGGATTGTGCAGTCCGTTGCAGTCGGGCCAAGTCCCGCCACGACACCCCCGACCGCGGCGGCATGCAAGGTGACGTTCGTAACGCCGATCCTTTCAGACGCCGTCGCCCATGCGACTTCCAACGCGTCGGGCGGCGCGATCGTTACGAAACTTTCATTGTTGACCGTATCGAAGTCGGCCTTGATCCAGTCGGACGTCTGTGAAGAGTCCTCCTCGGTCGTTTTGCTCAACAGCAGGTGCGACACGCCGGACCTGAGACGCACCTCGTCCATCGAGCCGTTGAAACGCCGCCCCTTGCTGGTGGTCCCGTTTGGATTGTCCTGCGTGGAACAGCCGATGCCGATATTGGCAACTTCCAGCCTTACGGGTACGCCATGCTTCGTCATTGTCTCATCAAAAACACCGTTGGTGTAGATGTTAACAATCGGTATATTGTCGTTTGTCTTATACCGCCAGACAAGGTCAACCTTTTTCCAAACGCTGTCGTTCTTTTTCAGCCACGAACCAATATTATGTGACGTACACTGGAAAATGCCGTTGGTGTTGTCCGAATGCACGCGCATATAGTCAATCGTCATTCCTGCGGTGCTGTCACCGCCGAACCCGAAGCCCCAAGAATAGCCATAATCGCCCTTGCGGCGCCCAAGGATATTGCCCCACTTCACATTACCTTCGCTACTATTGCCGGTCAACATCCAAAAGGATGCGTGGAAATCCGTGCCAAGGGAATCTACCACCGTTTTCTTCACGCCATTCGTCGCATCGACAACGATGCCGTAGGCATGGTTGTTGTCGGTAGCGATTCTACGGGCCTTGCCAACCGCACCGGAACCATTGCTATTGCCCGCGTAGGTCGTTCCGTTGAGTCCGTTGGCCGTTGAATCGTAAATCGTTTTGCCACTTCCCCCGGTTTCATCCAAGTGCCAAACGCCGACATAATCGCCCCAGGGACTTTCGTTCGTAACCCAGACTCCCGATGCGGTCGTGTTGTAGCACATGTAGAACTTCGTCCGCTGCTTCATCTGCGGAAGTCTGACCCAGATGAGTGATTCGTTGTTGGCGTGCTTCCACGAGTTGGTTTCGATTTCGGAGGCGAGGTGGTTGCCGAACTCATCGAAGAAGGCGATGTCCCCGCCCTTGCTGTTCGTCAGGTTGGCATAGAGAAAGCCCCGAATGCCCTTGCCTGTGGATTCGTTGTACTCCGCAAGGCGCACCAGCACGGGGAAGTTCACGAGCGTCTCGGTGCCGGTGTAGCCAGCGACCATCAGCTTGTTCGTATAGGCGAAGTCGGCCATTGTCAAAGAGTCGGCGGCCTTCGCCTCTGGCACGGCAAAGCAGAACGCAACCGCAAATATCTGAAAAAATCTCTTCATTCTCATTCTCTCTATCATCCATCAACTATCATCTATCAACTACCAACTACCAACTATCAACTACCAACTACTCAGCCCTTTTCACCTTGAAGAACCGGCGGTTGGCGGACTGCACTGTGCCGATCGCGATCTCGCCGCCGTTACCGCCGTCTATGACTTCCGAGAAGTAGTCTGTCTTGAGGGTGCCCGGCTCCGAACCGGAAATGATCGTGTAGGAGAGGTACGGCACGGTATCCGTCACCCCGAGCCAGACCTCACCGTCCGACACCTCGATAGCCGTGATTGACGGCGTCGGGATTGACGGCGGCAAAGCGGAAGCGTTATTGGCGCAGACAGACTGGGGCGCCGTCCCGTCATCGGTTTCGCCCGTGGCCGAGAGGAGGCTCGTTCCACCTTTCGCGGACGAGCCGGCGCTCGCCCCGCTCGATGCGGCAAGCCGCAGATTTGAAATGCTGGTCGGCGCCTCCTTGACACCACCCTTGACAAGGCCCCAGCGGTTGACGCGAAGCGGCATGCTGTCCCGCACGCCGGCGGGAACGCCGTTGGCCATGCGCGTATCAACGAGACACGCAGCCCATTCGCCGTTCTTCAACACCTCATATTCTTCGGCGGGGACCTGAAAGATGGAATCGATGCACCTGCCGTTCTGCGCAAGGGGCGCCGCGAGAACCACAAAATCGCTGGACGATACCGGCGTGCCGTCCGCGTTGAATCCTGAAAAGGTCTTGCCCTTGGGCGACCATACGAGCGCATAGCACTCGCCATCTGCGACGACGGAACCATCCGCATACCGATCCGGGCCGGGCGTCGAGAAACGCAACACCTTGTCATCCATACCGGAAAAGGCAACGGACACCATCAACAGACAAATCAAACCTGCAATCTTCTTCATAATCAGTATCGTCAAGAAAGTGGAATTATGCATCACACCTGAACGTGCATTTGCACGCCCTTTTTCGCCGTAGCCGAAGGGACATGCCTTGTTTACACGTCCCGAATACCGCCATCCCTGAATGACAAACTTGTCGGTTCGCCATGCGAACCGACAACTTCAGCCAACGGGCGAAGCATATTTCCGCAGTAATCTATCTACGAACCCCCTCCTTTCTCATCAAAGCAACTTTATTTTTCTCTCCAAAAAATATGTGCGCATTTTATCACATCCCACCTATAAATACAAGAGACCTCTCAAAATATATTGCGCCACAGTACGTTGAGAGGGGTGGTTGGTATCAGGTGTTGAGCATTATGATATAATCTACGGACATGAAACCATGCAGACTCTGCCCGCGCGCCTGCGGGGTGGACCGCGAAAACGGCAAGACCGGCTTCTGCGGCGCGGGGGCGCTTCCGCGCGTCTTCCGCTGGGGACCACACTTCGGCGAAGAGCCGCCGCTCGTCGGTGAACACGGCAGCGGCTGCATCTTCTTCTCGCGCTGCACGATGAAGTGCCTCTACTGCCAGAACTCACCCTGGAGCTGGAAAGGCGGCGGCGAGGACATCACCATCCCCCGCCTTACCGAAATCCTCCGCGAACTCGCCGTGAAGGATCGCTGCAGCAACTGGAACCTCGTTTCGCCCACGCCCTATCTGCCCTTCATCCGCGAGGCGGCCGCACCGCTTCTCGCAGAGGGCATCCGACTCCCCTTCGTGTGGAACTCCTCGGGCTATGAATCCGTCGAGATGCTTGAGGCCTACGCCGATCTCTGCGACACCGCCCTTTTCGACCTGCGCTATTCCCGCGACGAAACCGCGCGCGCCGCCAGCGCCGCCCCCAACTACGTGGCGTCCGCCCGCGCCGCCATCCGCTGGGCCTACGGGCGGACTCGCCGCACCGACCTACCATCACTCATTGTCCGCATCCTCGTGCTTCCCGGCCATGCGGAGGAGGCGATTGAAAGCCTCGCCTGGCTCGCGACCGAGCTTTCGGCGCAGATCCCCGTCTCACTCATGAGCCAGTTCACGCCCGCCTACCGCGCGCTCGAAACGCCGCCGTTCAACCGCAAGGTCACCCCAGAAGAATACGAATCCGTCACCGGGGCGGCGACGGATTTCGGTTTTGAAAATGGTTGGATCCAGAGCTACGAAGCCGCCGACCCGGCGCTCGCCCTTCTCGGCGAGAATATGCCGGGCGGACACGGCACCGTCAACTGAAGCCAACGTAGGAGACGCTTAGCCTTCGGCTTCGAGCGCCGCGTCCACCTCGTCGGTGGTCTCCATGTTCGTATAGACGTCCTGGACGTCCTCGAGATCTTCAAGCATCTCGACGAACTTGTTGATCGCCTTGGCGGCGGCCACGTCCGCAACGGGGTTCATCATGTTCGGCACGAGACCGATCGCGGAGTTCTCCTCGTCCACGTTGATGCCGCCCGCCTTGATGGCTTCCAGCACCGTGGTGAAGTCGTTCGGCTGGCACTTGACGGTGAAACCGCCATCCTCGGTGACGACATCCTCGGCGCCCGCTTCGAGCGCAACCTCCATCACCTTGTCCTCGGTGATGCCGTCCGCCGCCGGAATCATGATCTGGCCGAGACGGTCGAAGAGACGCGTCGCGCTGCCCTGCTTGGCGAACTCGATGCCGTTCTTCTTGAAGACGTTTCCAACTTCCGCCGCCGCGCGGTTCTTGTTGTCGGTGAGGACGTTCACGACGAGCGCCACGCCACCCTTGATGCCTTCATACTGCGCATCGACGAGCGCCGCCGACTCAAGTTCGCCCGTACCCTTCTTGATGGCGCGCTCGATGTTGTCGTTGGGCATCTGCGCGGCCTTCGCCTTGGCGATGAGCGTGCGGAGCGTGGGGTTGTTGTCGGGATCGCCGCCCTTCGCCTTCACGACGATTGTGATTTCCTTTCCGAGTTTGGAAAAGATCTTTCCCTTCTTTGCGTCCGCCGCGCCTTTCGCGCGCTTGATTGTCGCCCAATGGCTGTGACCTGACATTTATCCACTCCTTTAGATGGTCTGTTGAAAAAAGTGTGCGTATTTTATCAAAAGCCAAACCCAAACGCAACCACCCCCGCGCAATCGGCATAAAAAAGCGGCGGCTGCCGAAGCAGCTGCCGCCCTTTCAGTCTGTGAAGAGGCATCGGGGCCTCCTCCGTCACGCTCACATCTCCGCCATGCGGCGACGCGAACGGGCGCGGATACGTGCACGCGCGGATTTCTTGCGCGCCTTCACGCACGGCTTCTCGAAGTAGCGCGTTTCGCGCAACGTCTTGATCAGACCCTCCTTGTCGAGAATCTTCTTCAGCCGCTTCAATCCGCGTTCAACGGATTCGCCCTTTTTCAGCTTAAGCTGGATTGCCATTACCTCTTCACCTCCTTTCGTCGGCAGTTCACCGAGATTACTTCGCGATCACGCGAGCCATCTCGAGCACCTTGTTCGAGTAGCCCCACTCGTTGTCATACCAGGAGAGGAGCTTCACGAAGGTCGGATCGAGGCACATGGACTTGTCTGCATCGAAGATCGACGTGCGGGCGTCGCCGCGGAAGTCGGTGGAGACCACCGCATCCTCGGTGTAGCCCAGAATTCCCTTGAGGGAACCCTCGCTGGCTTCCTTCACCGCCGCCTTGATCTCCTCGATCGTGGCCGGCTTCTCGAGTTCGGCCGTGAGGTCGACGATCGAGACGTCGCTCGTGGGAACGCGCATGGAGATGCCCGTGAGCTTGCCGTTGAGGTCGGGAAGGACCTTGCCCACCGCCTTGGCTGCGCCCGTCGAGGACGGAATGATGTTCTCGAGGATGCCGCGGCCGCCGCGCCAATCCTTCTTGGACGGGCCGTCAACGGTCTTCTGCGTCGCCGTGGCGGCGTGGACCGTCGTCATGAGGCCGCGCTTGATGCCGAACTTCTCGTGAATGACTTTGCTGAGGGGCGCGAGGCAGTTCGTGGTGCAGGACGCGTTGGAAATGATGTCCTGACCAGCGTACGTCTCGTGGTTCACGCCATAGACGAACATCGGGGTCGCGTCCTTGGAGGGCGCGCTCATGATGACCTTCTTGGCGCCAGCCGTGATGTGGGCGCGCGCCTTCTCGTCCGTGAGGAAGAGACCCGTGGACTCAACGACGATTTCGGCGCCGACTTCGTTCCACTTGAGGGCCGCCGGATCCTTCTCGGCCGTGAGACGGATCGCCTTGCCGTCAACGACGAGATTCGTGCCGTCAACCTTGATATCATGCTTGAAGATGCCGTGCACGGAATCGTACTTCAGCATGTACGCGAGGTAATCGGGATCGAGGAGGTCGTTGATGCCGACCACTTCGATATCGTTCGCGAAGTTCTCAACCGCCGCGCGGAAAACCATGCGGCCAATACGGCCGAAGCCGTTAATGCCAACCTTAATAGCCATTTTTTACCTTTTCTTTCTTGATTACCCCGTCGGGACACTCCCAACCGGAAAAACGGGCGCATAGTATATCGCAAACGCCCTCCAAAGTCAAGGGGGCGGCCGCCGCTCACGTATTGACGCGCGTTTACGCGTTTAGATATCGAGGACGTCGCGCATGTTGTACAGTCCCGGCGCCTTGTCCGCCGCCCAAAGGGCCGCGCGGAGCGCGCCTGCCGCAAACGCCTCGCGGCTCTGGGCCTTGTGGACGAGCTCCACGCGCTCGACATCCCCCGCGAACATCACGGTGTGGTCGCCGATCACGCTACCGCCGCGAAGCGCGTGTACCGCGATCTCGCCCTGCGGACGCTCCCCGACGATCCCTTCACGCCCAAACACCGACACGTCGTCGAAATCCTGCCCGCGTCCGTCCGCCGCCGCCTTCGCCAGCATCAGCGCCGTGCCGGAGGGGGCATCCTTCTTGTGGCGATGGTGCATCTCCACGACTTCGCAGTCGTACTCCACGCCCAGAATCTCCGAGGCCTTCCGGACGAGCCCCAGCAGAAGGTTGATGCCGAGCGAGAAGTTGCCGCTCTGCACCACGGGAATCTTCTTCGCCGCCGCGTCCACCACCGCCTGCTCCTCGTCCGTAAGACCCGTCGTGCCCAAGATGTACACCACGCCGTCCTCGGCGGCCTTCGTGATATTCGCCGGCACGGCCTCATGGAACGTGAAGTCGATCACGGCCTCCGTCTCCGCCGGCCAGGTGCGGGGATACTCCTCGCGCACGTCGCACTTCGCGACCAGCTCCAGTTCCTCCGACCGGTCCACGAGGTCGCAGAGCATGTGCCCCATGCGCCCTGCCGCGCCCAGAATCGCAACTTTCATTTCAGCACTCCCAGTTCCTTGAGGGTTTCGGCGATCTTCGCCCGGTTCGCCGCCGTCGTCTCGCAGAGCGGAAGACGGTACACGAGGTCGATCTTGCCCATGAGAGCCAAGGCCTCCTTCACCATCACTGGATTGGTGTCGATGAAGAGGTCGTGGAAGAGATTGTAGTATTTGAGGTGCAGCGCACGTGCCGCCGCCATGTCACCCGCCAACGCCGTGCGGATGAAATCGCTGATCTCCTTCGGCATCACGTCCGACGCCACGGAGATGACGCCCGCCGCCCCCACGGAAATCATCGGCAGCGCCAGCGAATCGTCACCCGAGAGTACGGTCAAATCCGGACAGCGCGCCTTGATTGCGCTCACGCGCTCGACGGAACCCGCCGCCTCCTTGATGGCAACGATCATCGGATGCGACGACAGGCGCGCCACCACATCCAACGGAATCTCGCGTCCCGAACGCCCCGGCACATTGTAAAGGACAACCGGTAGCCCCAGATCGGCGACCGTCATGAAATGGCGGTACAGCCCTTCCGGGTTCGGCTTGTTGTAGTAGGGCGTCACCTGCAGGCAGGCATCTGCGCCACCCATTGCGATCGCCGCCTTCGTGAGCGAGACCGCCTCGGCGGTGGAGTTCGCGCCCGTGCCGGCGATGATTGTCACGCGCCCCTTCGCGAACTTGATCGTCTCCTCGATCACCTTGTGATGCTCGGCGTGGTCGAGCGTGGGCGACTCACCGGTGGTGCCCACGGGGCAGAGCCCGTCCACACCGCTCTCGCACTGCCAATCCACAAATTCCGCCAAGCGTCCGTAATCCACGGCACCGTCCTTCCCGAACGGCGTCACCATCGCGGTTATCGTGCCTTGAATCCTCATCCTAATTCTCTCCTAGGACGCAAATTATACCACAAACGGCCCTCAATGGTCATGATGCCCTTCGCCATGCCACGGAACGGCGGGCGGCACAACATCGAGTCCGGCGGCGATCCGCTGGCGCACGGCCTCGTACACGAGGATTGTCGCGGCGGCGGAGACGTTGAGCGAGTCGGCGAGGCCGAGCATCGGGATACGCACGCGCAGCTCCGCGCCATCCATCCACTTCTGCGTAAGCCCGTACTGCTCCGCGCCGAGTGCAATCGCCACGTTCCCCGTAAGATCCACCTCGAAGTGAAGCTTCTCTGCATGGGGCGTGGCTGCCAGCACCTTGAACCCCCGCTCCTTCAGCCATGCCAACGCCTCATCGGAGGTCGCCTCGACGATCGGCACCGAGAACATCGTCCCCGTGGAGGCGCGCACCACATTCGGGTTGTGGATGTCGGTGGTGCGGTCGCAGACGATCACCGCCGAAACCTTCGCGGCGTCCGCACTGCGGAGGATCGTGCCGAGATTGCCGGGCTTCTCGATGGACTCCGTCACGATCACGAGCGCGTTCGGCGGCAGCGTGAGATCCGCAAGCCGCTTCGCCACGTGCGGACCGATCATCAGCAGACCGTCCGGGCGCTCCTTGTAAGCCATCTTCACGAATGCCGTCTTCGAGCAGAGATACACATCCGCCCCCGCCCGCTCCGCATCCGCCACAAGCTGCGGCTCGTTCTCGTCCTTGAGGTAAAGTTCCGGACAATGGAAGATCGCGTGCGGGCGGTAGCCGTTGTCGAGCGCGCGGCGGCATTCGCGGTACCCTTCCACGATCATCTCCCCCGTCTCCTCGCGCGTCGCGCAGGAACGCAGTTTCACCACGTACTTGATCTTCGGGTTTGCCGGGCTCGTCAGTTCGGTTCTCACGTCTCCTCCTTCTCCTTCAGCACTCCATTATACCACAAGGCGACAGGATGTGCGGAACTGGGAGCGGAGGCGGATTTGCCTGTTTTAGGGGACGCCCGGAATGAGCCACGCTAAACGGTACGCTGACAAGAGCGTGGCGAATGTAGGGAGGGGCCCCAAAACAGGCAATCCGCGTAGCGACCTGCCGTACAGTGATGCAGTACGCGTCACGGAGATCGGCGCTTTACCGTTTCGCGTTCAGCAGGTCGGCGGTTTCCACGAGGCGGATGAACTCGGCGCGGTAGCCATTTTCATCCGCACCCTTCGCGCCCTTCGCCCGCTTGATCACCGCCTTGAGAGACGCCGCGCCCTTGAACTTCGAATCCTCAAGGACGAGCGCGCACTCCGCGACGGCCGATGCGAAGCGGTAGTCTTCGGAGGGACCGTTCTTGCCCGTAATCGCCTCGGCCACGACCGGCGTCTCGATCAGCTTGCTCTTGCTGCCGTTCGGCTCCTTGTACCGCAGCTTGACCGTCAGCAGCTCCGGACTCGCGACAGCCGTCTGCTTCTGGTACTTGAGCGCATCCACCTTCCCGCCCGGAACGGCGACACCGGCGGGAACGATCTCATAGAGCGCCGTCATCGTGTGCCCGGCGCCGATCTCGCCGGCGTCCTTCTTGTCGTCGTTGAAGTCCTTGGCCGCGAGCTTGCGGCACTCGTAGCCCAGCAGCCGGTACGCCGCCGCCTGCGACGGATTGAACTCCAGCTGCAGCTTCACGTCCTTCGCCACCGTGTACATCGTGCCGCCGAACTCGGTCATGAGCACCTTCTTCGCCTCGAGGATCGAATCGATGAACGCATAATTGCCGTTGCCCGCGTTGGCGAGACGCTTCATCATGCCATCCTGGTAGTTGCCGTTCCCTACGCCGAGCACCGTCAGGAACACGCCGCTCTTGCGCTTCGTCTCGATGAACCGCACGAGCTCCTGGGTGTTGCGGATCCCGATGTTGAAATCACCGTCCGTCATCAGGATCACACGGTTGTTCGCCTTCTTGTCGAAGTTCTTCTTCGCCTCCTCGTACGCCAGCTGGAGCCCCTCGCCGCCCGATGTGCCGCCGCCACACCGGAGCGCGTCGATGACCGACAGGATCTTCTCCTTGTCCTGGCAGGACGTCGCCGGGAGGCGCACCTCCGTGCCGTTCGCGTAGGTGACGATGGCGACCGTATCCTGCGGACGCAGCTCGTCCACGAGCATGTGCATGGACTTCTTGAGCATATCGAACCCGCCATGCCATCCCATCGACCCCGAAACGTCGAGCAGGAACACGAGATTGGACGGCGGCAGCTTCTTTTTGGCGATACGCTTCGCCTGGAGGCCGACGCGGAGAAGCTTGTGCTTCTTCGCCCACGGGCAGTCGGCCAGTTCGCAGTCCACCGCGACGGGAACGCCGCCCTTCGGCTCGGCATACGAATAGTTGAAGTAGTTCACATACTCCTCGAGCCGCACGGAATCCTTCGGCGGCAGACGCTTCAGCTCCGCGAGATACCGCCGCATCGTCGTGTAGCTCGCCGTATCCACATCAAGCCCGAACGTCGAAAGCGGTTCGCGCACAACCTCCACGAATTCGTTCTCATGGAATTCCGCATACCGTTCGCGCCCATAGACCTCCGCGATTGGTTCCTTCCTGGGACATTTCGCAGCCGCGCAATACGACTCTTTGGCAAAGGCCTTCCTTTTAGCCGACGCAGAGGGCGAGAGCGAGGACGACATCCTCGGCTTCTGCATTGCTGCAGCATGTGCATCTGCCACCTCATATTGCACCATCGCGTCAACCGGAGCCCGACCAGGTCCCACCATGTCCATCACACCAGTCGGCTTTGCGTCAACCGATGTGCGAACCGCAACGGGCACTTCACGTATTTTCCGCTCATTGTTCAGCACCAGCCACGTCGCACCAAGGCAGATCAGCAGCATGGCCGCAATGCTCCAGCCGCCATACCGTTTCCATGAGACCCGACCGACGCCACCTTTTTGTCCCGTAACCGACAGGAGCGGCTCAAACGTGCCGCCCGTCACAAGGAACTTGCGTTCGTAGTCTGCGACGGGCCCCTCCCCGGCGACGATACGTCCAGTTTCCACCTTCGCCATCTGCGCCTTGACGTCGGAGAGATCCTCGTCTGAAACGGTATCGACAATCCAGCTGCGCGCGACAAAGCTCTTGGCCGCCACGCACGCGTTCCAAAGTTGGAGCACGCGCTCTCCCACGAGCATTTCGCGCGGCGAGGCGGGCACCGTGAACGGCGAGAGCGGAACGATCGTCCAGCCCGCCAGCCCCTTCGATTCGACAACGAGTGCGACGAACGGACGCTCCATGTCGGCAAAGATACGTATCTCGCCCGGCTTTACGCCGCCGTCAAACGAATCCGTTCCGTCGTTAGACCTCCCCGTTCCCCGTTCCCCATTTCCCGTTCCCCATTCCCCATACATCGCCCACTCTTTTTCGAATACTTCCGTTGCGTTCATGCTGCGCCTCCTATCTTCACGAGCAGACGTCCGGGAAGTTCGGATTCGACCGTTTCTAAAAGAACGCGTCCGAAAAGAGGGCTGTCCGCCTCCTTCTCGTTCCGCAGTTCCTTCTTCAGCAGATCCATGACCTTCTCCCGTAGCGCGTAAGCCCGCGACTTTCCTGTTCCCAGCTCTTCAAGGACTGCCGTCTCCGTGATCGGTATGTCCTGAGCCGTCACATAGCAAAGGAGCGCAACCTTTGATTTTTCCACTTTTATTTTTCGGGAAACTTTTTCGAGGGCGGCGACCACCTTCTGCCGGAGCGGCGAGACGTCGAGCAGCGCGGCGGGATCGGCGTTACACCCCCGCTCCAGTTCGGCCACCGCCTCGTCGCTGGCGGACTCCCAGACCACCATCCGCCGCCCGTCCGAATCCCGGAGCGAACGCGGTTTCCAGCCCTTGATAGACGCGATCCAGTCCACGACGATGTCATGGACGCGTCCGGAACGCGCCCCGAACAGCGTACCGCACACGAAATCCAGAAGCCGCAACCCCTCGACCTTGATGCGATGGGCGAAATAGGACTTCAGCGGCTTGCCGGGATCACGAGAACCCTTCAGCATGAAATACGAATCGAATACGGATACGGGATCATCCTCACCGGCGTCGGACCGGGCGATCCCGAACCGTGCAAGCTGCGAATACAGGGCGGCGCAGATCTGTGCGCCAAGCCGGGCGGCGTGCGCCGAGGCGCACCGCGAAACGGCGCAGGCGTCGAACCATTCGCGCCACGCCTCATCACCGGCATAGATGTCATTTCGTTCTGTGTTTTCCATCTCGACAAGTCTCCTCATCGAAGATAAAGGAACCATTCTTCTTCCTTTTCCACCAAAATTCTATCACACCTTGCAGAACACATCCCCTCGCACATGGCCCCAACGCCGCATCGGCATCTTCGTCGTAATCCCTGAAAACGGCTGATATCATATCACAACCCCCTCACAAATCAAAAGTCGAAAGTTAATACATGCGGGGCCTCAAGGTGTTCATAAATTGAAATGGAGGGCGGAAAGATCGAAATCCTCTGAGGCCGGCCAGGAGGTGACGTTTCGCAGGATCACGAGGAAGCGCCGAGAGGACGGATCGAACGCCACGAACGATGCGCCGCCGTAGATCATACCGAACCGGTAAAGGATGCGGCGGCCGCCCTTCAGCGTGCGCACGTTGAGAAGCCCCCGCATCTCGTTCTCCTCGCACGTCGCCATCGGCTTCTGCCCGAGAAGATCGTCGATCACCGGCCAATACGCCGTAAGCACCTTCACGCAGTCCGAGGCCGACGAGAAGATCGACCCCATGCCGCGCAAGGCGGAGCCGAGACGGTGCTCCGGCACCACCGTCCCACGGCGGCAAAGCCACGGCAGTTTGCCGGCGCAGGGCGGCGACACGCGCACCCGTTCTTCGCCCACAGGGCAGAAGGTGGTGTCCTCCAGCCCGAGCGGCACCACAAGCTCGTCGCGCAAGATCTCATCGACCGTCTTCCCGGTGAGATCCTCCACGCACAGGACCAGCAGGGCGAAGCCCACGTTGGAATACAGAGGGCGGCGTTCCCGCAGGAACGACCGTGTGCGTCCGCTCGTCAGCTCCTCGGCGAAATCGCAGCGAGATTCGAATCCCTCGTAGATGTGCGTGCCGAACAGCCCGCAGCAGAACGCCGTGTGCCAGTCGAGCGGGTTCCAAGGGTTCAGGAAGTCGCGCGGCAGTCCCGATCGGCCGGAGAGGAGGTCGCGGAGCGTCACCGCGTCGTATTCCGGCGGCAACGCAAACTTCGAGACGGCCCGCACGCTTACGTCAAGGTCAAGGCGCCCTTCCCGCTCCATGCGGAGAAGGGCGAGATGAACATAGAGCTTGCCGAGGGACGCGATACGGAAGATTCTGTGAGGGTCACCTGCGAGAGCGTTCTCCGTCGCCACCGCGCATTCCGGGTCGCCGACTTCGTGCCGGTAGAAGGCGCGGACGCCGTTCACGTCCGCCACCTCCGGCAAGGTGGCGCACCCCGCCGCGAAAGCCGCCGCGACGAGAACGACCCTTGCGCACAAACTCACAGATCCGTCCAGTCGTAAACGCGGAGCGCCCCGTTCACGAGATCGGCGAAGCGGCTTTCGATGGTCGGGTCAGCCAGAAGCTGACGCCACGAGACGGGCGGCTGCTCAACCGCAAAACCGGCGAACGCCTCCTTCTCGAGGAACTTGGCGTGCGCCGCCGGAATCGCGGCGCGTCCTTCCGCGTAAAGCTCGGGGCGGTCCCCGCCGCAGAGGGCGGCGAACCAGCGGGCGGCAAGCGCCGCATCCTCGGCACGGCGCGCGACAAGGTTCTCGCCGATGGCGCGGAGCACCACGGCCGTCTCCTCATCGCCGGCGGCGGAACCGTAGAACTTGTGGCGCGTCTTGCCCGTCTCGGCGAACGAACGCATCTCCGCCACGCAGACGGCGCGCCCGGCCGCCAAGAACTCCTTGGCCTTCTTCCCGAGCGCTTTGGCGCCGGCGTCGTTGAAGAGGATGATGGGGGTGCCCTTGCGTCCGGCGGGCAGGAACGCGCGGACAGGGATGAAGGTCATGTCATCGTCACGGCACAGCACCGCTGTGACCACTCGTCCGTCGGCGGCCGATGTTTCCTGAACCGCCGCCGGCGTGGCGGAGAGGGACGCGAGAGGACGCGCGCCACAGGTGGCGCGGACGGCCTCAACGGACGGCCGCGCGCGCGCGGCATCCAGTCGGGCAAGCTCGTCGCGCATCAGATCGTAAACCGTGCGCGAACCCGGAAGGTCAAGCGTGCGGCCGGTCTTGGTCACGTTTTTGACGGCGGGTTCCTCATACGACACGCCGCAGGTCTCGGCGGAATGCATGTAGCCGACATCCATACGACGGAGCGCCGCGCGATCCCGCGGCCAAGCCGTATCTTCGTTGAGCATCCAACGGCGCATCCAGTAGCACGACGCATGACGTGTGGATTCATACCAGTGGTGCGGACCGGCCGTCTCCATCAGCTCAACCTTCTCGGGCACGCCGAGCATCGCATAGACCTTCTTCGCCTCCGCGTACAGCGCGGTGGATCCCATGAACGGGAAGAAGTCCGCATGGGACGTGACGATCATCACCGGCGACGGCGCGCGCAGCACCACGATGCCAAGATGGTTCCATCCGAACTTGAGCTGCCCAAACACGACCTGCTCCGCATCCTGCGGACCACAGTTGTCGAACACGTCACGCATCGTGGAGAGGAACCCTGCCGGAGCGGCGGCCTTGAACCGCGTCTCGAGGGAGTTGGCGTAGGAGGAGAGCGTGCCGCCGCCGGAAAGCCCCATCACGCCAATCTTTTCGCGGTCCACCTCCGGGCGCGATTCGAGGTAGTCCACGGCGCGCATTCCGTCCCAGATGCGGAACTGCGCGGTGTTCCAGCCGAGGAGCGCGGCGCGGTAGCCGATGCGGTTATGCTCACGCGTGGTGCTCCAAGTATCCTTGCCGTCATCGAACTGCCGACGTTCGCCCTGCTCGATCGGATCGCAGACGAGCGTGGCGAGTCCGTTGAGCGCGCCCGTCACGCCCGCGCGCTGATACCACGGCGCGTTCTTGCCCGTGAGCGAGTGCCCGCACGGCACGGCGACCGCCGCGTAGGGCGGCTTGTACTTCGCCGGATCGGGCAGGAACAGATGCGCCGTCATGTAGTGGTGCGGACGCGTCTCCATCAGCACCTTCTCGATGGCGTAGCCCTCCTTCTGCACACGCCCCGTCACCTGCGCGTTCAGCGGCGTCTTCTCCGGGAAACCGCCAAGCGCGGCGATCGTCTTCGCGCGTACCTCCGCCTGTCGCGCGGCGAGCGCCGCCGGCGTGGCGCACGCGGTCCAAGCCGCATCCTGGGCGCGGTCGAGGCGCACGGCCTCGTTGAAGGCGGTATCGTAAACCGACTGCGCCAGACTGTCTTTATCGAACCGGACGAGCGGCGTCGCGAGCGAAAGCGCCACAAGTGCAACAAGATTTGTCATATCAGTTTCTCCTTTAGTTCATTTGCGTTTTCAAGTTCTTCGCGGGAGCCGTAGCCCCACGTCACGCCGACCGTGTACAGGCCGTTCGCGCGGCCGGCATCGACATCACCCTTCGTATCCCCCACCATCACGGCATCAGAGGGGTCGATGGCGTATGTCGCAAGGAGATGCGCCAGAAGGTCGGGCTTTTTGTATTTCACGCCGGGGAAGCTGTCGAAGCTCCACACGCCGTCGAAAAGCGCCTCCCAGCCGAACTTCCGCACAATCCCCTGCGTGGGCGCGTGGCGTTTGTTCGTGACGATGTAAAGCTTCGCGCCCGCCGCCTTCAGCGACCGGAGCCATTCCGGCACGCCGGGATACGGCACCGTGTTCGGGAACCCCGATTCGTCGTAGTTGGGACGGAACCGCGCCACCATCTGCTCGACCAACGCCGGCGAGGCGTCGTCAAAAAGTTGATAGACGACCTTATCAAGCGTCGGCCCGATCGTGAACACCTCGTCGAAGTGCGGGCATTCACGCCCCAAATCGACGAGCGACTGCTTCCACGCGGCGATGATGTCCTCACCCGTCCGCGCCAGCGTGCCGTCCAGATCGAAAAACCAGTGGTGACGCATGGGAACCTCTCAGGCGCGCGCGCGATTGCGTTCCTCGAGCGCCGCGCGGTAGGCAACGAGATCCACCTCTGCCTGCGCCACGCCGCTCTTCACCGCCGCTTCGGCGACGGCGTAGGAGACCTCCACGAACAGACGGCGGTCGAACGGCTTCGGGATGATGTAGCCGTCGCCGAACACAAGCGTCTCGTCGGGATACAGCCGCTGCACCTCTTCGGGCACGGGCTTGCGGGCGAGCATCGCGAGCGCATTCGCCGCCGCGACCTTCATCTCCTTGTTGATGGTGCGCGCGCGCACGTCGAGCGCGCCGCGGAAGAGATACGGGAAGCCCAGCACGTTGTTGATCTGGTTCGGGTAGTCGCTGCGGCCCGTCACCATGATGTAGCGGCGGCCTTCGAGCGCCTTGGCGGCCTCGGCGGGATCGATCTCGGGATCGGGGTTCGCCATCGCGAAGATCGCCGGGAAGCCCGCCATCTTCTTCACGTCCTCGCCCGTGAGCACGTTCGCCGCCGACACGCCGATGAACACGTCCGCGCCCACCAGCGCCTCCTTGAGCGTGAGCTTGTCCGTGGCGACGGCGTGCTTCCGCTTGTAGGGATTGAGGTCCGTGCGGTCAAGGCGGATGGTGCCCTTCGTGTCGCACATCGTGATATCCTGCACGCCGGCGGCCTTGCACATCTCGCAGATGCGGATGCCGGCCGCGCCGGCGCCATTCATCACGATCTTGAGGTCCGAAAGCTTCTTGCCCGCCAGCTCGGCGTAGTTCATCACGCCGGAGAGCGCGATCACCGCCGTTCCCCACTGGTCATCGTGGAAGACGGGGATGTCGAGCGCGGCGTCAAGCGTATCCTCGATCTCGAAGCACGCGGGCGCGGCGATGTCCTCCAGGTTCACGCCGCCGTACTGCGGCGCCAGCGCCATCACGGCGGCGATCACGCGCTGCGGATCCGTCTTGCCCGTATCCTTCCCCTCCTGGCGGCAGTGCGCGAGCGGCACCGGCCAGGCATCGACGTCGCCGAAGGACTTGAACAGCACGGCCTTCCCTTCCATCACCGGGATGGAGGCCGCCGCGCCGAGATCGCCCAGACCGAGAATCGCCGTGCCGTCCGAAACGACCGCCACGAGGTTCGGCTTCGCCGTGCAGTCGTACACGGCGGACGGCTTCTCGGCGATGGCCTTCACCGCCTGCGCCACACCGGGCGTGTAGGCGAGGCAGAGATCCTCTTTCGTCTTCAGTTCCTTCGGGAGCCGCACCCCCACCTTGCCGCCCTTGTGGTAGGCGAGCACCTCTTCGCGCGAGAACGCCGCCATCGTTAGGCCTTCTTTCCTTCTTCGGGCTTCTTGGCCTCGGCGGGTTTCGCCGCCTCTTCGACGGTCACCTTCTTGATGACGACCGGCTTCACCGGCACATCCTGGTGCATGCCGCGGTTGCCGGTCTGCACCTTCGCGATCTTATCGACGACCTCCATGCCCTTCGTCACCTTGCCGAACACGGCATAGCCGAAGCCCTGCGGCGTGGGGTTGCGGAAATCGAGGAACCCGTTATCGACGAGGTTGATGAAGAACTGGCTCGTGGCGGAATCCACCACCATCGTGCGCGCCATCGCGATCGTGCCGCGCGCATTCTTGAGGCCGTTCATCGCCTCGTTGCGGATCGGCTCCTTCGTGGGCTTCTGGTCCATGTTCGCCGTGAATCCGCCGCCCTGGATCATGAAGCCGTCGATCACGCGGTGGAAGATCGTGTCGTTGTAGTGACCGCTCTTCGCATAGTCGGCGAAGTTCTTCACGGTCGCAGGAGCTTTCTTTTCGTCAAGCTCCAGTTCAATGGTTCCGAGATCAGTTTCGATTGTTGCTTTCATGTTTTTTTAGTGGTTAGTGATTAGTTGCTAGTATTTAGCCGTGTAGAACGTGTAGATCGTGTAGAGGGGAGTGGTTAGTGGCTAGTGGTTAGTTGTTAGCGGTTAGTTGTATTACTCAACTTTTCAACCTTTCAACTTTTCAACCTTTCATGCATTGAAGCGCTCGCGGTTGATCCAGAGGCCGAGCGCGGGGTTTGGGATGAAGTAGATTTCCTCGCCATCAACCGTGTTGTAGCCGTACTGGAGCTTCGTGGGGTCGTACTTCTTGATCATCTCGTCGTAGTCCGCCGCCTTGAAGCCCACGCCCTCGATCTCCTCCTTCGTGATGTTCTTCACGCAGTAGGTGATCGTGAAGCGGCCGTCGGACGAGCCGTGGATGAGATGCGCCGCCGCGCCCATGTTCGCGCGCAGGTCCTCGGCGTCAGGCTGCTTGAACACCTCGAGCGTGTGGAGGCGGCCCTTGTAGCCGTACTTGCGGATGAGCGCATCGACAGCCTTGTCCTCGCCGAACGTATGCACGCCGGGCGCGAGCACGATCAGCTCGCCGCCGTCCGCCATCGCCATGCGCGTGCGGTAGATGGACTTGTTGCCGAGCCAGGTGGAGGTGAACTCGGAGGGATCGAGATACACCACGCATTTCTTGATGCCGTGCTCCACGTAGTCGATGTTCTTCTCCTGCGCGAGCTTCACCGCCTCGGTGAGGCAGTTGCGCCCCTCGCCGATGAAGAGACCGTGGGAATGGATCTTGCCGCCGGGCGCAGTGTTCACCGTGAGCACCCAGAGGATCGGACGGTGCGCGACGAAGTGGTCGAACGCATAGTCAAAGAGACGCCGAACAGGCGTGTGGTCGCGCCCCATCGCCTTCTCCATGCCGCACACCGCGCCGATCATGTGGGACTTGTTGATCATGTCCGCGCCGCCGCAGCCCACGAAGAGGTTCTTCGCGTGGTTGGCCATGCCGATCACCTCGTGCGGAACGACCTGTCCGGGCGAGATGATGAGGTCGTACTTCTCGTCCATGATGCGGCGGTTCACCTCCACGCTCACGGGATCGGTCCAGAGACCGTCGGATATCTCCTTCACCGCCTCCGCCGGCACCTCGCCGAGCTTCACGACGTCCGTGCGCCAGCCATGCACAATCATCTTGTCGTAGGGCACGTCGGGGAACATCACCTTCCACTGCGTCTCGGAGACCGGCACGTGCGTTCCGAGCGCCGGCATCACGTCCACGTTCACGCCGCGCGCCGTAAGCATCTTGTAGTAGGCGCATGTGATGAAGCCGGCGTTCGAGTGGTAGCGCGTGAAGTCCGGCGGGATGATGAGCACGTTCTTGAGCGTGCGTCCCTCCAGCGACTTCTCGAGCTGGGCGGCGATCTCCTCGTTCGAGAGGCCCTCCGCATTCTGGGCGATTGTGAACAGATCCATTAATTGAACTCCTTTCCGATTGTTTGCTTCAAGTTGCATGTGGTCTATTGTCCAGTTCCTTTGTCGAGTTGAACGGGTGAGTTTCACTCACCTTCTCACCTCCGCACCTTCATTTTCAGATGTCAACGCCTTCAGCAACAAAAGCAGGTAAAAATTTCATGCGCGAATTATAGCATAATCTCCCGCCACAAACCACACGCCGCCAATGAGATGTCTTGGCTATCCCTGCGTGGAGTCGCGCACGACGAGCGGAGCGGGCAGAAGGATGCGGCGCGGCGGCAGATCGGCGTCGGAGATGCGTTCGCGAAGCGTGCGGTAGGCGATCTTGGCGATGTCGGCGCAGGGTTGATGCACGGTTGTGAGCGGGGGCGACATGAGCATGGCATACTGCACGTCGTCAAAGCCGGCGAGCATCACATCCTCCGGAACCCCGAAGCCAAACTTCCTGAGCGTGTTCCGGAGAAGCATCGCCACCTGATCGGATTCGCAGATGACCGCATCCGGACGCGGCCTCGCCTTGAACCAAGGCCGGAGCGCACCCGAATCCGAAGGATCGGCAACGATGGCCTTGACGGTCAGCGGCTTCTCGACCATCGCGCTGCGCACGCCGACCAGCCGGTCACGGATGACGGTGGCGCAGTTCGGGCGCATCAGGAAATGGAGGCGCTTCGCGCCACGCGCCACAAGATGTTCGCCGAGAGCGCGCCCGGCCGCCACATTGTCGATGCCGACGAAATCATGGCAGATGCGCATGTCCTTCAAATCAATGTCCCGGTCGATCAAGACAACAGGAATCTGCGCCGACTCGAAAAGCGCCAGTATCTCCTGCGTCGCGCGTTCGGGCTTGCGCAGAAACGCCAAGGGCTGGAGAATCACGCCCGCCACGCGCTGTTCGACAAACGACCTTGCCACGGCGCAGGCCTGACGCGCCCGCTCCTTCGGCGTAGCGGCGGAGATGTCGCCCAGGAGGAACGTATAGCCGTCCGTCTGCGCACATCGCATGAGCGATTGGCAGATGGGCGGGAATATCTCGCCAAAGGACAAGCTCGGCAGGATAAGCCCAAGCCGTCCCGACTCGCGCCGGGCCGTCAGCGTTGCGAAGGTTCCGGAACCACGCTTGCGATAGACGAGTCCGCATCTGACGAGTTCGTCCATCGCCTTTACCGCCGTTATGCGCGACACCTTGAACTTCCGGATGAGCGATTCTTCGGACGGAAGCGGCACGCCATCGGGATAGAGTCCGTCCCGGATGCCCTTTTGAAGCTCCTCGAATATCCTCCTATACTTTGACGTTTCCTTCATGCCCATTATTATACCACGATTCCGTCCATCGGATACGTTCGCCCCAGCCAACGCATGTGCGAGGAAAGCCCATTTCAGTCACACCTCGAGCAGCCGACCTTGCGCATTCTCACAAGCTTCGTGCCGTGAGGCGGGACCGTGGCCCAATAACGCTCCGCATGCTTGCCTTCACACTTGTGCGTCCAGAGGTCACGCACCCACCATTCACCGCCAATGCCAAGCTCAGCAAGACTCACCGCAATCTCCCGAGCGAAAGGATAGCGGTTGACGAGTGCCACCGCAACGTCCCCGTTGGCGAGCGGGCGCGTCCAGGCGCTCTCGGCATCGATGTGGCCTTCAGGTGTTCATTGCCGACATACATCAGGTTATTGCTGAATCCCTCCGTAACGTATCCTGTCGTCACGTACAGAACGGTTAACCACTCCACAACTGCCTTGGTCATCTATGTACCTCCCATTTTGAGTCGAAGCGCTTTCCCCGCCTCGTTTTGACCGAACCATGTGCTTCAATGATATTCGTGCCCCTTGAATCGATAGTGCGAAGCGAGCGGACACAGTTCTCAAAAGCATTGCCCGCTACGATTACATACGAAGCGCCAGTGCGGGCATAGACACCTACCGAAAGTCCAACAAAGCGGTTGTGAACGACTTCTGAATATGGAGAATTTGCCAATTCAATACCCTTCTTACCACCTGAATCCGCAACAAACACATTCCGCTCAATGCGTGACTCTGGGCAATTGAGCAAATAGACGCCCACATCCATACACGAAAACACGTTGTCCACAACATCTGCCTTACGCCTGTTAATGAAAGTCAATGACTGCATATGCTCAAATCGGCATCCGGCGACACGAACATTAGGCACTTCCAATTTTATGCTGCCATGATACCAACTTGCTCCGCCTGGATTATGCGTCGCAAGTCCCTTGAAACGGCAGTTGACAATCTCTGCCTTTTCTCCAGACACGGAAATCCGCCAGTCGTTCGTCAATACGCCCTCTCCGACAAAATCCGCGTCCACTGCGCGGAACTGTCCATGTTCAACGCGAATACGGCCTTCGCCCTTGAATACAATGCGCGAATCCGGCATAATGTGGATATTTCGCCGGTTGAGGACAATCAAGGTATCTATGACCTTCTCGCCCTGCCAGACCTCCGCATTTCTCCACCACCCCTTACTGGGCGACGACTGTCCGGCGCACCCTTGCGGCGGAGGAACCATGGGGTCATCAGATCTGGCATCCAGAATTTCCACGATGCGCTCTAACCGCGAACGGATTTGGCCTTCCCGAAGGTTGTCCGCCGCCACCTTTGCAATCCCGCCAGCGCGCGTGACATCTCCAACCTCAAGTGCCGCGTCGATCTCCGAACGAGCGACGAGTTCCTGCGCCTGTTCGACCCAGCGCGATGTGTTGTCGGCCAGAGAATCGAAATAGCAACGCTTGAAATGGGCCAGTGCCCCTGCCAACGGACGTGCGGCTTCAAATGCGCGAGCGCACAACCGTGCAGCTTCAAGTTGCCGACGCCGGAAATCGAGCGAATCTGCGAATGTCAGCGCCTCCTTGCCGAGTTCCGCCTGGAGCCTCGCCTGCTCAGGATCAAAGAGGGCGTTGCGCAGCACCTTGTTCCACAGACGCACGGCAGCCGCCGGATTCTCAAGATACTTCGGCAAAATGCCAGATGACATAACCTGGCACATGTACGGAGCGATGTCATTGCCCCAGAACGTCCGGCAGATTCGGGGCAGAACATTCGTCATCACAATCTCCGGCCCCGTCGTGTCAAGCACTGGGTGCCAATAGGTGACACCATCGTAGGGCTCCCAGCCGGGGGCGTGAACATCCCAGGCGTATTCCGCAGCCAGAAGGCACGACTCCCAGCAGGCGTAGGAGTCTGTACCGGTCATGCCGTACGCCACCCCGCCGCATGGCTCGTACATCGTGCCGATCTTGCGCCGGCAGGTCAGGAACAGACCCGGATTCTGTGGATACGTGTCAGTGTATCGAACAGTCCGCCGGGGAATCAAGCGACGGTACTCGTCAAAAGCCCTTCTCGACGCAATCCACGATTCAAAGGCCATGTTTTGGTCTTTGATTGCGGCATCAAGCTTCGTCCAGTAGTCAATCACGTTCTGCCGCCAACTCTCATTCCGCTGCGCCTCCGGTCTTTCAAGCCACGAGATCCAGTAGGGCACGACAGGTGATACGAACGATGCCTTAGGCATTCGCTTGTCAAACTCCCTCCGCCATATGTTAAAAAGATTTGCGCTCGCTTTCCAACGTTCATCATCCTTCCATCTCGCCCGGCATTTCGCGCAACGGCGGCTCCATTCCTCTGGATCCTTTACGGAACATGAATCAACCGGATGGATATAGACGACGGGATCCTCTATCCCGAACTTCTTCAGATAGTCGATGCGTCGGTTTGCCGATGCTTCGATCTCTGCGTCGTCTGCCCAGCAGTAGTATTTGTCGCTATATGACCGCACCCCCGTCACGCACGGCCATTTTGCGGGCGTCATCCCCTCTGGACAGTTGCGGTTCGTCCACAGCTCCGTTCCGCAGTTGAATCGAGTGCGTATGCCGCGGGCACGCGCGTATGCGAACACGTCGCGGCAAACGTCTATTGAAGGCGAGTCCGCCCACACAAGAAAAACGTCCTCCATGCCGTTAATCTTATGGCGTACAAGTTCGTCGATGCAGCGCTTGACCTCCTCAGCTCGCCCGGCGGTGTCAAGCCCCTTCGTCCACTTCCAGAGCCCGCGCCCGAACGACACGCCGCCCCGCTCAAGGATGTCTGGCCAATCGCGGACAGTTGCCGATTCAACCTTTCCTTCGTTCGCCATCATCTGACGGAACGTCACCGCACCGTAGAGTGTACCGATGGCATCATGGCCGATGATCGCCGCCCGAGGGCCATCGACACGGATCACATACCCCTGTCTCTTCCCCGGCACGTCAAGCGCAAACGCCGCAATCAATTTCTTGCCGAACGCCGAGTCCGCGATGGCGATCGCAATGCCGTCCGCCGGAACGCCACCGTCCGCATACGCAAGCTTCCGCCCTTTTGAGGGAATCTCCTCCGCTCCAATCCGGCATTGCTCTTGTTCCTGATAGATGATCGTCGCCGCCGAATAATCGGTAGTGCCTGACGCCTTGCGATAGTCTTTTACGCCTGGCTGAAAGGTCGGGGGCTCGGCACTAACGAGGCCCCCGGCCAGTAGCACAACTGCAAAGCCCCGAATCCTTGCGCTCATGCCAGACTATTCCGTAGGCTTGAACGGATTCTCGCCCTCGAAAAACGATAATCGAAGGCCAACAAAGGCATAACTCAGATTAAGATTCAGATTTTCACTCTCAGAGGTGGAACTTGGCGTACCGTAATTGCCCGAATATGGCAGTTTTGCGGCACTGCACCAAGAGCAGCCAAACACGCCAAATGCATTACCGGAACTATTACGCAACGGATCTGTCGCATCGCTGCTGTATTGACCATAATCACGTGTCGCTTCACTTACGTTACCGATCATATCATAGAGGCCGAATGCATTGGGGCGATACGAGCCAACCACTGCAACACCGTTCGTTGTCGTTGTCCCGTCACCATTATCAACGATGCCGCCATTCCCGGCGAACCGCCCCAGAACCGCCATTCTGTCGTTGTAGTTGAAGTCGTCGGGCGTACCCGAAAGACCGTCGTAATAGTATGCCGTGTCGGTCCCGGCTCGCAATGCCCGGAACCACATCGCCTTCGTCGGGACGTCGAAGTTGTACGTACCGGATTCCTCAAACATGGTCTTAAGATTGTTCAACGCACCCGAACTCGCATCCCACTCGCGAGAATTGCCGTATATGGTCTGCATAATCTTGAGATTCTGAACCGGCTTTTCGTCCCCCGCGTTGCAGATCACCTCATCCGGCGCATAATAATCCGAGCCTGAATTGTACTTGAAATAACTGTACTGCTTCTGCGTCAATTCAAAGACCCCAATGTAGAACGGCTTCGAAACGGTAATTGAGACCTTGGACGGTTGCACCCAGTTGTTGAACTTTCCATACTTGAAGCTGCCGGCGGGGATTTTTCGCATGACGATCTTCGTCGTCTTCGCGCCGGGATAGTTCGTGACACCAGTCCAAACAAGAACATCCGAAAGCGGCGTGGAATACCCTTCTCCGACCTTTGAGTAGTCCGTCTCCACGCTGCCGTACTTACCGTTCAAGAGTTCGCCACGCGTCACATCGGTCACGGTCTTGTCCTCCAAGTCAAAGATTTTGTAGAGTACTTCAAGGTAGGGGCTGTCATCCGACATGGTCGAGGGCGTCAGCTCGAAGCGAAGCGTCTCGCCTTTTGTCGGGCGGTCGGCAAGATATGAAGGGTCGAACATAATGCGATACGTCCCATCCTCAGAAAGGCCGTAGATGTCCCCGGAAAACGCAACCTCCGACACAGAAACGGCAGTCTCTCCGCGATAGACGGCACAGCCGATCTGCGTCGCCGATGTGACATTTGTCAAAACAAAGTCTATGGCCACCATCTCGTTCCACGGCCATTGCTGGCGAACGAGAATGCGGTCAATGGTCGCATCGGCAAAAGAGCTGATGGACGCGAAAACTACAACTGCACTGAACATGAGTGATTTCATTTTGATGGCTCCTTTAAGTGATTTAAGGTTTAAGGTTACCTGATGATGACTGAAAAACCGGATGCAACGCCCCACAAAATCGTCTCGTCCAACAAACGACCGACACCTGACAGCGATACATCGTAAGCCGTGCCCGACTGTACCGCAAGAAGATACCATCCGGGAGATTGCCAAAGGTCTTCATTGGCAACTTCTCCATTGATGGAAATCGCATCAACGCCAGACAGGATTGGCAACACGGCTTTCGTGACTACGGCGGGCCATTTGTGGGAGTCGGCGACACGGACTTCCGCATCTGCACCCCCACTCGGCGAGGCGCCTCTCACGACGGCGAGTTTCGCATGGTACGTCGTGGCAAGAGCATCGTTGAAGGCAAGTGCGAAGTCGTACACATTCTCGGTTTCAGCCGAATCCGCATTCGGGAGCGACACGGAAAACATCCCGTCTCCAAGTCCGACGTACTCTTGCCTGTACCCATGGCTAGTCACAACAAGCGTTGCTGACGATGCGCCTGCAGGCATAAACACTGGCACCTTGAATGTTGCCGATGGTGCCGTACGCCACAGTATGTTCGATACCGGAAGCAAGAATACATTGCCAGCGCCTTCCGCCGTCATCATCGCAATGGCCATTGCAGCAAGAATTGCTATCTTACCCCCTCCATAACCCAATAAACTATGCGGCTTCCCGCATATGGTTTTCCATCGAGAGCTTTTCTCTGTCATGGTCTTGTCCTTTCTTTTTCTGCGCGAGCTACGAAAGCCTCCTCTATGGGGGCCTTGCATGGGCTTATGGCATTTTTCCCTGTCTTCATGAGACTGATTTCTCCTAAACGTCGCCCATTATACAGAATCGGCCCCGCCACGGCGCAAATGACATGTCAACTTTTTGGGGGGACACATGTCCAGCATTATGGCACGATTCCGTCCATCGGATACGCTCGCCCCAGCAGCGGATACTTCGCGCCCGCCGCCGTATTGTAGGGCAGGAATTCCACCTTCGCGTCCTCGGCGAATGCGGCAAACGCCTCGCGGTCAGCCGCCGAGTCGTTGACGCCCGGTATGCAGGGCACGCGGAAAACGAATGGGACGCCGCTACCGCGAAGCCATGCGATGTTCGCCTGCACGACATCGGGTTCGCCGCCCGTCCAGCGCCTGAACGCATCAGGATCAAGGCACTTTACGTCCTGATACACAAAATCAATCTTCGATACGACCGACCGGTAGGTCTCGAGAGGGGCGTAGCCACTTGTCTCAATGGTGAGATGCACGCCCCTTTCTTTCAGAAGCGGAATCAGCTCAAGAAGGAACTGCGCCTGCGCCAACGGTTCGCCGCCGGAGAACGTCACGCCGCCGCCGGACTGCGCCATGATGTCGGCGTTGCGCAAAAGCTCGTCCGCAAGATCGCGCGCCGTCCAGTCCCGCCCGCAGACGATCTTCTCGCCGTTCGTCCGCACCATAGTCTCAAGTTCGGAAGACTGTCCCTCCGGGTTGTGACACCAGGCGCAGCGCAGCGGGCAGCCCTTGAAGAACACCGTCGTCCGCACCCCCGGCCCATCATGGAGCGTAAACTCCCTTATCTCAAAGATGCGACCTTTTCTCATTGCTCTAATGGTGCCTGGTGCCTGGTGCGTGAGCTTCGCACTGGGCACTCCGCACTAGGCACTCTGCACTACAACTCCACTCGCTTGATTATCTGATCTTGGTATTCCTTGTCCAGCTCGATGAAATAGCCGCTCCAACCCCACACGCGCACAATGAGGTGACGGTGGCGTTCGGGATGCTTCTGCGCATCCAGAAGCGTCTCGCGGTTGATGGTGTTGATCTGCATCTGGTGCCCGCCGCGTTCGATGAAAAACTTCACGAGTTGCGCCACCTTCTCCACGCCATCCGGCATCGAGAATGCCGAGTCGTGTATCTCAATGGTGAGCGGTCCTCCATTGCACACAGGGCCGAGATCCGGCTCAGTGAACGACCGCACCACGCTGATCGGACCCTTCACGGGAACATCTAAAGCCGGTGCCCAGTTCGCAGAAAGCGGTTCGCCCTTGAGACGTCCATCGGCGGAGGCCGGTACATCCCGCGCGTGCCAGATGTAGTACATCGCGCTTCCCGTCCCCGGACGGAACACGCCACCCCGGTCGTTTCGTCTTCCGTCGAAGGCGTGTCCCCAGAAATCAATCACGCGCTTGGCGATTTCGTCCGCACGCGGATCGGCATTGCCCATCTTCGGCGCACCCTTCGCCGCCGCAAGGACGTCGGGGCGTCCTGCGAAATCCGTGTCGAGCAGCGTCACAAGTTCCGGAAGCGAGACCATCCTCTTCTCGAAGACAAGCTCCCGCACCGAAGCGAGCGAATCCACCGCCACGGCGATGCCCGTACCGTGGATTCCGAAGTTGTTGTACTTCGCGCCCTTGCAGATGTCACGGGCGTTCTCAATGCAACCCGTCGATATCACCGACACGAAGGGCCCCGGCAGGATCTCCACATGCCGGTACTTCTCCACAAGCGCATCCGCCCGCCGCTGGATCTCGGCCAGAAACTCCGCCTCGACATCCTCATACTTCAACCCTTCCTCCGCGTCCCCGCTCCTCCGCGTGATGTTTCGGAAGGCCGCATCGAGCGCGCCGACGAAACTCACCGCATCGATGTTGTTGATGTCCATGCCGCATCCAGAAATCAGGAACTCCCAGCACGCCGCCACCGAATAGTCGCGGGCATCCTCCAGTTCATAGCCCCAACGCTGCAGCGCAGGAATCACCACGTCATCGTTCGCGTACTGCGGGAAACCGAGACCTTTCGCCGTCAGCTCCGTGGCGAGCATGGACGCAAGCGGGTCAACGCAGGATGTCAGGAAAACATTGAAAGCGTCCGACATTCCGGCGACCTCACCGCGAAGAACTGCAGGCGGTACTTTGTAGGCATTGGCGACACGCATCAGGGCAGCATCGAGCATGCTGTTGATGTTCTCCGAAGACTCGCTGTCAATGCTTTCATGCTTTCCGCTGTAGGTCATGCCGACGGGACGGAAGATGATGGCCCCCTGAAGACCGTAATTGGTATTGTTGATCCAGAAATCCGAGGGTGAGGCAGATTTGCTGAAGTTCCAGGTCTTGCCGGTTTTCTTGTTGACCAGCTTGACGGCAACTGAACTTTCGTTTTCCGCCTCGCCGGTGCTGAAGGACCAGGCGGTATTGTGATATTCGTTTTCCGTCAGATAGTCGTAGGGGGTATTGTAACCGGGCCACATGGAATCGGTGGAAGTGGGCTCATAAGTTCCGTCAAAGGCATACATAGCCGTGTAGTAGCCTGCATCTCCGAAGGCTGTCTTTTTCATAGTGGGATTCAGGCACCAGCGGCGGTGGCCGACCCGGTTGATGTTTGAACTGTCGCTGTCGTCCATGTAGCCGATAAATACGGAACCGGCTGTCGTGTATCCTGAGCCCAGATTGCAACTTCCGGCGCCCTTCTTGCAGATGGCATACAGGTCATCACTCATATCGGAAGGCTGTGACGGAGAGTGGGAGAGGCG
>CACZCD010000020.1 GCA_902779565.1 uncultured bacterium | reverse complement strand
GGACCGCTTCGAGAAGCTGGAGCCGTTCACGGCGGCGGCGGGTGCGGCGATGGTGAAGGAGCTGTCGCAGGGGAACGGGATGGGACCGTGGGTGCATCCGATCCGCGTGGCAGTTTCGGGCCGCATGGAAGGGCCGGGGCTCTTCGAGATGCTGGAGCTGCTTGGACGCGACCGCACGGTCGCCCGTCTCCGCGCGGCGGCGGAGCGGTTTGGCGCCTAATAGAATGTCGCCTCGTGCGCGCAGCGGATGCGCGCGCAAAAAAGGACCAGCGCCAGAACCACGCACGACTTGTGGTATAATTCGGGCATGAAACATGTCCTTTGCTTGATCTCGACGGTTCTGCTGTGTGCGGTGGCGGTCATGGCGCACGGGGAAGCGTGGCCGGTTGCCCGTCACTTTGACAATGGCCACCTTCTGCACGTCGCCCTGCCGATGGGCGGCATCGGGTGCGGTTCGGTGTCGCTTTCGGGGCGGGGCGAACTGGTCGATTGGGAGATCATGAACCGCGCAAACAAGACGATGAGTGAGACGGAGCGCGGTCCGGTCTCACGCACGTTCTTCGCCATCCGCGTCAAAGGTCCGTCGCACGACTGCACCACGATGCTCGCAGGTCCTCTCCATCCGACGGAACTCTACGCGGCGGAGGGCAACTGCGTCCCGCAGTCCGGGCTGCCGCGATTCCGCGAGGCGTCGTTCGACGGCGCATTTCCGTTCGGCGTTGTGCATCTCTCCGACAAAGACTTGCCCGTCAGGGTTGTCATCAAGGGCTTTTCGCCGTTCGTGCCGGGTGACAGCGCGGCGAGTTCCTTGCCGGTCGCGTCGCTCGAATACGAGGTGGAGAACCTTTCGGGCGAGCCGCTGGAGGTGTCCGTCGCGGCGTTCGTCCGGAACTTGGTCGGAAACGACGGCACCCCGACGGGGTTCAATCATCGCCGCCTCTCGCGCACGGGCGGCGAGAAGGATAACCGCACGGTTTTCCGCGAGCGGGCGGGGCTTCGCGGCGTGATGTGCCTTTCGGACGGCGTGGCGACGAACTCTCCCGCTTGGGGGTCGTTTGCGCTCTCCACCCCCGACGCCGACGGGACGCTTACTTCCCGCGAGTCGTTCGCGCCAAACAGATGGAGCGGCACGGCGCTCGATTTCTGGGATGACCTTTCGGATGACGGAGAACTTTCGCCGCGTCTCTCCAGCGACGGTGAGCCGCATGGTGGGCTGTGCCTCAAGAAGACCGTTCCTGTGGGCGAAAAGACGCCGTTCCGTTTCGCGTTCACATGGAACTTCCCGAACCGCCCTGCGTGGGGAAACACGAAAGTCATTGTCGGCAACTGGTATTCCCAGAACTACACCGACGCATGGGACGCGGCGGCGAAGATCGTGCCGCGCCTTGGAGAACTTGAGGCGCGGTCGCTCGCGTTCACGCGGAAGATTCTCGCGCTTGACGCGCCGACCGCGGTAAAGGAGGCCGCGCTTTCCAATCTCGCCGTGCTGAAGTCGCAGACGGTGTTCCGCGTTCCTTCGGGGCATCTTCTCGGCTGGGAGGGCGTCTTTGACCATGAGGGGTCGTGCAAGGGAAGCTGCACGCACGTCTGGAACTACGAGAACGCCGTTGCGTGTCTCTTCCCCGACCTGGCGCGGTCGATGCGCGACGTGGAGTTCAAGTATGCCTTGAACCCCGCGAACGGCGCGATGGTGTTTCGCGTTCCGCTGCCGCTCGGTACGAAGCCGGGCAACGCCGTTGCCGCCGACGGGCAGATGGGGTGCATCCTAAAGGTTTACCGCGACTGGAGAATCTGCGGCGACGACAGGTGGCTCGCCGCGCTCTGGCCGAACGTCCGGAAGGCTCTCGCGTTCGCGTGGATTCCGGCGGAGAAGTGGACGTGGAACGCGAAGTGGCGCAGGGGTGGATGGGATGTCGGCAAGTCGGGCCTCATGGACGGCGAGCAGCACAACACGATGGACGTGAACTACTATGGACCCAATCCGCAGATGGGCTTCTGGTATCTCGGCGCACTCCGCGCCGCCGAAGAGATGGCGCGGGCGATGGGGGATGGCGACTTCGCCGCCGAATGCCGCGCCATTTACGAAAAGGGAACGCGGCGGATCGATGCGGAGCTGTTCAATGGCGACTACTACGAGCAGCACATCACGGAAGGACACGGGGAACTTCCGTACCAGCTCGGGAAATGCTGTCTCGTCGATCAGCTTGTCGGGCAGCAGATGGCGCACCTGTGGGGACTGGGCGATCTCGCAAAACGGGAGAATCTGCGAAAGACGTGCGAATCGATCATGCGCTGGAACTTCCGGCCCGACTTCACGCGGCACTTCAACAACATGCGCACGTACTGCGCGGGCGACGAGGCGGGGCTTTTGATGGGCAGTTGGCCTCGCGGACGGCTGAAGACGCCGTTTCCCTACTTTGGGGAGGTGATGACGGGCTTTGAGTACGTCGCCGCCGCCGAGATGGTGTTTCAGGGAATGGACATGGACGCGGTGAAGGTCGTCAAGGCCGTGCGTGACCGGCACGACGGCCTCAAGCGCAATCCGTTCAGCGAGCCGGAATGCGGACACAACTACGCCCGCTCGATGGCGAGCTGGAACGTCCTGCTCGCGTGGATCAAGACGCATGGCGGTCAGGCGGAGGATCTGATATGGAAATGACGCGGCGCGTTCGACTTATGGTATAATCCTCGCCATGAAGACTGTAAGACCGTTTGGGGATTCTCTTCTGGGACCATACCGCGAGGCGATTGCGGGTCGTGCCCGGTATGCGCGTGCATTGGCGAAGCGGCTTGCGGGCGGACAGCGTCTCGCCGACTGGGCTTCGGCGCACGAATACTATGGGCTTCACCGCGTGAAGGGCGGTTGGGTGTTCCGCGAGTGGGCGCCGAACGCGACGGGGATCTGGCTTGTTGGCGACTTCTCGGACTGGAAGGTCTCGCCCAAGTTCAAGCTGAAGCGCAAGTCTGGCACGGGCGACTGGGAAGGGCGGTTCCCGGCACGCGCACTCCGCCACGGGCAGTTCTACCGGCTGGAGGTCGCATGGGATGGGGGACGCGGCGAGCGCATCCCCGCCTACGCGCGGCGCGTGGTGCAGGACCCCGCGACGGATCTCTTCGCCGCCCAGGTGTGGTGCCCCACGCCCTACGCGTGGAAGCATACCGCGCCACTCCAAACTCGAAACTCGAAACACCCGGCCATCTACGAAGCGCATGTCGGCATGGCGAGCGAAGAGGGGAAGGTTGCGACCTACGCGGAGTTCCGCGACAATATGTTGCCGCGCATCAAGGCGGCGGGCTACAACACCGTGCAGCTGATGGCGGTGATGGAGCATCCGTACTACGGCTCTTTCGGGTATCACGTTTCGAGCTTCTTCGCCGCCTCGTCGCGTTTCGGTACGCCTGAGGATTTGAAGTCCCTCATCGACACGGCGCATGGGATGGGGCTTCGTGTGATCATGGATCTTGTCCATTCCCACGCCGTGCGGAACGAACGGGACGGTCTTTCCCTGTTCGACGGCACGGACTGCCAGTATTTCCACACGGGTCCGCGCGGATGGCATTCCGCCTGGGATTCGCGCTGCTTCGACTACGGAAAGGTGGAGGTGCTCCATTTCCTTCTTTCCAACTGCCGTTTCTGGATCGATGAATACCACTTCGACGGGTTCCGCTTCGACGGCATCACCTCGATGCTCTACACCCATCATGGACTCGGCACGGCGTTCACCGACTATTCGATGTACTTCGACGGCTCCGTGGACGGCGACGCCCTTGCGTATCTGACGCTTGCCAACGAGGTGATCCATGCGGTGAATCCGCGGGCGATCACGATCGCGGAGGATGTTTCGGGCATGCCGGGCTGCGCCTCGCCCGTCAAGGCGGGAGGGATCGGGTTCGACTACCGGATGGCGATGGGCGAGCCGGACTACTGGTTCCATCTGGCGGAGAAGGTGCCGGACGAGAACTGGTCGATGTGGGGGATGTACCACGTCCTCACCGATCGGCGCAAGGAGGAGAAGGTTGTCTCGTATGTGGAGTCGCACGATCAGGCGCTCGTGGGCGGCAAGACGTTCTTCTTTCAGCTGGTGGATCAGGAAGTCTATTTCGGGATGCGTCAGGATCAGGAGAATCTGGCCATCGCGCGCGGCGTGGCGCTCCACAAGATGGCGCGGCTCGCCACGTTTGCGCTGAACGGCGGTGCCTACCTCAACTTCATGGGCAACGAGTTCGGCCATCCGGAATGGATCGACTTCCCCCGCGAAGGGAATGGCTTCAGCTACAGCCATGCGCGGCGCCAGTGGTCCCTGCGCGACGATCCTTCCCTCCGCTTCAAGGCGCTGGGCGACTGGGATGCGGCGATGCTGAACGGACTCGCCGGCACGCCGTGCGTCTCCGCGCCGCCGATTCCGCTCGTTCGGAACGATGCCGACCATGTGCTGGCGTTCTATCGGGGCGGATTCGTGTTCGTGTTCAACTTCGATCCGTCGCGCTCGTATTCGGATTATGGCGTGCTGGTGCCGCCGGGCGGCACGTACAGGCTTCTCTTCGATTCCGACGAAACGCGCTTCGGTGGACAGGGGCGGATCGCCGCCGGACAGGAATTTTGGCCTGCCAATGTCGAGATGGGCGATGAGATCGTTCAGCAGATCAAGCTCTACCTCCCCGCCCGCACCGCGCTTGTGCTGAAGCGGACCGTTTGACGGCATTTGCGGCAGGGAGCTATCGTACATTCAATCGTATTTTCAGATGAAAGGAAAATTGGTTGTGACGGAATCAACGGATCAGGTTTTGCGGTACGCGTCCGGCGGTGAGCTTCACCGCGACTTTCACGCGTCCATCCTCGACGGCGCGAACTACGTGCGCGAGAACTATGGCGAAGCGGCGCTGCGGGAGGTGATCTTCAACACGGGCACGAAGGTGTACCGCACGCTCCATGAAAAGTTGGTGGCGGGCGATCCTTCCGAACTGATTGCCTGGTGGCGGTACTATCTGGATCGCGAGGGGTCGGACTACACGCTCGCGGAGACGGCTGACGGTGCGGTGCTGACGGTGCGCGACTGCGCCGCGCTGAAGCATCTTGAGAACCGGAAGATCTCCGGCGGGAAGGGGTTGTGCGCCGCCACGCGGCTTCTGAACGAGGCTTTCTGCTCAAGGTCCCCCTACGAAATCGTCCTTGAGGAAACGGGTGACCGTTCCTGCCGTCAGGTTCTCCGCCGCAAAGCATAGCCCAAACTCTAAACTTTAAACTCAAAACTCTAAACTGACATGATCCCCAGCGACCACTTTGTAAAGTTCTACAACGAGATCTTCAAGTTCCTCGAAAGGAAGGGGCCTGAAGAACTCGACCGCTACTATGCCCGCGTCGCCGATCGGCAGGCCTTCTTCACGCTTGAGGCGTTCAAGCGTGACGGGCTCAAGGGAATGTACGACTACTGGGAGCGCATCCGCATTGAAGAGAACTGCGACATGGTGCACGACTACAACGAGGTGTTCTATCACGCCCACATGAACACCTGCCCGTCGCTCTCCAAGGTGCTGGACAACGATGCGGAGCCGTGCGGACGCTACTGCGACCACTGCCCGGGCTGGGTGGGGCGCGTCATCGCCTGGGCGGGTTATTTCATGGTGTACGATCTCATCGGCCGCACCACGCCGCAGTGCGAGTTCTGGGTGTTCAAGACGAAGGCCGACGCCGAAGCGAAACGGGCGGCGCTCGTCGCGCTGCGCGGCGAGGATCTCATCAAGACGAATTTCTGACGCCGATAGCTCTATAATGTGCTATAATTCCACGCCATGAATTCCGTTGTGGAGATTCGGGGCGTCTCGCGCCGGTTCGGTGACGTGATGGCCGTTGACAACCTTACGCTTTCGCTCGGGGCGGGCGAAATTATGGGCTTTCTCGGCGCGAACGGCGCCGGCAAGACCACCACCATCAAAATGCTGTTGGGGCTGATCCGTCCTACGTCGGGAACGGTGTCGGTTTTGGGCGGCGATCCTTCGGATGCGAAGGTACGCGCGAAGATCGGCTACATGCCGGAGATCGCCTACTACTATCCCTATCTCAATGCGCGGGAACTGCTGGCGTTCTATGGCGGACTATGCGGAATGGACGGGAAGACAATCCGTGCCCGGACGGATGAACTTTTGTCGACCGTCGGTCTTGCCGATACCGCGAAGCGTCCGCTCAAGACCTACTCGAAGGGAATGCTTCAGCGCGCGGGCATCGCGCAGGCGCTTCTGCACGATCCCGACCTGCTCGTTTTGGACGAACCGTTCACGGGGCTTGACCCGCTCGCCCGCATCCACTTTCGGGAACTGATGCATCGGCTCCGCGAGCAGGGCAAGTCGATCTTCTTCTCATCACACGAACTGGGCGAGACCGAGCTTCTCTGCGACAAGGTCGCCATCATGAAGGCCGGACAGGCCGTCTATCAGGGGCCGGTCCGGCAGCTCGCCGGCGATGGCGAAAGGAATCTTGAGCGTCTCTTCCTCGATGTCCTGTCGAAAGGCGGTGCCGCATGAAGATGTTCATCCGTCAACTGAAATCGCTCGTCCGGCTTTCGTTCGTGGAGCTTTGGCGGCGGAACGACATCTTTGCGCTGCTGATCCTCGCCCTCGCGCTGCTGGTGCCGCTTTCGATGGCTTCGCCGTTCGGCGCGTCGGGGGCTTCGCGGTATCTTGATGAAGTCGCGCTCCTGCTGATCTGGGGCTTCTCGCTCTTCATCGCGCTGGGGACGGGCGCGCGGCTTTTCCCGCCCGAGTTCGAGAGCCGCACGATCTATCCGCTTCTCTCCAAGCCGATTTCGCGCGGGGCGCTTCTTGTCGGAAAGTACCTTGGCGCGGTGGCGGCTTCGTGGTCCGCGCTGGCGCTCTTCTACCTGCTGTTCGTCGGATGCGCCCTGCTCCGTGGCGGCGCGCTGTCGGTCGAGCTTGTGCAGGGATTCGTGTTCCACGCGGCGTTTGTCGCGTTCGCCGTCGCCGTGGCGCTTGTGGGGTCTCTGCTCGTCACGCCCTCGGCGAACCTGACGCTTTCCGCCACGGCGCTCACTGCGATGTTCTTCTTCGGGCGTCGGCTCCCCGACTATGCCGAGACCGTTTCCGCGCCGCTCTCATGGCTCGTGAAGGTCGCCTACGCGATCGGTCCGCATGTTGAGTTCTTTGATATGCGTCAACGCCTGATCCACGGTTGGGGCGGTGTGGACGCGGTTGTCATGGTTGCGGTGTTGGCGTATGGCGCCGTGTACACGGGGGCTTGCCTTGCGGTCGCGGGTCTGCTCCTCAAGCGGAAGCGGGTGTGATGAAGCTCGCACTTCCTTGCTTCGTGGTCGCCGTTCTGCTGGCGCTGGTTCTCGGGCGCTTCGGCGTCGCGCGTCTGCCGCAGGTTGTGCAGGGCGACGACGCGCTTTCCGTTGCGTTCGGCGATGCGAAGTCCACGATCAGCGCGGCGATGGTCCACAAGGCGGACAGCTATTTTCATGGCGGCATCGATATGGAGTGCAAGGAGCATCACAATCATCATGACGATCATGATCACCACGACCACCACGATCATCACGACGATCATGATCACGACCATGCACCCAATCCTCCAATCCCCCAATCCTCCAATCCCCCAATCCCCCAATCGCACACGTTTGACCCTTGGGGCTGGATCAATCAACATGTCCGCGCGCCGGAAAAGCATGTGCATCTCGAAGGTGCGAAGAGCGTTGAGCTGATGCCGTGGTTCTGGGCGTCGGTCAAAGCTGATCCCCACAATATCGATGCCTGGACCACCGCGTGGTACACGGCCAACACGATGCTCAAGGATCAAGCGCTCGCGCGTCGCATCCTCGATGAAGCGAAGGCGAAGAACCCCGACAGTCTTGAGATTGCCTGGACGGAGGCGCGCTTTGTCTATCAGGGCGGGAAGGGCGATGTCGCGGCGGCGACGCGTCTGCTCGAAGAGGCGCGGCGCATGGGCAAGCGGAAATGCGGGGGACGGCTTTCAGAACTCGCGCCGCATGAAGCGGAGGCGTTCTGCAACATTCTGGGTTATCTCTCGAAGATCCTTTATGACCAGGGCGAAAAGGATCGGATCCGTCCGCTTTTCGACGAGGCGCGCGCCACGGGTGCCGACACGCCGGTGGTTGGCGAGATCGAAGCGCGTTTGCGGTAGGTGGTTCGGAGTTCAGTCGACTGTCGGCAACGTGAAGGAGTTGTGTGATATGAGAAAGGAAAGAAAAATGAAACAGACCAACAGGCGGGGATTTCTGAAAAGTGCGGCCCTGGTCGCCGGTGTCGGCGTTGTCGCCGGATGTGCCACGGGATCACGGCGGAAAGCCTCTAAGTCTCCGTGGGTGGATCTTCAAGTGAACGGGCGCATCGGCATATCCTTCACGGACTCCGAACTGACGCCCGAAGGCGTCCTGAAGGTTGTCGAGGCCCTGCGTGACGGCGGGACGGACGCCTTTCTCGCGACAATCGTGACGTGCCCTGACGACATGGCCCTGCATGCCCTGCGCACAATCCGCGCTGCGATGAAGAAGTACCCTGAATGCCAGAAGCGCATCCTCGGTTTCCACATGGAGGGTCCTTTCGTGTCGAACGTCACGGGGTACAGCGGTGCGCACAGCAAGCAGTGGACGCGCGATTGCGACATCAAGGTGTACGAGCGGTGGCAGGACGCGTCGGATGGCATGATCCGCATCGTCACCATTTGCGGTGACCGCAAGGGAGCGGAGGATTTCACGCGGAAGGTGACGGCCTCCGGCACTGTCATTTCGCTCGGACACACCACGACATGGAGAACCGAGGACCTGAATCGCCTCGCCAAGGCCGGCGCCAAGACCTGCACGCATCTGGGCAACGCGCTGCCGAACGAACTGCCCCGCCACCATAACATGATCTGGACGGCGCTTGCGAATCCGAACTACATGCCAATGTTCATCTCCGATGGGTTCCATCTGCCGAAGGAGATGCTTCACTGCTACGTGCGCATCGCGCCGCTCGATCGATTGGTTACGGTGTCGGACTGCTCCTATCCCGGCGGTCTTCCTCCCGGAACGTACAAAAAGAACGGCCGCATTTCCGTGCTTGAGGCGGACGGGTTCCTGCGAAGCCCCAAGACGAATTCACTGGCGGGTTCGTCATGCCTCATGAAGCAGTGCGTGGAGACGTTGATGTCGCCCGAGGTTGGCCTAAGCTACTCCGACTGTCTCAAGATCGCCCGCGAGAATCCGCTCCGCCTCATCGGAATGGAAGGGTGGACGGCTTAGGACGAATTGGAGGATTGGAGGATTGTATGATTGTGTGATTGTGTGATTTGTGATTCAATCCATCAATCCACCAATCACCCAATCCACCAATCCCTTGCTTGTCCCAGCTAGCTTTGGGCGGGACCTTGTCGCTCCATTCGGGAAGCGAGATCATGTTCCCGGCGCTTTCGTTGCCGGCGAGGTAGGCTTCCGCCACATATTCGCGGCGCTGCTTCATCTCGGCCAGGAGCGACTTGATCTCCATCACGGCATCGTAGCACATATCGACGACCTGACGCTTCGTTTCCTCGTCGATGCCGCTCATCTTCAGAAGTTCCATGGAGGAGAGGAGCACGGTGGCCGGTTGTCCCAGCGCGTGGCAAAACCCGGCGAGCGAATCCATCACCATCTTGGCGCGTTCGGCCTGAAGCTCGGCGACGCGCAGGCGGGTCGCCGTCTCGGAGCTGTTTTCGTTTTGGTTTTCCTGTGCCATACCAAGTTAGGTGGTTAGGTGGTTGGGTGGTTTTTAGCCGTGTAGATCGTGTAGAATAGGATTAATATTGTTTAGCTGTGGAAACTGTGGGGACATCCCCTTCAATATCCTGTGGGGATCCTGGAAACTCAGGGTGGAAGGTGGCATGTCAGATCGGCAAGCGGTGTTTTTTGCGGTAGGTGGCAGCTGACATTCTGACGCGCTTCTGGAAGAAGTGAGCGAAATACCAGGTGGAGTTGAATCCGAGCGTTTCGGCAATCTCCGCTATCGACATGTCGGTGGAGCGCAGCAGATTCTGTGCGCGCGTAAGGCGTATGTCGAGCTGGTATTGAAGCGGCGAGGTGCCGGTCTCCTTTGCGAACAGGTATCGGAACGTCCGGTACGGGATCCCCATCGATTCGGCGAGAAAGGCGAAGTCAACCGTCTCGGCGGCGTGTTCGGCTATGTAGCTTTGGGCCCGATGGACGATTCCCGGGTGCGAAGTGCCGTCCGATCCGGGATTTTGCTCCTCGATGAGAGAGGCGATCAGTGAAGGGATGCGTGCTGCCGTAGAGTAGATGTTGTCCCGCCCGCGTTCAAGGATGTCCGTCACGGTATTGGCGAGGAGTTTGCGGAAGTTCCTTGCATGCGAGATGTCGCGCACTTCGCCAACGGGATCGAATCCAGCACCGCTGGCCAGCCGGTTGGCAAGGTCGCCGCCGAAACCGATCCACAGCGTCGTCCAACCTGTTTTTCGATTGGGACGGTACCGATGCCAGCATTCCGGCGGCAGCACGATCAGAGATCCTTCCTTGGCGGAGTATCGTCTGCTCTGGAACTCGACGGTACCGCCACCTTGCTCGATCAGGATAAACTGCCATTCGTGGAGTGTGCGTCCCTTGTGCCAGTCGAAGAAGTATTCGTCTGGATGGACGGGAGAAGGGAACGCATCGCCCGGTTCGGTCGTGCTGTGCCCTGCGCACGTTGCATACAGACCCCATGACCGTTGCGTTTCGTTTACCGGAAAATAGCGATGTGTGGATTTCATGGCGGAGAATGATATCATTGTTTGCCAAAAAGCGCAAGTCTTGCCAAAAAGAAGTGTTGCCCCGAAAGAGGCATTTGTGCTAACATTCGCGCCGTTTTGAGGAAGAAATGGTTAGTGAATCGGAAAGAGACTTGAAATGCGCAGTGTTGTGACATTTATTTTGTTGGCATTTGCCGCAACGGGAGGGGTGCGCTTTGCTGCGGCGGCCATCACCACGGACGTGCTTAAGGTTGAGCGTCGCAAGCCGCTCACGGCAAACATCGGCGTGGTCTCGGTAGGTCTTGATACGTACTGGAAGCAGTGCCCGGGGCTTTACGACGACATGGTGAAGAAGGAGGATGCCTTCGTGCGGATGGTGGGAGGGCGGACGTCCTCGTCCGCCGCAGCGCGTGAGGACACGCGCTCTCCCGCCCTCAAGATCCACCGCTTCGGCATATCGGATAACCCGCAGAAGGCGGCCTCGCTCGTCCCGGCGATGAAGGCCGCCGACCTTGATCTTCTCTTTGTCGATATGGTGACGTATGCGACATCCTCCACATTCGCGCCGTTCGTGCGGGAACTGAAGTGCCCGATCGTGCTCGTCGCACTCCAGCCGGATGCGCGGCTCGACTACGAACACGCGACGATCTACAGGCAGCTCTACAACGACGACCTCTGCTCCGTGCCGGAGTTCACGGGCGTCGCCATCCGCTATGGCCGTCCCGTTGCGGATGTCATCATCGGGCAATTGGGAAACAGGGAAGAGGGAACAGGGAAGAGGGAACAGGGAGCTGCAGAGGAAATTCGCCAGTGGTGCGCAGTTGCGTGCGTGTTGCACGACCTGCGCCGCGCCCGCATCGGGCTGATGGGGCACGTCCTTGAGGCGATGTACGACATGCAGGTTGATCCGACTGCGGTCTCGCGCACATTCGGCTGCCATGTGGCGCTCTGCGAACCAGACGAGATCATGCCGTTCTACCGCACTCCTGATTCCGCCGCCGTCGATGAAATGAAGAAGCGCATCCTTGAATTCTTCGATACGCCCGATCCTGTTTCCGATCCCTGGACTGAAAAACTTACCGACCACGATCTCGACGTTGCGGCAAAGGCCGCTGTCGCGCTCGAGAAGTTCATCGAGAAACGCAACCTCGACGGCTTTGCCTATTACTACGAGGGAGAACCTGGTTCTCTGACGCGCGAGCTGGTCACCAACTTCATCGTCGGCAATTCGCTCCTGACGGCGGCGGGGTTCCCGATGTGCGGCGAGTTCGACCTCAAGAACTGCATTGCGATGATGATCTTCGACCGCCTCGACATCGGCGGCAGCTTCGCGGAGTTCCATCCGATCGACTTCGAGCGCGGAACGGTTCTCGTCGGACACGACGGGCCCCACCATCTCAACATCGCGGCCAAGAAGCCGGTTCTGCGTTCGCTCAAGAAGTACCACGGCAAGCCCGGGAGCGGCGCGGGCGTGGAGTTCAACATCAAGGAAGGGCCGATCACGATGATGTCGCTTGGACTCAAGGCGGACGGCTCCTTCAAGTTCATCGTCGCAGAAGGGGAGTCGCTGGCAGGTCCCATCCCGCCCACGGGCAACACAAACACGCATGGTCGCTTCAAGCCTGATGTCTGCACATTTCTCCGCCGCTGGTCGCTGGAAGGGCCCACGCATCACTTCGCCCTCGGCGTCGGGCATCACGCCGCCGAATTGAAAAAGCTTGGCCGCGCGCTTGGAATCGAAACCGTAGTCGTTACGGAGGATAGGTAAGGTATGCTGCGTCGCGCGATATTTCTGACGATTGCGGTCTGGGCGGCGGCGGCGGGTGCGGCGGTCGTCCGCGACATTCCGTATGCTTCGGTGAACGGCAAGTTCGGATTGGGAGACCTGTATCTTCCGGAAAAGGTTTCGCCCAAGACGCCCGTCGTGCTTGCCATCCATGGCGGTGGATGGGGCGCTGGCGACCGCTACAGCTGGAGCGGCGTAGCGGATTTCTTCTGCCGAGACCTCGGTTGCGTCGCTTTCAATATTGAATACCGGCTCGCGTCGGCGAAGAACCGCTGGCCCGCCTGCGGTGACGATTGCATAAAGGCGGCGAACTGGCTTTTCTCCGATGCTTTCCGCGAACGCACCGGATTCTCGCCTAAGAGCATCTACATCTGCGGTGGATCGGCGGGCGGACACCTCGCCTTGTGGACGCTTACGCATCTCCCGGCGGGCGATGTCGCCGGTTGCGTCTCTATTTCGGCGATTGGCGATCCTGTGTTGGACCATGCCGTCCATGCCGGACGGTATCGTGCGCTGTTTGGCGATGCGGCGCGCTCGGCGAGCGCGCCCTACCAATGCGCGGATGCCGGCAGGGCGGGCGCCCCGCACACGCCGTCCGTATTGGCGGCGATGGATCCGTGCAAGGCCATTGCTTCTGGCATGGCACCCGTCCTCTGCACCCATGCGACGGAGGACAAGGTGGTGCCCATCGCTTCGCACAAGGCGTTCGCGGACGCCTATCGCGCCGCCGGGAACATCTGTGAGTTCTTCGAATATCCCGCCGCCATCCGAGAAGGTCTTACCGGACACTGCATCTGGATCCCCGACTCGAAGCCGCATCGCCTCATTCCGGAAATCGAAACGCGGATTGCCACATTCATGAAGAATGAGAAGCTCAAAAAAGGTGAGAAACAGTTTAAGGCGTGCCAAGCGAAGCAAGACCGCGTCGCCATCGACTAGATGCGGTTTGAATCGCGATTCGATATAACTCGCAACAATTAATTCAAAACCAAGGAAGGATCAAGACCATGACAAATAGAGAAGCGCTCGATGGAAAGCCGTATGCGGGAAGCCCGCATGTATGGTTTGGCGAGGGGGAAGTCGCATCATGCACCGCAGCTGCTTTGCTTTGGAGGTGGACTTGCCGAAGGCAACCAGAAAGGCGTGCAAGCGGGCGTGCGGTAACGCCGAGGCTCTGCAAACTGATGGTGGCAGTCTTGGCGGCACTGCCAATTGCCAAATGCGCTCGCGCGGCAGATGCCATAGTCTCGTCCGGCGATGTCGCTGCGCTTGTTCGAGCTTTAAACGCCGCCGTTGATGGTGATACAATCACGCTCGAATCTGGAACATACGACCTTACGGGCTTGACTCCCACGAAAACATCAGGCTACGCGACTGCCTATCTGAAATTGATGGGTAAGCGCATCATTCTCCGTGGTGAAAGCGACAAGCATTGGAGCCTGAAATCACCCGAAGAGGAGACGGTTTTGAGGGGCGGGAACGGAGGTGCGATATTCTATGCGCACGGGCAGAAGCCGCGCTGGTCTGCCATTTACAACATTACCTTTGAAAATGGCCGCCAGCCAGCCGATTCAGGGAATTCAAGCAAGGTTGGCGGCGGTGCGCTTTCATGGGCGACTTCAGATGGATGCTCGCCTTCGGAAGGCTATGGATTCGTCTCAAACTGCGTGTTCCGGAACTGCGGCTCGGCCTACGATGGCGGCGCCACATACGGCATCGATGCTTTCGACTGCCTCTACACCAATTGCTACTCGGCCGCGAACGGTGGTGGAGCATTCGGGTTTTTCAAGCGTGCAGCGAACTACTATCACACCAATCTGTTTGCGAACTGTGTGTTCGTGGAGAATGTGGCTGCCACTAACGGCGGCGCGTTGTATTGTGAGCATATTGATACCGTGAACGGATGCATATTCAAGGACAATTTTGCCAGCAACGCCTGCGGAGGCCTTTGCTCGAAAACTTTGGGAGGCACAGTTTCTGATTGCACATTCGTCAGCAACATGGCTCGTCGCGTCAGGCTTGGTAGGCAGATAGACAAGGTGGCGGACGTTCGCTGCTGCACATTTTTGAATTGGGGCGACATTCACGCGAAATCCATTGATCGCTGCATCTTTGACGGATGCCGGGCAGAGTTCGTCGATAATGCTACTGCTCTCGTCACATTCGATGCAGGTACAGGGACTGGACGGCTTGCAAATTCACTTTTCACTGGATGCTTCGCGCCGCGCGTCATTGTTAGCGCAGGGGTCATGGCCGACATCGAGAACTGCACATTCGTCGGCAACTCCATCGCTGGACACAGTGACAACCTCAAGAACTGGTTCTTTTATGCATTCAAGGATGTCGACACGTCGGCGCTCGGCACGAACTGCATCGTCAACTGCCTTTTTGTCACGAACGTCATCACCAGCAACACATCAGGTTCTGAAGGATGGGATCTGAACTTCAATGCTACGGCCGGTGCCCTCAACATCGTAAGTAACTCGCTCTATGTTTCTGGCTGGGGCGGGGTGCCGCCTGAACGGTGGAATTTCATGAAAGGAACTGTTTCGTTTGCGGCAGGCGTTGGTAAATATTCCAGCGCTCCGTACTATATGCCGCAAAGACGTTCGGCAGCCGTTGATGCAGGGCTTGATCTGACGTGGATGCCGATGGGGGTCGATCTTGCCGGAAATCCGCGTATCGTTGGAGATCACGTGGATATCGGGTGTTACGAATACGTTCTTCCAATTTCTGGTATTGTATTTTCGATCCGGTGATGATGCAAAAGACAAGAAAAACGCTGGCGGCGTGGGCCGCCTTGATGACAGCAGGTACGCTTACGGCGTTGGGTGGGGAATCGCCCCGTTTCGTTCTCACGGAGCATGGCATACCGTCCGACGACGGCGTGGTGCGCACGGCGGAGATTCAAGCGCTGATTGACCGCGCGGCGGCGGCGGGTGGCGGGACGGTTGTCGTTCCTCCAGGGACGTTTGTAACAGGCGGTCTCCATTTCCGGAAAGGGACGCATCTGCATCTAGAGAAGGGGAGCGTGCTCAAGGCATCACGGGACATCTCAGACTATGCGCTTGAAAAAACCCGGTTACGCGGCGTGACGCTGACCTACTTCTGCGCCGTGGTCAATGCCATAAATGCCGATGGCTTCACGCTCACAGGGGAAGGAACGGTTGACGGGGATGGCTTCAAAGCCTGGCGTGCGCGGTGGCTGCGGCGGCGGTGGAATCCCGATGCGACGGGGCTTGACGAACAACGGCCGCGTCTTTTGTTTGTCTCCGGTTCAAATGACGTGCGAATCGAGGGTGTCACGTTCCTCAACCCGCCATTCTGGACTACGCACTACTACGATTGCCGCCGTCTGAAGATCGTTAACGTCACCACGAAGACCGAGATCGCACCGGATGGCACGAAGGGACCTGCAGTTGACGGCATGGATCTTGACGGCGTGGAGGATGTGCTGATCAAGGATTGTCACATCGACAATAATGACGACGGCATTGTATTCAAGGGCGGCTACGGCGCATGGGCAGATGACCCCACGCGTTTCCCCGACAACCGCCCGAACAGCAACATCTTAATCGAGGGCTGCACGTTCGGGTCTCAGTGCCATGCTTGCGTCGGATGCGGCAGCGAATGTTACTACGTAAGCAATGTGATTGTGCGCAATTGCCGCGTCATGCCGGGAGCATGGAACGTAGTCCGATTTAAGATTCGGCCGGATACGCCCCAACGCTACGAGGACTTCCGCATCGAACATTTGCGCGGCAGCGCCGGAAACTTCATTCAGATAGATACCTTTCCCCGCAACCACGCATACTACGAATTCGGCGACCGTAAAGATATTCCCAAGTCCATGGTCGCAAATGTACGGACGAAAGATGTCAAGATGAGATGCCGGAGGAAGCTGCACACCTGGTTCGATCCAGCCTATCCAAATACAGTGGAAACGCGCGGCATCCATCTTGATGGTGTCTCGATAGACGCGTCGCCTGGTTGGGTCCCGCTCGAAAATCCGAAAGATGTCATGTCGGGAAGCGCGCTTGACCTGTCCGGCATGGGTTTCCGCAATGGCCCGGCCGGTCGGCAGGGGTGGCTTAAGGTGACGGTGGATGGTCATTTCGCGTTCGAGAAAGATCCATCGCGACGCGTCAGGTTCAACGGCATAAACCTATGCGGTGGCGCGTGTTTCCCGGACAAGGCACTTGCTGACGAGGCTGTGGTGCGGCTTTCGCGCTTTGGATGGGATTCCGTGCGCCTTCATCACTATGACCGTTCCATGACCCAGCGCAAAGGCGATGGCACCGCGCTTGATCCCAAGGCCATGGAATCATTCGATTATTTTTTCGCACGTCTCAAGTCAGCAGGTTTTCACATGACTATGGATCTCTACGATTCGCGCCCCGTCACATGGGAGCAGCTTGGAATCGCCGATCCACCCGCAAAGCCGCTTTCACCAAACGGCTTCAAATGTCTTGTCCCCTTCATCGATGCGGCTTTCGAAAACTGGTGTTCGTTCGTGCGGAACTTTCTTTGTCATGTAAATCCGTACACCGGTCTGCGGTATGTGGACGACCCTGCCTTGCCGCTCCTCGTGCTGATTAATGAAAACCGTCTTGCAATGGGCGACTGGTGGATGGCGAGAGGACGCCCCGAAGTGCAGAAGACGTACGCCGATTGGTTGGCCGACAAGCGAGCCAGAGGGGTGTGGTTCCCTCCTGATGCCGTGATTTCGCCGGAGACATTTGCCCGTGAAACATTCTATTCGACGAACAACGCGGTTCTCGCCCTTTTCATGGCCGATACGGAGGCAGACCTCGTGCGCCGTCAGAAGGCGTTCCTGAAGTCGATCGGGGTGAAAGCGCTGCTTTCGGGAAATGACTGCGGACCGTGGTTCGCCGCGATGCAGCCGGTGCGTGAAACGGCCTATGACTTCGTGGACGCGCACTGGTATGGCGGCAAACCGCGCTTCCTCAGTGGCAAATGGAAAACGCCGTGCGCCATTGAGATGCGGCTGCCGGCCGATCTTTTCGAAGATTTGTCCACCACCTTCACCGAGGTTCCGTGGGTGCGCGTGCGAGGTAGGCCTTTCACTTGCACAGAATGGAATTTCGCAGGCAGCTGGCCGCACCGTTCGGTGGGCGGTCTGACTGCCGGCGCCTGTGCAGCGCTTCAAGATTGGGACGGACTCTGGCAGTTTGCCTATGCGCAAGGTTTGGGAACTTTGGCGAAAGGCAACGGCGTGCCTGACCAATACAACGTCTGCGCAGATCCCGTGATGCGTTTGGGGGCCTATGCAACGGCGTTGCTGTTCCGTCGCGGGGATATGGCACCGGCGGCGGAGACCGTGGCATCGTCCACCGGCATTTCTCCTCTACCGCCGAACGGAGCCGCAAAGGCTCTTTCCCCCGCACCGACAAGCGGACGTAGTTCGCTCTGGCCGACATGTGTGTCGACACTACGGACGGCCGGTGGCTTTCTTCCGTCCGATGGAATGTTTTCAGCTGGACCTCTTGGGGTGGAGACTTCTGGCGGTGGATCTTCAACGATATGGGCCAGTGCGCTTGATGGAGACAGATCACTCGCCGAGGCGCGGCGTATCGTGCTGTTTCATGTGACAGACGTGCGTGGTAGTGGCTATTCGTTCCGGGATGGGCGAACTGGCATACTTTCCAACTACGGCTGTATGCCGCTGAAAGCGCGAGAGGGAGATGCGCGTGTGCGATTGGATATAGCCAATCCGGAGAAGTTCAATGTCTGGGCGCTTGACCTCTCCGGTCGGCGGATGGAGCGGGTCCCGTCACGCGTAGTAGAAGGTCGATTGACGTTTCTGGCGTCCGTTGCGGGACCTCCGGCGCGTTTCGTTTACGAGATAGAAAGGGACATCAATTGAGACGCGTTATTGCAGGTCTGTGTTCCATGTTGGTCGCTGGTCTGGCGGCTGACGTGGATTCTCTGTGGCATGGTTTTGAGAATCCGCCGCCCGCCGCGCGGCCCTGGTGCTACTGGTACTGGGTGAACGGCAATGTCGACCGCGAGACGGTCACTGCCGACTTGGAGGCGATGAAGGAAATCGGTTTTGGCGGCGTCCTGATGTTCGACCCTCGCGGCTATGACAAGGTAGTGCGCAAGCCAGAAGTCAGACTCGCCTTCGGCAGCCCGGAATGGCGGCAGATTGTCGTTTTTGCCGTGCAGGAGTGCGCGCGGCTGGGGTTGGAGTTCACCATGAACCTCTCCGACTGCGGCGGATCGCTGAAAGGGCCGTGGAAGACGGGCGCGGACGGGCCCAAGCGGCTTGTCTGCGGCGTGAACGTGAAGGACGTACCTGCGGACTACATGCACTACTCCGACATCGCGACCATCGAGGTGAGCGTGCCAGAGGACGCGAAGATCAAGGAGGGATGGCGTAACGCGGGCGGCGTGGTGGGTCGATGGGAACGCGACCGCGACGAGCCGCCGGTTCCTGTGCTCGCCCCTGATGCGCCCGGAGGACGGAAGGTTGAGCTGCGTTTCGGCTACTGCGCAATCCCGAAGCGCGAGTTCGATGTCGATGTAATCGATGCCGATGCCGTGGCGCGCCACTTCGACCGTGTCACCGGCGATCTCTTCCGTGAGCTGGGTCCGCTCGTCGGCACCGCGTTCACGCATGTCTATTCCGTGAGCTGGGAGGGGGCGATCCCCACATGGACGGCCCGTTTCGAGGAGCAGTTCCGCCGCCGTGCGGGCTACGAGCTGCGCCCCAGCCTACCTGTGCTTGCCGGGTTCGGCTCGGACGCAAAGGTGATGAAAGACTTCCGCCGCGTACGCAACGATCTTTTCCGCGACTGCTTCTATGGCACGGTGCGCCGTCTCGCCCACGAAAGGGGGCTGAAGCTCTATTCCGAGTCTGGCGGTCCGTGGAACCGCGATCCGAGCGTATTCCAGGAGGCGGACCAGCTGGCCTTCCTCGGCGTGAACGACATGCCGCAGGGCGAGTTCTGGCCTGTCGCCCCTGCGCACCATTCAGACCTTGCGCACAACGTGGCCGCCGCGAATGCCGCCCGCATCTACGGCCTTCCGCGCGCCTCCGCAGAGGCGTTCACGCACATGGACTACCACTGGAGCCAGTGGCCCGCGACGCTTAAGCGCAGTGCGGACGATGCGTTCGTGGACGGCATCAACCACTTCGTGTGGCACACGTTCACCTGCTCGCCGGCCGCGTTCGGTCGGCCCGGCATCGAGTATTTCGCAGGAACGCACATCAACCGCAACGTCACCTGGCACCGGCAGTCGAAGGCGTTCATCACCTATCTTGCGCGCTGCCAGACGATGCTTCAGGCGGGCGAGCCGGTCACCGACATTGCCATCTATGCGGGACATTCGCCGTATCGCCATTGGGGACGCTACCGCGCGCTGCCGTGGGACGGCGCGACTATCGCCGTCCCGCGCGGCTACAACTACGACATCCTGAACGACGAAAGGGTTTCCCTCAAGGACCGCTACGCCGCGTTTGTGGATGCGACGGCCCAGCCGGTTGTCTGGCCCGTCCTGCCGCCACCCGACTTCGAGGGCGACTTCGGCGACGTCATCCACCGCCGCATGGCGGACGGCACCGACATCTATTTCGTCACGACATCCGGCACCGGACGCGGCAGCGTCACGTTCCGGGTGAAGGACAAGGTGTGCGAACTGTGGGATCCCGTGACGGGCAACCGCCGCCGTGCGACGGAGGCGAAACCCACGCCCGACGGACGCACGAAGGTGCCTTTCCTGTTCCCCAAGGACGGCTCGGTGTTTGTGGTATTCCGTCCGAAGGCACTTGCGGATGGCGACAGGCCTGCACATGATCTTCCGCCCGTCCTGCGCAACGTGCCGGACAAGCGCGCCGTGGCGATTGAAGGGCCGTGGGACGTGAGGTTGGGCGAGCATACGTTCGATCGGTTGGGGGACTGGACGAAGTCCGACGATCCTATGGTGCGCTACTTCTCTGGAACGGCATCGTACACGACGACGTTCATGTTGGATGAAGAGGATAAGAAGGATCGGCTTCTCGAATTGGGCATGGTGGCAGGCGGCCTTGCCGAGGTGTTCGTGAATGGGACGGACTGCGGCGTCGTCTGGTGTGCGCCGTGGCACGTAAAGGTGCCGGCGACGGCGCTTCAGAGGGGAGCGAACACGCTGGAGGTTCGCGTGACGAACACGTGGCGGAACCGGCTGATCGGCGATTGCCTCTTGCCGCCGGAGAAGCGCGTTACCAAGAGCTGCCTCGAATACAAGAACGGCAAGAGGCGTGACGCTCAGGGGCGGCCGATCGTGCGCGAACGCCACTCGTCCGGATATTCGGCGAACGACAGCCTTGTCAGCTGCGGGCTTTACGGTCCCGTTGAGCTATTGTGACTTACGGCAACAGTATTAAAGAAACAACAGGAGAATCAAGCTACAATGAAAGAGAGTTCAGCGTAAAACCGTGGGGACAGACCCTTCAGGATTCGATTTCGTCCGCACCGTAATCTTACGATTTGGCATGGGGCTTGAGAATTAGTCCGAAGCGAATTCTCAAATCACAATCGCAAATGCATAGTGCTTGCCTATGAGTTGATAGTCGGTGGCTTTTAGCCATTGGAGGATTGAGTGATTTGTGATTCAATCCACCAATCCACCAATCCCTTACTTGTCCCAGCTGGCTTTGGGCGGGACCTTGTCGCTCCATTCGGGAAGCGAGATCATGTTCCCGGCGCTTTCGTTGCCGGCGAGGTAGGCCTCCGCCACATACTCGCGGCGCTGCTTCATCTCGGCCAGGAGCGACTTGATCTCCATCACGGCGTCGTAGCACATATCGACGACCTGCCGCTTCGTTTCCTCGTCGATGCCGCCCATCTTCAGCAGTTCCATGGAGGAGAGGAGCACGGTGGCCGGCTGCCCCAACGCGTGGCAGAACCCGGCGAGCGATTCCATCACCATCTTGGCGCGTTCGGCCTGCAGCTCGGCGACGCGCAGGCGGGTCGCCGTCTCGCTGCTGCTTTCATCTGTTTTTTCCATCGACATTTGCTTCCTTGTCTGTAAGTTGGAAGTTTGGAGGTTTGGAAGTTTGGAGGTTTGGAAGTTTGGAGGTTTAGAGGTTTGGATGTTTAGAGTTATAGCTCACGCAGAGGGGCAGAGTACGCTGAGAATATTGGGTAATTGTGACTTCGCACATAGTCTAACAGGTTTTCCACTTTTCCACCTTTTTACCTTTCCACCTTTTAGCGTTAGCTTGCGAGGGAGCCCATGTTGAAGATCGGGAGGAACATGGCGAGCACGATGGTGCCGATGACCGCGCCGAGGAACACCATCAGGAACGGCTCCATGAGTGAGGTGAGCGTGGCGAGGAGCGCCTCGATCTCCTCGTCGTAGGCGTCCGCCACGGAGTCGAGCATGTCCTCCACCTTGCCGGACTTCTCGCCGGCGGCGATCATGCGCACCATGATGATGGGCATGTACGGCTTGCCTTCCAGGGCGACATTGAGCTGGTTGCCCTGTTCCACCTCCAGGCGGGCGTCGAGGATGGACTTCTCCAGCACGCGGTTCCCGATCGACATCGCCACGACCTTGAGCGACTTGAGGATCGGCACGCCCGCGTTCGTCATCTGCGCGAGCAGGCGGCAGAAGCGGCTGACGCCGCTCTTGAGGTTCAGCTCGCCGAACACCGGCATCTTGAGCAGGAACTCGTCGAACTGGTAGCGTCCCCGCTCGGAGGTCTTCCAGGCGCGGAAGGAGAACACGAAGACCGCCACGGCTCCCGCCACGTAGTACCAGTAGTGTTTCACGAAGTCGGAGATGTCCACAAGCGACTGCGTGAGCGCGGGAAGGGGCTTGCCGAACCCGGAGAACATCTCGGCGAAGATCGGCACCACGAACTGGATGAGGCCGGCCGCCATGACGAGGGCGATCGAGATGATGACGGCCGGATAGGTCATGGCGCTCTTGACCTTGCGGCGCAGGCGCGCGGAGGACTGGATGAGCGTGCCGAGACGTTTGAGGATGCCTGCGAACTCGCCGGACTGCTCGCCGGCGATGACCATGTTCACGTACATGTCGTCGAAGAGAACCGGGAACGCGGCGAGCGCGCGCGAAAGCGGCTCGCCGCTCTCGATCGTCTTGTTCATGAAGTTCAGAACCTTCTTGAACTCGGGATTGGCGCTCTGCTCCTCCAGCGTCATGATCGTCGCGAGGATCGGCATGCCGGCGGCGCTCATCGAGGCGAGCTGGCGCGTGAACGGCACGATCTCGGTGTTCGCGATCTTCTTCGCTTTCTTGATTTTCGGTACTTCAATCATGGTAGATGCCCGTTAGCGTTATTAACTCTTTAACCTTTTGGTAATGTCGCAAAGTTTTTTTTTGGGGGGGGATACTTCAAATTCTCCCCCTGAGACAGGGGGAGTGCCCCGAAGGGGCGAGGGGGTATGATTCTTCCACCTGTCATACTCCCCCGGCCTACGGCCACCCCCTCTATCTTAGAGGGGGAGTTTGCATTTCCATAATATAATCCCCAACTTTGCGACATTGCCAACCTTTTAACCTTTTAACCTTCCCTCACTCTCCGCCGGTGACCGCGAAGGCGGCTTCGAGCGATGTGACGCCGGCGCGCACCTTGCGCATGCCCGCCTCCTTCAGCGTGACCATTCCCTCTTCGAGCGCGAGCTTCTTCAGGAGCTCTGCGTCGCCGCCTTTCTCGATGAGCGCGCGTATCTTGGCGGAGATCGGCAGCACCTCCATCATCGCGCCGCGTCCCTTGTAGCCGGTGTTGTGGCATTTCGGGCATCCGGCGGGACCGAAGATCTCCACGCCCTTGAACGGCGCGGGGTCCACCTTGTTCGCCGCCAGCATCTCCTCGTTGAGCTCCACGGGTTGCTTGCAGTAGGGGCAGAGCTTGCGGAAAAGACGTTGCGCCTGCGCGAGGATGAGCGAGCTCGCGAGCATGAACGGTTCGATGCCCATGTCGATGAGACGCGCCACCACGCCGCACGCATCGTTCGTGTGAAGGGTGGAAAGCACGAGGTGGCCCGTCAGAGCGGCCTTCACCGCGATGTCCGCCGTTTCGCCGTCGCGGATTTCGCCCACGAGCACGATGTCCGGATCCTGACGCAGCACGGAACGCAGAATGCCCGCAAAGGTGAGGCCCTGCGCCACGTTCACGTGGCACTGGTTCACGCCCGGAAGCTCGTATTCCACCGGATCCTCGGCCGTGACGATGTTCACGTTCGGCTGGTTGAGGTCCTGAAGGCACGAGTAGAGCGTGGTCGTCTTGCCGGACCCCGTCGGCCCCGTCACGAGGATGATGCCGTGCGGCTGGTCGATCGCGAACTTCATCGCCTTGTACGCGTATTCGTCGAGACCGAGCGACGCCAGACCGGGCGCGAGGTTCGCCTTGTCGAGGATACGCATCACCACCTTTTCGCCATGGACGGTGGGCAGGATCGAGACGCGGATATCGACCTCCTTGCCGAGCGCCTTCACCTTGAAGCGTCCATCCTGCGGACGGCGTCGCTCGGCAATGTCGAGATTTGAAAGAATCTTGATGCGGGAGCAGACCGCGTTGTGCAGCGCCTTGGGGGGCGACGGACGCTCCACCAGTTCGCCATCGATGCGGTAGCGCAGGCGCGACGTCTTCTCCATCGCCTCGAAGTGGATATCCGAGGCGTTCGTCTTCAGCGCTTCGACCATGATGGAGTTCACCATGCGGATGACGGGGGCTTCGCCGGCGGCGTCGAGGGAGGCGTCGAGCGCTTCCGAGTTGTCCTTCTCGTCCGCCGACATCTCGACATCATTGTCGTCGCCCTTCATGATGTTTTCCATCGCGAGGGTCGGGTCGGCGGCGGCTTCCGCCTGCTTGAGACGCTGGATGATCTCCTTGAACTCGTTGCGCGGCGCGACCATCGGCCACACCTTGCCGCCACTCCATCGGCCGACCTCCTCCTGCGCCGGCAGGTCGAACGGATCGGCGAACGCCACCGTGAGTCGTCCAGCCGTCTTGCAGAGCGGGAGCGCCTGCACCCGGCCCCAGGCCTCATAGGGCATACCGCACAGGAGATCGTTCGTGGGGGTGAAGCCCAGCGGCAGGGAAATCGGCTGCATGCCGAGGTAGTCTGCGGCGGCGATGGCGAACTCGATGGGATCGCTGATCTTGCGCAGTTCCTCCACGCCTCCCCGTTTGAGGCGCAGGCGCGGTTTCAATTTCAGATGTTTCTCGTCTTGAGGCATACCAAACTTCTAGCAATTCCGATGCCACGCGGGAGGGGGGGGCTTGGCACCCGATGTGCAGTAGGTTTTCGTATGAGCGAAGAAACCCCGATAGAGACCCCTACGGGAGAGGAGTCCCCCGTCAAGTTCGATGCACGGCTTGCCGAGGGTGTGGCGTATTTCGAGCAGATGCTTGAAATCATGCCTGATGACCGTACAACCCTTGAGTTCCTTGTGGTTGCCTACGACATGCTCGGTCAGCATGAAAAAGGGCAGAAGGCGCTTGTAAGTCTTGCGGAACTTTTAGTTAAGGAGCATGATCTTGAAGCGCTCAAGGGTCTTTTGCCGCGCCTTGAAGCAAGTGATTATGCCCCCGCTAAGGCGCTGTTCCTGAAAGTCTCCACCTTGACGGCTCCAACGCCCGATCTTACGCCAGAACGTCCAAAAGAGCTCACAGAAAGCGAAAAAACGGAAATTGCCGCGCAAGAGGCGGTGCAAACTGAGAAAATGCTCCTGCATTTCCTGAAGGAGGCGGGCATCCTTTCGGACTCGGATTATGAACTCTTCTCTGGCCATCTGGTTGCACCGAACGTGGGAGGCCGTGTTTTTCTCATTTCCGCACTTCATATTCTTAAAAATGAGAATGCATCACTTTATGAGAAGTGCGTGGAGTATCTTGCCGACCACTTCAACACCCCGCCGATTCCGCTGGCGGCGTTTGAACCATCCGCACAGTTTTTCAAGGGCTATCCCGAAACCGTCCTGCGGCTCCGGGGGGCTGTGCCGTTCGCACGGCTTGGCAACCTGTCGCTCATTGCGGTGGTGAATCCGTCGGATTCGGCGCTCAAGAACGCCTTGGAGGCGGTGGGTCCGTGCCGCCTGTATCTGGCGGATCCGACGGCGGTGGAGGCCGCGCTCGATCGTGTGTTTGGCTCTTCATCGGGAGGGGGGAGTGCGTGAGGGCGCGAAAGGGAAAGCGAGGCGTCACGCTCATTGAGGTGATGTTGGCAGGGGCGATTCTCACGCTCCTGTCGCTTGCGCTTTTCAATGGCATCTCCGTCGCTGCCCGCATCGCCCATGAGAACGCCGAGCTGCTTTCCGCCGAGGCGGTGGTGTGGGACGCCGTCTGGAAGCGTTTCAACGAGGATTACAGCACCTCCATCCGTAATTCCGTCGCCAACGGCTGGGTCGAGGAGACGCTGACCTCAAACGCCGTGCCGGCGCTGGCCATCTATGGCACGGCGTCCGGTGCGATGCCCAAGCTGAAGCTTCGCGTGTCCCAGATTTCGGAGACGCTCTGCTGCATTGAGGGGGATCTGGAGTGGGGGCCGGCGGACAGACGGCGGACGCTTTCGGATGTCTGCCCCGTGTTTGTCTATCGCGGTGAACTGGGAAGGGTGGTGACGTGGTGAGGGCTTCCCGCGACAGACGGAGCGGCTTTACGCTCATTGAGATGATGATGGCGACCTTCATCACCGTTCTTGTCATGGGCGGACTCTGTGCGTTCTTCCTGGGGGCGCACCGCCTGGTGCAGGGGGCCTATGCGGAGTCGGAGCTTTCGATCCAGCTGCGCTTCCTGCGCGAGAAGCTGCTGTTCCATGTGGCGCCGCCCCACAACGGCAAAATCTGGGCCGGGCTTCTTTCCGGTTCGGGCATCGGCAACGGTTCGGTCGTGGAGAATTCGTTCAAGGTGCGGATGACGGCGAACGGCATTGACCTTTTGTCCGGTGAGCCGTGTTCGCAGACGATCGAACTGATTCCGGACACGGGGATTGGTTCGGACGGCGCGACGGCGCGCTGGTTCAAGAACGACGGCGACCGGGTGGACGATCAGTGGCCGCGCAAGTATCTCCGTCCCGTCCCGGACTATCTGCCCGCCGACTGGCTGACCGATTCGGAGGTGACGGCGCGGAACATCTTCTTCGTTACGTTAGACGTCGCGATGAACGGCTACCGGCGCGGCGAGCGGTTGGTGATCCCCGTCTTCGGGAAGGTGCAGGAGCCGGGAACGGGAGGTGTGTTCCATGGCCATTAGAGTGACAAGAGCCTCCGCCCCGTCCCGTCAGGGCTTTGTGCTGGTCGTTTCGCTCACGATGGCGCTTGTCGTGGCGATCGTCGTCTCGGCCATTGCCGGCTACGTGAGCCATGCGGCGCGCGAGACGCGCGTCTTCCTCGCGAAGGACCGCTGCCGGTTCGCCGCGCAGAGCGCGATTGAACAGGCGAAGGTCGAGATCCAGACGGGCTTCAGCGACTATGTGGGCACATCGGGCACGGGCATCAAGATCGACCCCCGTCAGGCTGAGGTGTACAACTGGTTCGACAATGTCTCGGCCGATCGCCGCACGATCGGCATCGCTACGGCCAAGCACACGCCGGTCACGCTCCAGGATCCTACCAATCTCATCAACGGCTGCGTGGTGCACATCGCCATCGGCCTTGCCGTCGTGCATGACCTGAACACCCCTGTGGCGGAGGTGCCGGTCGTCGCGACGGGCATCTACACCTATCCGGACGGATTGGAGGTGCGCGCCACGATTCAGGAGCGCATCTGCTTCGCCACGGGGCAGAGCCAGGTGTTCAACTATGCCTATTTCGTGAACAACTACGGCTGGATGGACGGCAGCTCCATCACCATCAACGGCGACCTGCGCGCGAACGGTGACGTGAGCCTGAACGCCAGCACGATCAACGGGCGCATCTACGCGGCGGAGAACGACGAGGTGGGCGCCACGGGGAAGATCACCCTGAAGTCCAGCCCCAAGATCAAGAACACCTCCGGCTACCGTTCGGCGGCCGGGCATCAGGCCCGGCCGGATGTCGATGACTACAACGTGCCGGGCTCCTACGATGCACCGGCCGCCTCCACCACCATCACGACAGGGTTGAAGGGTACGCACGGAAGTTCGATCGTCAACCCCGAGGCCGAGCCGATCCCGATGCCGTTCGTTTCCGATCTCGGCGACTATGTGGAGTTCGCCAATGAAAAGAACGGCACCCTCACCTATCCCGGCTATTCCTACACCGACAGTGCGGGGAAGGTGCGTTCGGTCTCGGGCGGGACGATTTCGGCGCACTATCAGGGGACAGGCCCTTCCGGGAACGCTGCATTGGCCGACAACGGCGCGCTCGTGCTGGTCGGTACGCAGTCGAATCCGATCCGGATCAACGGGCCGGTGGTGGTGGACAACGACGTAATCATCAAGGGCTACGTTTCGGGGCAGGGCACCATCTACTGCGGACGGAACATCCACATCATCGGCGACGTGAAGTACGTGAATGCGCCGTCCTGGGGGCATCCCGACGCCAACGATGCCGCCGTCGAGGCTTCCAACGCCACGAAGGACCTGCTTGGACTGATTGCGAAAGGGAACATCGTCGTGGGCGACTGCACCACCGATGCGTGGATGAACAGCGTGGGGAAGTACATCAATGGCGGCAGCTCGAGCGTGGTTGAACAGTATGCCTGCGACGAAAGCGATGCCAACATCGGCTATCCCACCCTGTTCCAGGGCAGCTACACGGCGCAGGAGTATGTGGCGGGGCATGGCGTGGACGGCACCGGGTACTTCCCGAAGGTGATTCCCGCGACGGAGACCTACACCGTCAGCGAACCCCAGTACAACTGGCGTGGGCAGCTCATCGGCTACAAGACGGTGACGAAGGAGCGCGCCGTCACGGACGAGAGCGGCTACGCCGTCCTGTCCGACATGGTTGGACGCAAGTATTACCAGACGGTCTGCGACGATCATGTCATTTCGTCGCTCAAGGATTCCGCCGGCATCGGTCAGATTGATGCGGTGCTGTACAACAACCACGGCATCTTCGGCACGCCCGGGAAATCCGGCGTGAAGTTCAACCTGAACGGGTCGATCGTCTGCCGCGACGAGGCGCTCATCTTTTCCGGAAGCGGCATCAACTTCAACTGGGACATGCGGCTCATGCCCCGGACGGGCAACACGACGGTTGAGCGTCTCGGTCTCCCCGTCGGTCCGCAGAAGCCCTATACGGTCTCCTGGCAGGAGGTGCCGGAGTCCCTGAATCCGGCCATGACAGCGGGAGGTGGCGAATGATTGATCCAGAAGTGGATCCCGACCGCGCGGCGAATGCGAGGTCGGAGGAGCTTGCCGCCCGCCGGGCGCATCGGCGCGCGATGCTGGCGGCGGGCGAACCGCCGCGCGGTCGCAAAGTCGGCCATCTCGCCGCGTTGCCGTCCGCGCCGCCGTCGGCGGATGTCGGAACGCTGACGGAAACGGTCGCCGTGACCGCGCCGGCAAAGGACAGCGCGCCGACGGGAGACGCATCTCCCGTATTCGGGAGCACCACCCAGCTCTTGGCGGCGGCGGCGCTGGTGGCGGTTCTGCTGGTGGCATGGTTCGTGGAACGCCGTTCCGGGCGCAAGGTCGAGGAGGTTGATCATGGCTGATGGTTCCGGTAAAGGAGGCTCGGAAAGCGTGTTTGCGCGCGTGCGCCATTCGATTCGTGCGCAGTATTCGCTGGCGACGGCGCTGTTCCTGCTGATGGTGCTCGGGCTCTTCTATGTGGGCGGACGCATCGTCCTCGTGCATCTCGTCCGCGAGGCCGAACAGCAGGTGAAGGAGATTGGGCTGGACATCTCCCGGTTGGCGTACCGCAACGCCGAACGCGCGAAGCAGAACAACCTTGTCGTCGCGGGCACGCTCGCCGAGGCGATCGCCAAGGGCGAGGCGCCTCAGGAGCTCCTTTCCTCCAATGCGTTCTCCCGGCTCTCGCTTGTGGCGGTGTATCGCCCCGACGGCACCTTCCTCTCCGGCGCCGCCGCGAGCCGCGCGCATGGCGTTGTGCCGCTGCGGGCCGTGGATCTCACGCCCTACGCCCGGCGTCTTGCGGCGTGGGTCTCCAGCGCCGCGCGGTCTGAGGACGGGCACCACGAGTCGTCGGCCGTGGGCATCCTGCGCGTGAAGGGCGTCTCCCACTACATCTCGCTCACGTTCGCGGGCGGCGATTCGCCGCGCTATGTCGTGATCGGCTCCGCCTTCGATGCGGACGCCTTCGCCACGCAGGTCAACGAAAGTTTCGGCGGCGTGGACATCCGGATGACGAACCGTCGCGTGGATGTCGCGATCTCCATGCGCGAACTGCCGCGGAATGCCGCCGCTTCGTCGTCTGGCGGCTTTGGGTTCGAGCCGATGCTGTCGGAGGCGCTCAACTTCTATTCGGGCGGCTTCTGGGATTTCGGCGGCAATCCGTTCGAGGCCGTGTTCGCCATCCGCGACATCGCGGGCAACGCCATCACGATGATTGCCGTTGCCCTGCCCAAGACGTTCTCCGACGTGACGCGTGCGGCGCTCGGACGCCTCACGTTCTTCATCGCGATGGTCGGCATCATTCTGATTCTGCCGGTGTTCTGGTTCCAAGGGCGCATGCTGCTCAATCCGCTCACGCGCATGACGGAGCTGATCCGTCGGCTCGGCGAGCGCCACCGCGACATCGACTGCCCTCGCCTCGAATGGAAGGGCAAGGACGAGTTCGCGCACTTGGCGGCCTCCGTGAACAAGATGCTCGAGACGATCTCTGCGCGCACGGTCGCCCTCACCCAGCTTGAGGCGCGCCAGCGCGCGCTCATCGAGGCCGTGCCGGACGCGCTCGCCGTGTTCGACCGCCGGGGTGCGGTCGCTTCGATCATCAAGCAGCCAGAGGGCGTGGCGGCCATTCCTGGCTTCAACGTCGGCGAAACCGTGTCGAAGCCCGTCTATGGCGAGAAGGGGGCGATGGACTTTGCGGAGGCGCTGGCGGACGCGTTCGAGAAGGGGCGCGGGAGCGTGCGGCTGGCGACGATGGGCGGGCGGCATTTCGAGGTGCGCTTCTCGCGCATGGACGAGCACTTCACCCTCGCCGTCGTGCGCGACGTCACGCGCGAGGTCGCGGAACACGTCAAGCGCGTCGCCGCCGAGGAGCGCGCCCACGACTCCTCGAAGCGTGAATCGCTCACGCTCTTCGCCGCCGGCATCGCGCACGACGTGAACAACGTCCTCTCCGTGGTGCTCTCCACCGCCGAGGCGGCGTTTGCGGATTCCCGGAACCGGGATCTCGCGACCGACATGGACGTCATCCGTGACGCCGTCAAGCGCGGCTCCAACATGACGCGGGAGCTGATGGCCTACGCCGGCGAATCGAAGATCCGCCTCGTGCGCACCAACAGCAACCTGATTGTGGAGGACATGCGGATGCTCATCGAGCACATGACGGGCGACAACGTCTCCGTCTCCTAC
>CACZCD010000019.1 GCA_902779565.1 uncultured bacterium | reverse complement strand
GCCGCCGCAACCTCACCCGCCCGTGGCGGAGGGCGCCTGGCTGCGTCCTCGCCCCGCTCGGCAATCGCCAGATTGCCGTCGGGGGCGAGTCCATCGCCATGCATCCCACCGCTCCGGGCAGGCTCGGCTAAAGGCGGCGGCATTCCCCGCCCAGCACATTCGGTCAGCGCTGAGCCAGGGTGTGGCTGTCGGATCGGCGCACCGCCGGCTCCGGCGGATTCCTGCGGGGCGCCGCGTCCGCATGCGGCGCGGGCTGCCGTCGCCCGGCTCGGTCGGAATACCTCCCTTCGCCGGATCGGCGACATCTCGCTTGCCTCCGTCCGCGTCTCCCGCCGTCACCGCCTCCGCCTCGTGTCGCCGCCCCTCCAACCCGCTCCGCTCTTCCTTGGCACGAGGAGGGATCAACGGGAAAGAGGGCTACATTTGTGCATGACAATCCCTTGTTACGTCCTATGAGTATTGCCCTTATGGAACAGATCCACGAAATGAATGCCAAGGCAATTCTCCGTGCAATTACGGGCCACGCACTCCCCTTGCTCCCCATAAGGTGCGCGGAACGCGCACCGCAGAAACGGACATGTGCCAATAGCGCGCCAGCGAACGCGCGGCGGGGAACGGGGCCGGAGCGCGCACGGGCGGCGGGATGCGCGCATCGCCGCACAGGGGCGGCAGGCGGCGACGGGAGTCCCGACCGAGCCGGATGCCGCTCATGGGCGGATGAGGCGCGCATCTTACGCCGCACGGGCAAGCGGTGGCAAAGTGACCGCCCGCGCGCCCGTGCCAACCGCGCGGCCCACCGCCCCCGCAGCGGAACGCAGCGACGCGAAATGCGCCGGACCGGGAAGCGACCGCACCCGAACGCAATCTGACGATTGCGGAGCGGTGCGGGCGCAATGCGGGACGGTACATTTCGCGCGCGAGTACCGTTGGGGCGGTGGGCCGCGCACGCTGACAGGCACCGCTCGCAAGGGTTAGACGGCTCCTATCGCCTGTGCGCAGACCGCCAACCACTTACATAGTTGCGCGAACGCGATTCACTTCAACACTGTTCCGTTGAAGAGGCGCTGGATTGCTTTGATTACGCCCTTGCGGGGTTCACACGCGATTCCGCCCTCGGGAAGCACCGCGCGGCCCTTCCCGAAGCCGACGACCTTTCCGCCGCGCGCCGCGAACGCCTTGATCGCCGCCGCCAGCGTCTCATCCTTCTTCGCGCTGTCGTTGGAGACCACGAGCACGTCGATGTTGTCCAACCGTCGCTGGAAGATGCCGTCCTTGTCGATGAGGACGAGATCAAAGTCCTTCTCCGCCGCGAGGGCGAGCGCCGTCTCCGCCGTCTCCACGCCGCCGATGCCCTTGGCGAGAAACCCGACCGAGATCGCCCGCGGCGTGTGAAGCCGGGCCGGGAACGTCACCTCGCGCCCAGCCACGTACCGGAAGGCGCCCTTCACGAGATAGAGGGTACTGTCGAAATATTCGGGATGGCCCGCAATGCCCAACACGCGTCCCTTCCCGTAGGTGCCGCCAATGATCGCCGTTGCGCCATACATGCGCTTCTTGGGATCGACGCGGCCCGTCATGCACGCCTCGGCCTCGAACGTCCCCCACGACTCCACGTTCGCTTCGGCGATGGCGTTCGTGCAGGGATACAGGAACGGGCCGCCGTGGTAGCGCATCTGGAACTTGCCCGCCTTCAGCCCCAGCGCTGCCGCCCCCTTCTCGTTCAGATTGAACGTGGGATACAGGAGCGAGTGCTCCGCGCCAGACTTGTCCCATGGAATCATGTGTGCGCGCTTGTGCGAACCGCCCGTCCGGTCCAACAGGAGATAGCACCCGCCACAGGTACCGATATAGCCGCCGCCAGACGCGACAAACTTCTTCATCTTGCTGATGCCGTCCGGCCCAAGCGACGTGAACTGCAGCTTGCTGTCGCCGCCCGGCATCACGAGGAGGTCGAGTCCGTCCAGCCCGCCGGCGCGGACGGTCCCACCGTCCAGAAGCTTCAGCTCCATCTCCGGTGAATCGTTCACGAGACGGAACCATTCGATGGCGCCGATGCCGCTTGCGCCGTCATCGGCGTAAACGCCCACCTTGAGCGGTCCGGCGGCAGATGCCCCCTCCGCAGCGAAGCCGCCGAACGGCGCAAGACACGCCACAAGCACGGCGCAGCCGACATATCCTAACGCTTTCATCGCATTACCAGTCCCTTCCTGCTTCCCTGAAATGCACCAATTATACCATAGACGAACCACCAGAAAACCATTACGCCACTGGAATGGGGGCGGGGCGGAAGATGAACTTGGACTGGATGCGGAAGCTGGCGAAGTAAAGCAGCACATCGCAGACGAACTTTGCCACGCTGCGCGGAACGTGCAGCATCGCCAACCCCGACACCCCCGCGTTGCTCAAGACGATCACCGCCACGCACAGGAGCGCATACCGCCAGGCCGACGCCATCACGCCGCCCTGCGCGCGAAACACGACCGTGCGGTTCATCGAAAAGTTGAACACGGCGCTCAAAAACCGCGCCGCGAAACCGCTCGTCCAGATCATGCCGTGCTGCTCAACGCCGGCCGCGGCCAGCGCGAGGGCGAACATCCAGGCAAGCCCCTGATCCAGCGCAAACGACAGGAGAGACACACCGGAAAACCGGAAGAAATCCGCAAACACCAACCGGTTGATGCGAAGCGTATCCAAAAGCGGACGGTAGTGCGTGCCGGCATTGCCGTTCTCGTAGATCGTGCGGATCATCACCGGCACCATCGGCAATCCCCGCCGCGCCGCCGCCAGCAGTACGCCCATCTCGTACTCGAACCGCTCGCCCGGCACGCTCAGCAGAAACGGTATCAACGAAACCGGAAACGCCCGAAGCCCCGTCTGCGAATCCGGAAGCCACTGGCCATGGAGCAGTCCGAGCGTGACCATAGACCATCGGTTGCCGAAGCGGGAACGGAACGGGACATCCGGAAGCGAGAAATCGCGGCTCCCAAGATACAGCGCGTCACGGCCCTCGTCCAACGCCTCCGCCAGACGGCGGCAGTCGGCCACATCATGCTGCCCATCGGAATCGGCCGTCACCACACCCTGAACCGAAGGGAGCTGTTCACGGATGTAGGTGAACCCCGTCTTGAGCGCGGTCCCTTTCCCGCGGTTGACCTCATGGCGAAGCACCGTGCAGAAGGACCGTGCGGCGAGCGCGTCAAACAAGGGCCGGAACCGCTCACCCGAACCGTCATCCACAACGATAATCCGAGAAAATCCCTCCCCGTGCAGCCGGTCGGCAAACCCGACAAGCCGCTCATCCGGTTCGTATGCCGGAATCAGCGCAACGGTCTCCATGCCGTTCACGCCTCCGCCGGAACGAGCAGCGCCACGGCGTGTACCGCAATGCCGAGCCCTTGGCCCACGGCATCCATCCCCTCGTTGGTCTTGCCCTTCACGGAAACGGATGACTCGTCCACATCCAGAAAGCCCGCCAGCCGGGAACGGATCGCCTCGACATACGGACTGAGGCGCGGCATCTCGCAGATGACCGTGGCGTCCACATTGCCGACGGCATAACCCGCATCGCCGATCTCCTTGACGACCGAGCAGAGCAGCACCGCCGAATTGGCGTTGGCCCAGCGCGGATCGTCGTCGGGGAAATGTGAACCAATGTCACCCAGCGCCGCCGCACCCAGAAGGGCATCAATGATCGCATGGATCAGCACATCGGCGTCGGAGTGCCCCACGAGCTTGGGGCAATCGGGAATCGGAACGCCGCCCAGTTTCTGAGACGCACCGGTCTCGGACGACGGTTCGTCCGAAAAGCAGTGAGAATCATATCCGAAACCAACGCGCATGGAACGCTCCGAAAAGTTCAGGACGGTGCGGCGGCGATCCGCCGCGCGCGTCAGCCCTCGCCTTCAGCCGGCCCAATCTTGATGTGGATGCCATTCGGCGGCGGAGCGTCGCCCGACGCCGCCACCGTGGGCGGCGCGCCGACGGTGATCGACGGCTTGCTCGCCTGCCCGCCCTTCTTCATGCGGGGCGGACCGATCATGCAGCTGTGGATGCGTCCGTCCGTGCGGGGCGCCTGCTCCACAAAGCATTCATCCTTGAGCATCTCGAGCACCTCGGCGATCTTGTCCTCGCCGATGTCGCGATGCGCATTCTCGCGTCCACGGAACTGCAGAGAGAGGCGCACCTTGTTTCCTTCGCCGAGGAACTGACGGATCTGACGCAGCTTGTGCTTCAGGTCGCCGATGTCCGTTCCGGGGTGGAACTTGATCTCCTTCACCTGCGTGGTCTTCTGGGCCTTGCGCTGCTGCTTGGCCTTGATCGACTCCTCGTAGCGGAACTTGCCGTAATCCATGATCTTGCAGACCGGCGGCTGCGCGTTGGGAGTAATTTCAACCAGATCGAGCCCTTGGCCTTCAGCCATGCGCAGCGCCTGGTTCGTCGGCATCACGCCGATCATCTGACCGTTTGCGTCAAGAACGCGCACCGACGGCACGCGGATCTTGTAGTTGACGCGAGTGAATGTAGCGATAAGTCACCTCTTGTTGTTGTTAATCAATTTGTTTCTTTCACCTGTTGGGCGAAAACGGGGCGAATTATAGCACATTTGCTACGCGCCGCGCAAGGCGTCCAAAACGGCGGCGGAGTTTTCGGCCACGGCATCAAAGAGAGAGACCCCATGCGCATCCATCGCGACCACGCATGGGAAGTCCATCATCTCAAACGCCCAGCACGCCTCGGCGGCTCCCCATTCCTCCAGAAAATGCACGCCAGTCACGCGCTTCACGCACGCGGCCGTGAGCGCCGCCGCGCCGCCGACGGCCTGAAGATAGACGCATCCATGCGTACCGCACGCCTTGAGCGTGGCGCCATCCATGCCGCCCTTCCCGATCACCAGACGCACACCGCTCTGGCGGATGAATTCCGGTTCGTAGGGGTTCTCGCGGACGCTTGTGGTCGGCCCGGCCGCCACCACCTTCCAGACGCCCTTCTCCTTCACGACAACGGGTCCGCAGTGAAACAGCGCGCCATCACGGAAATCCACCGGCAACCGACCGCCATCTGCAAAATGCTTGTGGAACCGATCGCGTCCCGTAAAGACAAGCCCCGAGACCAGCACGGCCTCGCCCGCCTTCAGCGCGCGCACGTCCGACTCGGCGAATGGATAGGAAAGCCGCTTCATTTCGTCTGCCCTCCCCCAAACCGCATCGTCTGGCGACGCGCCGCCCAGCACAGGTAGGCAACGGTGACAAAGAAGCTCGCGGGCACGCGCGGACGGCTCCCGATCTTCACGCCGAGCACCGTGGTTTTGCCGCCCAATCCCATGGGGCCAATGCCCAACGCGTTCGCCTCCTTCACGAGACGCTTCTCAAGTCGGGCGAGCGCGGAATCGCGGTTCGTGTCATCCAAACGACGCAACAGCTGGTGCTTGGCCTCCTCGAAACCACAGGCCCGATCGCCGCCCACGCACACGCCCAGAATACCCGGCGCGCAGCCGTAGCCCTGCGCCTTGTGGACGGCATCCAGCACGCAGCGCCGCACGCCTTCAAGATCGCGCCCCGCCCCCAAGGCGGCATCCGGCAGCGAATACTGTCGGCTCATGTTCTCGGAACCGCCGCCCTTCATCAGCAGCGTCACAGCGGGAGCGGCGCGGCGGCTCTTCGCCGGAACGTAATGGATCACAGGCGCACCGTCGCAGGTGTTGGAGTTGATGGAACGCCCCGAGACGGAATCGATCGTGTTGCGGCGGAGCCATCCCTTCTCCGTCGCGACGGCGACCGCCTTCTTCACGGCGGCAGGCGTGACAAGTCCGCGCAGCCGCTCATCCACGAAGAACGTCAGCGTGCCGGTATCCTGGCACATCGGCGTGCCCTTCCGCCGAGCGAGGGCGGCGTTCTGCACGAGCGTCTCCAGAATCATGCGTGCGGAGGAACCCTTCGCCTCGCGACGGATCGCCGCCGCCAGCGCCTGCAGCACATCCGCCGACAGCCGGCTGGAGGTCCGCCGGATTAACCCCGCGATTTTCTCTTCAATCTCCATGGCGGCAGATTATACCACAAACACAGTTTGTGGAACCGTTCTCAAAGTGGGAAAACAGGTCTGACCCTTTTTCCCACTTTGGGAAGATGCAAAATCCATTAACCACCAACTCATGCTATAATACGGCACATGAAAAAGATAATCGTCTTGGGCAGCACGAACACTGACATGGTCATCACGGGGAAGAAGATCCCCGTGCCGGGCGAAACGATCTCCGGCGGACGGTTCATGATGAACCCCGGCGGCAAGGGCGCGAACCAGGCCGTCGCCGTGGCGCGGCTCTCCGCAAAACGCGGCGCCTGCACGTTCATCGCCAAGGTGGGCGACGACCTCTTCGGACGCGACACCGCGGTGCGCATGAAGAAGGATGCCATCAGCGCGCATCTCGTCATCGACCGGAAGGAACCCTCCGGCACTGCGCTCATCCTCGTGGATGCCAAAGGACAGAATGTCATCTCCGTCGCGCTCGGCGCAAACGGCACGCTCGCGCCAAAGGACGTCGCGCCGTTCAAGAAAGAAATTGAGGGCGCGGCCGCACTCCTCATGCAGCTTGAAACGCCTCTGGAAACGGTCGCATGGGCGACGAAGGTCGCACATGACGCCGGCGTGCCTGTGGTCCTCAACCCGGCCCCGACGGCGAAACTGCCGCGCACGCTCTATCCGATGATCGACTGGATCACGCCGAACGAAACCGAGGCGGAGCTCCTGACGGGCGTCAAGGTCGTGGACGCGGCTTCCGCCGCCAAAGCGACCGCCGTCCTCAAAAATCGCGGCGTGAAACACGTAATCATCACGATGGGCACGAAAGGATGCTGGTGCGGCGACTGCGGAAAGATCTTCCCCGCCCACAAGGTGAAGGCCGTGGACTGCGTCGCCGCCGGCGACACCTTCAACGGCGCATTCGTCGTTGCGCTCGCGGAGGGACGGTCGTGCGCGGAAGCGATCGATTTCGCGCAGAAGGCCTCCGCCATCGCCGTCACCCGACCCGGCGCGCAATCCTCCGTGCCCTACCGCCGCGAAATCAAGGACTGATGGCACAGAAATACCACTTCACCGGAATCGGCGGCGTCGGCATGGCCGGCGTCGCGTTCCTTCTGAAGAAAGCCGGGCACGACGTCTCCGGCTGCGATCTCCATCCCTCCCCTCGCACGCGCTGGCTGGAAGCGAACGGCATCCCGGTCGCCTTCGGGCACGACCCTTCACACATCACGCCCGACCTCGACATCTGCGTGTTCACGCCCGCCGTCCCGAAGGACAACGCCGAGTTCAAGGCGGCGGAAGCCGCGCCTTGCCGCGTCTGCTACCGCGGGGAAGTCCTCGCCAACATCTTCAACGCCGCCACGGACGGCATCGCCGTGTGCGGAACGCACGGTAAGACCACCACCGCCACCTTCATCGCCAAACTCCTTCGCGCGCTCGGCGACGATCCCGGCTGGTGCATCGGCGGCGAGACGGACGACTTCCCCGTCGCCGGCACCTCAACACTCGACACTCAACACTCAACACTCAATACTTTCATCATCGAAGCCGACGAGTCGGATGGCACGCTCGCGCTCTACCGCGCCAAGACCCTCGTCGTCACCTCGCTCGACTACGATCATCCCGACCACTTCCGGACGTACGACGACTACCTCGCCTGCTACAAAACTGCGATGGCGGCGGCGGGCGACATCATCGAATCCTCCAAACTCCCGACGGAAGACTGGCCGGAGATCCGTCCGCTCGTGCTGGGCGAACACAATGTGCGGAACGCCCGCACCGCCGTGGAAGTGGCGCTCCGCCGCGGACACTCCCGCGAGGCGATCCTCGCCGCCCTGTCCGAAGCGCTCGCCGCCCTGCCTGACCGCCGCTTCGAACGCATCTGGCCCTCGCACGGAGTGCCGAGTGCCGGGTGCCGGGTGCCGGGTGCCGAGTGCGAAATCTCCGTGCCCGAATCCAGAAATCAACTATCAACTATCAACTATCAACTATCAACTAATATCTTCACCGACTACGCGCACCATCCCGCCGAAATCGCCTGCGCGCTCTCCATGGCGCGCGCGCTCAAGCCGAAGCGTCTGCGCGTCATGTTCCAGCCCCACCGTTATTCGCGAACCAAGACGCTCCTGAACGAATTCCCACCCGCTTTCGCTGAAACCGACGAGATCGTGTTGGTGCCCGTCTATCCCGCTTTTGAAGCGCCAATCCTCGGCGGCGACATCGCCAATCTCTATCTCGCCTTCCGCGATGCCCAACCCTCAACCCTCCTTCTCGCCCGAAGCGCGGAAGAGGCGTGGCGGCATCTTTACCTGACCCTTGAACCCGGCGACCTCATCATGCTGCTCGGCGCGGGCGACCTCATCAACCTCGTCCCCCGCATCCTCGAAGAGATGTCCGCCCGCAACGCCAGCCAGCGACCACAGACCAACGACCAACAACCAACCAACTTGGCATCTCTCTCCTTCTTCCGCACCGGTGGCGTCACCTACGGCCACGTCATCCACGACACAGAAGCCTCCACCATCCGCCACCCCCAAACTCAAAACTCTAAACTGGAAACTCTAAACTCCAAACTCCCAACCATCATCGGCATGGGGTCGAATACGTGGTTCAGCGACTGTGCGACCGATGCCGATATTCTCAAGGCGCCAGAAGGCTGCTCCGCTGCGCGTCCCGGCGCGTCACTGCTCGCCGACCATCCTGAACTGGCGTTCATGGCCGGCATCCCCGGTACCATCGGCGGCTGGGCGAAAATGAACGCGGGCGCCTTCGGCGACAGCTTCGGCAACCACATCGATTCCGTCATTGCCGACGGACGGAAGATCCCGGCCGCCGAATGCGGTTTCGGCTACCGCACCTCCACCATCCATGGTCTCATCACCGAAGTCATCCTGAAGCCCTCCACCACCCACGATACGTTGCCGGCGGCCGACTATCTCGCGCGACGCAAGAAATTCCCGCCGCGCACCTGCGGCAGCGTGTTCAAGAACCCCTCGCCGGAACAACCGGCCGGGAAACTTTTGGAGGAAGTAGGCGCGAAATCGCTCCGCGTGGGCGGCGCTTCCGTCTGGAGCGAACACGCCAACGTGATCGTGGCGGGCGATGGTTGCACGTCCTCAGACATCTTGGCGCTCGCCCGTCTCATGGCGGCGCGCGTCCGCGACCGCTTCGGCATCTCCCTCGTCCCCGAAATCCGCGGGCTTGAGGTCTGATATTCTACCGCGAAAGCGCATCAATCGCGCGTCCGGCGGCAAGCCGCCACGCGTCGAGCGCCTTTTGGTCGTGCGCCTTCATGACATCCGCCCGCGCATCAAGGAGCGACTGCGCCGCCGCCGCGCTCTTGCCTTTTGCGGCAATCGCCTTCGCGAGCAGATCCATGTACGCCACATCCTCAAGTCCTTCACGGAACGCTTCGAACCGCTTGGTGGGTGCCGCGTTCTTGCCGGGGCCATACCATAGGATACCGTCATCGTAACCGTCTCGCGAATCCCACCCGTCGTCACCCTGCCGGCTGCCGGAGGTCCAGATCGCGGCGCCGTCCAGCCCGCGCATGTACGCCTGCCACGGGTAGAAACGGTAGTAGTCGAGCACGTCCTGCGTCTGCATGTATCTTGCGCACTTGTACGTCCAGACCTTGCAACCCTTTGCGCGGAGGCGGCGCGTAACGTCCGGTCCACGCTTCGGGTCGCGGAACACGCCCTCAATGACGGTGAACATCTTGAAGAACTCCGGCAGCTTAGCCTCTTCGATATCCTCCATCGTCGCGCCCGTGGGCGGCGGCGTGGAGAGATAGACGCACTGGAACCAAAGGTTCGTGCCGAATTCACGCGTCACATCAGCGCGACGTTCGGCCATCTTCGGTATCTGGCTCTTCACGAACTCATCGGCGATCATGCCCTTGAACACATAGTCACCCGGAACGAAGCCCATGCCGCGCAACCTCTTGTCCATCAGGTGCAGCCATTCCGGCGTACGGTCTGGGAATCCCCAGCCGAACACGAATCGCATGCCAAGCTCCTTCGCGGTGCGGAAGAACGCCTCGTTCGCGGTCTCGGCGAGATGAGGGTCGAAGAACGCCTTCTTGTCCGGACGGCGGACCATGTGCGAGTCGCGGTTGATGCCGAACGTGTAGAGCTGGCTCTTCGTCCAACCATGCGTGACGTGGTGGCTGTGCATCAGCTTGAGCGCCTGCGCCTCGTCGTTGTCGAAGTAGTTGGGGCCCCAGAAGAACGTCTGGAGCGGCCAGTCACGCGTCTCCGGCAGCGTGAAGTTCCACACCTTCATCTCCACGTCGATCGCCCGCTCCGCAATCGTCACGTCGTAGGCCGGCTTCAGGAAGATGCGCGTCAAGTATTCGCCCGGCTTCACGCCACGCGAGTTGAACACCACCCACACGCGCGTGGTGCGACCCGGCGTGAGTGTGATCGTGTTCCCGGCCTTCTCCACGAGCGGCGCGGTTAGCATCTCCTTCTCGAACATCACGAACGGCTCCTCGTAGATCTCAAACGCGTCGCACGAGACGAACCGCTTCTTCTTCGGCTCGTCAATGGACTGCGGCACGAGCCGCAGATCGAGGCGCGGTCCGCACATCAACCCCGTGAACTCCAGGCACACCGCCTCGCGTTCGTTCCCCGCCTGCTCGAAACGGAGCCGCGGCAGGCCCGCCGCGCCCTTCGGCGGCAAACGGTCGGGGCTTCCCTTCTCCCACGGCGACGCCATCCACACGGCGTAGGCGTGTTCGCCCGCATACTTGCGGAACCCCGCATCGAGCGCGATGAAATTGTTCGTGGAGAGCGTCCCCTTCTCAAATTTGCCAAGCCCCGCCTTCATCTGATGGACGGCCTGCACCGCGAGGTTGAAGGTTGGATGGTCTGGGCTGGCGAACTGCACCGTCGCCGCCTCCTGCTGGGCGATGCTCCGCCGCGCGGACGCCATGCGGGCCTCGCAGCGCTCCTTCGTGATGCGCGCGCGGTAGGCCGTCGCCTCGGCGGCGATCTTCGCATCCTGCGGCTCCGCGAACAGGAGCTTCGCGAACCGACGCCGCTGGTTGTTGCCGGTCTCGAAAAGCTGCGGCGCGCTCGTGCGCCCCCACGGGCTGCTCATGAACCGGCAGAACCGCACGCCGATGAAATCGCCCGGCACGGGACGCTCGATGCCGAGTCCCGCGAACGGGAACTTCGCCTCGAACATCCAGCGGTCCCCTGCGCGCCGCGCCTTGATCTCGCGCCCCTTCAGGTTCCACACCGACCGCCCGTTCTTCGCGTCCCAGCACGAGCCGAGCGCGTTGATGGCGAGGTGGAGCATGTCTTCGCCCTTTCCGGACGGCACGAGGAAGAAGATCTCCGTGTTGTCGTCGTTGTGGATCGGCTGGTCGTCCTGGTCGTACTGCGCCTTGATCTTGTCCATGGGCTGCAGGAACGTCACGCCGATGTAGAGCGCGGAGGCGGAATAGAGCAGCTTCACCTCCGTCGCGTTCTTGAACTCCTTGCCCTTCATCGGCAAGAACGGCCCGATCGGCTTCGCCTTGCCCCAGACCGGCTTCGTCACGTCGCCATCAACCGCGAAATCCTCGACGTACGCGGCGGGGAACACTTCCGCCGTATCCACGAGACGCGCCGTATCGTTGCCGCCGGACGCCTCCGGTATCGGGTCGAACACGTTCCCCGGCGCGCGCACCGGCACGAACGCGCTCGTCACCGACTGCGCCAGGCACGCCATTCCCGCCGCGCACGCGACCGCCATCGCCATACTCTTCATCTCGTTCCTCCTCATTTCCTTTTCTATATGCATTCCGTGGTTTCTCCAGTCACTAACGACTAATCACCATCGGCTTTCCTGAAGAAATCGATGATCGGCTGCGTCTTGTCCGGGTCGAGGCCGTGCGGATGGTGGCCGAACGCGGCGCGCCGGATCACGGAGATCTTGCCGCCTGCCGCCTTGAGGCGTTCAGCGAAAGCCTCGCAGTTGATCTTGGGCGGCACCACGGCGTCTGCGCCGCCGTAGATGAGCAGCACGGGGATCTTCGCCGCCGCGATCTGCCCCGCCATGTTGACGGGCATCCGGGGATCGCCATGGAAATCCTCATCCTTCAATCCGATTTTCGCCCAAGGGCCGATACGTGCCTCGGTGATGTCGCCGCGTCCGCCCAGATCCATGAGCGGCGCGTCAAGGTATATCTTCGCGACGCGATCGGGGTTCGCCGCCGCATACCGCGTGGAGAAGAACCCGCCCCAGCTCATGCCGATCAGGTTCGCCTTCGGGGCGAAACCCAGCTCATCCACGAGGAAGCGCTGGAACGCGACCGCCGCCGCGACTCCGTTGTCGTCCATGCGCGTATCGTAAAGGTCGATCGTCACATGATGGAATCCGCGCTTCAGCATGTCCGGCGCACCCGTGCGGTCCACGTACGCCTCCGCCCACTGCATCGTCCACGTCCACGGCATCCCCTTCGCCGGGAACGTTGACGGCTCAACGATCCAAGCCTTTCGGCCGTTGAAGTCGAAGGTGGTGCGGCGGTACCCGTACCACATGTCCTCGCCCGTGATCCGATGCGCCCTGGCGATCTTCGCCCGCAGCGACTCCCCTTTCCGTTCGGCGTCCATCTCGGCGTTGATGCGGCGGATCACCGCGATCTCGTTCGGGTCATACGGCCTGAGCGACGGACGGTAAAGGTCGTGGAACCATTTCGTGAAGTCGTGGTCCTGTGCATATTCCGGATTCGCCTCGACCTTCCTCCACATCGATTCCCACGGCTCGTGCGTCTGGTACTTGCCGTTCACGTAGCCCCACATCGTGCAGCCGATGCGGTTCTGCGCGAAGAACGGATACACGTCCTGCACGTTGCATTGGAAAAGACGCGCCAGCCATTCCGTGTTGACCATCGGGCGGCCGAACCGCTCGCTCACCTTCTTCGCGTACGCCATCTGTCCCTTGAGGTTGCTGTAGGTGTGGTAGCTCACGATGTCGTTCAGCTCCGCGCCCACGGCTTCAGCCACTCCGTTCGTCCAGTTCCGCTCGCCCGTCCAGATGTCCGCCGCGAGCGGCTGGTCGGGGTTGATCTTCCATGCCAGCTCGAAGAGACGGCGGATGTGCCTGGCCGAGAGGGTGCCGCGCCCGTTGTTGCCGGGCTCGTTCCACAGGTTCCAGAAGAGAATGCGCCCGTCGGTGCGGTACTTCGTAAGGAACTCCTCGCACATCGCGAAGAACTCCTCGCAGAGCGCCGGGTCGTCCAACGCCGTGTAGCCAACCATGCCCGGGAAGCTGCCGTGCTGCGAAAGCTTGCGCCCGCCATGGTAGCCGAGGTCCCACTTCTGCTCTCCCATCGGCGGCAGCGACCAGAGCGGCTTCGGGCGCGAACAGTCGTTCCCGAACACGAGTATCACGCGCACGCCGTGCCGGCCGAAGATGTCCAGCATCCGGTCGAAGCGCTTCATCATGCCGTCGTGCTCGGCGCGCCAGACCGCGAAACCGAGGTCGCCCAGGATGATGCGCACCGCATTCAGCCCATCCCTCTCCATAAGCGCCAACTCGCGCTCCATCTCCTCGAAGCGGGCCTCGCTGCCGTATTCCTGCCACTGGTCCACGCGGTTCGCGCAGCTCGCCGGCATGTAGTTGCACCCTCGTATCCACGGCTGGTCGCGATACCATTCCCACGCCTTCTCCTTCGGCCAAGGACCCGTGCGAGGCGCAGCGATCGCCGCAGACGCCACGCAAGCAAGAATCAGTGCTGCAACTTTCATTTCATCTCCTCCACTAGCGACTAACGACTAACGACTCATGACTATCGATCCCCGATCGAAGTGCCCACCTGATCCGTGAAGAATCCGCTTTCCGGATAGCGGCCCGCGCCGGGCGTATCCCAGCCGACCTGACGCCAGTGCGTATCGAACACATCGCGCAGCGCCGAACTGTATTCCTTCTCCACGGCCCTCACGGCATCCGCGCCCTTTGCGCTCCAGGCACACGCCGCCGCATGCGTGTATGTGCGCCACACGCTGTATGCGACAAAGTGGTTCCAGGTTGTGCCAATCACGCCCAACCCGTTCCGGCGCGCGTAGGCGCACTGCGAATGGATGCCACCCACGTCATCCCACGGGCACGTCATCGTCGTGAAGCCCTTGGAGCGGAAATGGTCGAGCGTCGGATAGCGCCCGTCCTTCGGCGGCGGATAGTAGCACCAGTCGCAGATGATCACGTCCTTCGGGAGAACGTCGAGCAACGCGACCGTCGCGGGCGAACCGTTGGCCTCAAACCCCTTCCAGCGCGGGTCGCCGGAAAGGATGAGCTTGTCGTGCCAGATCATCGGGCGCGCCCCGAGCGAACGCACATGCGAGGCAAGATCCAGCACGTGCGAAGCCAGCAGTTTCCCGTAGTCCGCGCCGCAGCACGCCGCACAGGTCGGAGGATCGGCCTCGTCGCAGCCAAGGTGGAAGTACGGCGGCTTGCCGAACGCTTCGTGCAGTTCCGTGACGATCTCGCGGATCACGCGCCGCGCCTCGGGATTGGACAGGCACCAGTTGAATCCGGCGCGCGGTTCAAAAAGCGGCTGGTATTCCGGCGAGACGTCAAGCGCCGCGTGCCGTCCTGCCTTGCCGCGCGCCGCGCGCGCGTGCCCGAACACGTTGAAGAACGGTATGACCGTCACGCCAAGGTCGCGCGCCAAGTCCGCAAGGCGGCGGCATTCCGAAACCGTGAGCCAGCCGTCGGCATATCCGTACCACGGGTGCTTCTCACTCCGAAACACGCCCCACGACTCGAGGATCACATGGTTGAACTTGTAGTATGCCGCCATACGGATGCCGCGTTCGATGCGGACGGGCGACACCTCGGGGAACGCGCACAGATGCAACGCGCGGAACGCCGTCTCTGGGCGGTCGCGCACCGTGAACGCGGGCACCTCGTAGCCCTGCAGACGGAACGTCCCGCGCACCGGCTGCGCAATCTGCCGCAACGTCATCATCGCCCACTTCACGCCCTGCATCGTGTTCGCGGAGATGCGTAGCGCTCCATCCTTCGCGGAAAGCTCATAGGCCTCATCCGCGGTGTCCTCCTTGTCCGCCGAAGCCTTGGCGGCGGCGGAACCGCGCCGCTCCACACCGCGCACGTGCGGCTTGCACCCGAACCATGCCGTCATCTTCCCCGCGACCCATTCCGCCGCCGGACGCTCACCGCACGCAACCTCCACCGAAAGCGCATCATCAAGCGCAATGCGCCGTGTCGGCTCAAACGAACGCTCCGCCACCTCCGGCACAAGCGCCGGCCACCTAAAACGCCAAGCGTCTTGCGCGGCGGCGAATCCGCCCGCGCAACACGCCAACAAAAGCACCGCGGCCCTCAACGGCATCGCCAATCCTATTCGCACACGACCGTGAAGCGCGTACCGCGCGTCGAACCATAGACATTGTCGGGATTGTTCTGACGCCCGAAGAGGGTGAGCCACTGGTCCGAATTGGACCATGATGCGCCACGCATGATGAAGAAGTACTGGTAGGCAGCCTTGTAGTCGCCGGAAACAGGCCCGCCGATCGGGTCATTCACCTCAACCCTGTCGTATGTTGACTCCTCTTCCGAAAGCCCCATCAAAGAACCATAGTATTTCCGAAGGTTTGCCTCGGAGCATCCTGCGTCTATGCACACATCCCACAAGTTGCCGAACATGTCGTATAACCCCCATGGATTCGCCGGGTACGTGCCCACGTAGGCGGTACCTCCCTCATCCGGCGAGCACATGAAGTCCACGTTCTCGTAGGCAGGATAGTTGAAGCGTATCTCAGCGTGCTTGTACGCCGGATGCATGCCACCAGCATAACCGCATCTGGCGGCCCACTCCCACTGCGCCTCGGTCTGCATGTTGAACGACGGAAGGCCGGTACGGTTGCGCATCTTCGCGATGAACGAACTCGATGTCGGCGTCTGGGTGTTCGGCCAGCCGTTCTGACCGAACACATTCGACCGGGCAAGATTATCGCACGGACGCGAAGCGCGGTAGGCGGTGTTGGAGAACGAACTGGGCCACGCGCCCGTCACCTGCGCCCACTGCTGCTGGGTGCACTCGAAAATGCCCATGTAGTAGTCCTTCGTCATGTTCACCTTGAAATACCCTGGTGACGAGTATCCCTGACAGAACATGAACGAGCCGCCCTTGATACGCTTGAGCCACATTTCTGTGGTCTGGCACAGCTCGTTGGCACCGCCCTGCACATGCTCTGGTGCTGTCGTGGTGTACCTTACCGGATAGGATGTTGCGTTCTTGCCTCCGGAAAGGTCGATGATCATCCATGCGCCATCGGTGCCGTTGGTAAACGGCGTGGCCGTCACCGCCACGCGAAGGTCGTCCGCCTTGAAGTTCGGGCAATCGAGGCCGATATCCCACGTGATGCGGTTGTCACCGCCCTTCACGACGGGATCGGTGACGAAGCGCTTCGCAATCAGCGTCTGGCTGCCGTTCGCATACGTCGCCTTCACGTCAATCTTGAACGTATCGCCCGCCGCCGCACCTCCGATGTTGAAGTCGATGTCGATGAAGTTGTTCCACGGCCAGCGCTGATGCGCCGAAACGCCGGTGATGGTGATTGCCTGCGCAACCGTTACGAGCGCGGCGGTGGCAAGGAAAGCTGAAAAGGTTCTGTTCATGTCTATTCTCCTTGGGTGCTTCTTTTATTCCCATTCTGGCGAAACAGCAACGCGAAAACCAATGTCAGACTTTCGCATTCCGGTAAAATTACTAAGGTTCCCTCTGTCACGTCTGTAGGCGGTGCAATACCCCGCCTCGCTGTTGCTCCATCCCCCTCCTCTCGTGGCATGATATTTTTCCGTGGCGTTTACCGAAGGGCCAATCGGGTCTGGTATAGGCGTCGCACCGTCCCAGCCATACAGAGCCTTCAAATTCGCTATGGTATCAAATGCATCGAGACACATCTCCCACACATTTCCAAGCGTGTCGTAGAGCCCCCAGCTGTTGGGCGAGTAAGATCCGACAAGTGCCGTACCTGCCACATCTGGCGCTTCGTTGTAGGTTGTTGCACTAGCAAACTTGTATCTGCCTGTTGTCGGCGACACTGTTAGACTTTTTGTATTGCCAGCTCTGCACGCACATTCCCACTGAGCTTCTGTCGGCAGACTGAAGGTTGAAAGACCTGTGCGCGCACGCATCTTCGCAATGTACGAGCCTTCCGACATAACGCGGTTGTCCGGCCATCTGTTGTGGCCGATCACGTCCTCGTAGTTGACATTGGTCACAGGTCGCGCCGAACGGTACGTTACATTTGTCATCACGCTCGGCCAATTTTCCATGACAAGCGCCCACTGCTTCTGCGTCAGCTCAAAGATGCCGATATAGAATGGCGAAAGATGGACTTTGAAATCGCCCTCTCCACCATTGCTGTTCGTTCCGCCGAACGGGAAGGTGTTCGCCTTTACGCGCTTGAGCCAGAGCTTCGTGGTGCGGTTGGGATCGGCGGCGCACGCGACGAGGTCGTTCGTGGGCACGAGCGTCGGCGCAGTCGTCGTGTAGCGGACGGGATAGCGCGTGGAGTTCGGGCCGCTCGAAAGGTCGATCACCATATAGACGTTCTGCGAATCCATCTGCGCACGGGAGAGCGGCGTCACCGTCACGGCCACCTGCAGATCGTCCACCTTCAGCTCCGGATAGTCGGCGGCGAGATCCCAGGTGATGCGGTTGAACCCCGGTCCGCGCAGCGGCTCTTCAAGGTATGTGCGGGCGTAGAGCTTCGTTGCGCCGCCATCGTAGGTCGCCTCGACCTCCACCTTGAAGAGGTCGGCCACCGAAGCGCCGCCAATCGTGAAGTCCACGTCCACGAGACCGTTCCACGGCCAGCGCTGGCGAGCCGAGACGTCGGTGACGGTGAACGCGTCCGCGAACCCGGCAAGCGCCATTGATGAAAACGCCATTGCGAGAAGTCTTTTCATTTCCAAATCCCCCTTCGTTACCGGATGATCATGTAAGTGCCAAACACGTGCGGAATGACGTATTCGGGTGAAAGGTGCTCCATCGCGAGCGATCCGTCGCCCGCATATTCCTGGAGCAGCAGGCGGTACTCGCCCCACGGCAGGTTCTGCATCGAGTGCGGCAGTTCGCCGACGACCGGCGAATCCGCCAAGCCGAGCCGGTTGGTGGTCACGTCGATAAGGTCGCCGTTCTTCGCGTGGCGCACGCAGATGCGCGAGAATGTGGCCGTCGTCGCGTTTTCGCCCCACTTGAGGTCGTAGCGCAGGGCCGTAGCGGCGCCCGCATTCGCGATCTCCTGCAGTGCGTTCGTCCGCCCGTCGTAGGCGGCGGACGCGGTGAACGCGCTCTTGATGCCGAACGAGACGTCGCCGAGAACCAGACTCCCGATCGCCGCCCCCTCCTTCTCCGCCGAAAGGATGAACCTCAGGTAGCCCGCGCCGGAATACGACACATCAAACTCGCCCGTTGAGACGGAAAGCGGCACGGCGGAGGTTGTCGCCTGCGCAGATCCAGGATCGGAGACCGCTTTCAACACGGCAACGGCGCCAGACACGTTCGTGCCGCCCGTGCACCAATCGGGATTGCACCGCAACGTCGCGGTGCCCACGGCCACATGCAGCCCTTCCGCAGCGTCAACGGCGATGGCATCCGCCGCCCATGCCGTCACCGGCTCATCTGCCAACGCAGATATGGTCGCGCAAAGCGCCGCCACAAACGTCAAACAAAGTCTTGGCATACAGACCTACCTTTCCTCAAAAGAAGTTGGGACGCAAGATACCAAAATGAGCAGTTTTGTCAAGGGGAAATTCCGGCGGCGACAGGCCGGACTGTCAGGCAGTCCACGTTCGGCATCGGGGCGGCGGCGTTTGAAAGACGGATCGCGTGCATGCCCTTCTCAAGCCGCACCGACACCGACACGTCCGCGAAGCCATCCGCCGTCGCCGGCACCGAGAGTTCGTGCGGAGCGCCGCCGTCGATCTGCACCGAAAAGCCGCGCGGTTCGGGAGAGGAGCAACGGAACACGAGACGGAAGTCGCCCGCCGTAGAGACCTGCACGTCGCGCCAGACGAGATCGTTGGAAGCGAACCCGCCCAGATCGACGACCGCCACGCCGCCGGACGCACCCGCGACCTCCTGGGGGTTGGCCCGCATCCGCTTCTTCTCCGCAGGCGCCGACGACCCTTCGCCGATTTCGCTGTAGTCGGAGAGCCAGGCGGTCTCCGCCTCGTACCGCTCGCGGTCCAGACGGCGTTCCGCATCGAACCGGTAGAACTTCGCGGCGTGCGGGCGTACCCGCACGGTCAGTTCGTTCTCGAACTCCCCGATGTCGGCGCGCTCCACCAGATCGAACGCGGCGATCCGTCCTGCAAGGTCCAGCGGCCGCGCGGCGACCTTGAACACGTGCTCCTCGTCGCCCGCGTTGTAGAGCGCCACGTAACGAGACGTGCCGAAGCGCACCTCGGCGTCCTTCACCAGCACATACGCCGCCCCATCCCGCGCGGCGACGTAGGCCTGCAGACCGAGCGGATCCTGGTTCATGCGGAGGAGATACGGATTCGTGACGAGCTTCATCGTCGCCGGCGGCATCCTCCGCACATCCAGCCCCAGCACCAACGGCGACGAGAGGATGCACCACATCCCGAAGTGGGTCGTCTCCTCATCAAGGGTCAGACCCGTGTCGCCATGCGTGCCGAACGCCGAGACCACGGCGCCCTTGATCTGCCCAACCTCCAGCATATCGAGGTCGTTGAAATGACCCGGACGCGCGTAGGCGCTCAGGTAGAGGTTCTCCGCCACGATGTCCCGCACCGACTTCCAGTTGGCGCGGATGTCGCGCGTGGTACGCCACGATTCCGCAAGATCCGCCGCCCACGTGCCGGGGAACGCCCAGCGGCAGATGTTGAGCCGTACGCCCGGGCGGCCCGCCGCCTTGATCGCCGCCGCGATCTGCGTGTAGCGCGTACGCTCGTCGAGCTTCAGCTTCTTGCCGCCGCAGTAGTCCACCTTGATGAAGTCGAAGCCGAGTTCGGCGAAGTGCAGGCGGCAGTCGTCGTCATCGTGTCCGTACAGGCCGGCCCCCACGCCGCCCTTGTCGGCGTTCCAGATGCTGCCGCACGTATCGGCGCCGGCGTCGGAGTAGATGCCGGCCTTCAGCCCCAGCGCGTGGATTCCGTCCACAGTGCCCTTCATCCCTTTCGGGAAGCGCACGGGATGGAAGCGCAGCCGTCCGTCCGGACCGTGACCGTCGAAGAATCCGTCGTCGATGTTCACATACGCGTAGCCGGCCGCCTTGAGTCCGTTCGTCGCCATCGCGCGCGCTACGCCCAGGATAATCTCCTCGGAGATGTCCACGGCGAAGGTATTCCAGCTCGACCACCCCATGAGCGGCGTGAGCGGGTTCGCGGGCGTGACGGCGGCGCCGCGCGCCAGCAGGAGACGGGCGCGCGCGGCCATCTCGTCCTTGCGGGCGGGATCGATGCGGTCGAGATTCACGAACGCCTCGCGTCCATCCTCCGAGATGCGCATGCGCTTATCGCATTTCGGGCACGAGACGAAATGTACGGGCGCCTCCGCGCCCACCGCCGCGAACGACGTGGCCAGAACACCCATCAACAGCAAGTTCTTCATTTCAGTTCCTTTTGATGACGCCTAAAAAGAGGCGGTTCCGCGCGGCGAATAAGCCAGATTCTGTTCACGCCTTGCGGCGCTCCGATCATTCATCTAAGCGATCAACCCGGGATTTCACCGGCCACCCGAAGGCAGCCAAACCGGGCGGGCCGCCCGTTCAATCCCCTATTTGATCTTGCTCCGAGGAGGGTTTGCCCTGCGTGCGGCGTTTCAGACACACCGGTGGTCTCTTGCTCCACCCTTTCACCCTTGCCCTTGCGGGCGGTCTATTCTCTGTGGCACTTTCCATCGCACGGGATTGCCCCGTGCCTTCCGCCCTTAACGGACGGATCCTCTGCCCTGCGGAGTCCGGACTTTCCTCATCCTTTCGGACGCGACCGGTCACGCGCGCGGAACCGCCAAAACTCAAAGATCGCGGTAGAGCATGCGCCCGCAGTTCGTGCAGGCCACAAGCTCCATCTTGTGCTCGACCATCTGCTCCGTGGAGGGCGGCACCACCAGATGGCAGCCCTCGCAGACGGAGTCCGCATTGAGCGGGACGGCCACGGGCCAGCGCTTCGCGCGCAGACGCTCATAGTAGAGGAGCGTACGCGGATTCACGAGCTTCGCCTTCTCGGTGCGCTCCACGGCGAGCTGGGCAAGCTCCTCCTTCACGGCGGCGAGCCGCTCGTCGAGCTCCTTGCAGAAATCGTCCACGCCGCCCGTCTCGCCGCTCATCTTCTCCTCGGCCTCCTTCACGGCACGCTCCAGGCGCGGCACCTCGTCCATCATCGCATAGGCGCGGGCTTCCGCCTCGTCGGCCTCATGCTCCAGCCCTTCGATCGCCATCGCGAGCTGCTGGAACTCCTTGTTCGACGACGCCGAGGCCTGGAGAATCTTGAGCTCCCGCACGCGGTCCTTCGCCGCAGAGGCCTCCTGCTCGGACTCCTGAATGCGCTGCTGGGCGGCGGCAAGCTGGTTGCGGGCGACCTCGAGGCTCGCGCTGACACCTTTCAGACGCGCCGATTCCAGGGCTTTCCTACGGGGGAGATCCTTCGCCTCCCGCTCAAGCTCGCGGATGCGCCCATCAACCTCCTGCAAATCAATCACCGTCTGAATCGGATTCACGTTTCCTCCTTAAATTGCCAAACAAAAAAACGGCGCGTAGTATATCAATTTTCGCCCTCCAACGCAAGCGCGCCGCAATAACATGGCCCGCCGGCGGCGTCATGCCGCCCGCAGTCCACAGACGCTTCACCATTCCACGACGGCGAAGGAATTGGGCTGCAGGCGGATCAGGACGGAGTCTTCGTCCTGAAGGATGGGCGGTACCTCCGTGAACGTGCGCACGGCATCCGTAATCAGGCAACGGACCTTCGCAAGCGAAACGCCCGGAACCCTGACCGTCACGTCCGCCGTCTCCGTCACGTTGTTGTCGTCCGAATAGCGTGCGACGACAAGCGCGCCGCCGCCATCCGCGCCCTTCGCCGCCACGGCACGGAATGAGCCGACCGGCTTCCCGCTCTCGCTCTTGAACACCGTCCCCGTATTGGCCGTCGAGAGCTTCCCGCGTCCTTCGTGGACCGTGCATCCGACCTGCGTGCCGAGCGCGGCGAGCTTCGACCACGCGCAGAACGGATAGTACCCCTTCATCGGCCAGAGCGTCGTCCTGTCGAACAGGCTGTTCATCGCGGTGGACGTGCGCGCATCATAGAACATCAGCATGTCGAGCGGGCAGTCCTGGCAGTCGATCATGGCCGCCATGATGAACGCCGCCACCTTCTGGTTGAACCGCCCCGATTCGGCCTCGAGCGAATACACCCAATCGTCCGTCCACCCCTTCACGTAGTTCCATTCGTTGAGAATCGACTCCGCCTTCTCAAATCCATACTTGTCCATCAGCGCGCGCGCCCGGCGGCAGTTGCTGGCGATTTGTTTCGGCTCCATGGCGTAGGTGTGCCAGGAGAAGAAGTCCAACGGCACGGCGTTGTCCCGGCAGTAGGCGAGGAAGCGCTCGGCCCACCTGAAGTTGCCGCAGAGCGCGGGACCGCCGATCTTGAGGGCAGGGAACTTCCCCTTGAGGTGCTTGGCCGTCGTCTCGAAGAGCTGGAAGAAGTTGGTCACGGTGCCGCCCCAGCAACGCGGATGGCGCGGCGGCTCGGCGTCGGACGGATCGAGGTCCGGCTCGTTCCAGATCTCCCAATAGACGATGTTGAACTGGTTCGACCAGACGATGTTCTGGGTCGTCCAGCCCTTGTCAACGCCCCACGCCCAACCCTCGTTGTAGTGGCGGATGACATGCTCGCAGATGCGCGCCCACTTCGCAAAGTCCTTCGGCGGCAGAACGCCGTACTTCTTCGGACCGTGCTCGATCGTCTGCCCCAAACGGAAGAACACCTCGGTTCCCGCGCGGCGGATGTTGTCAAGGTAGTGGTCCGTGAACACGAAATCGTAGTTCGCGGGGTCGTTCTCGTCGGCGTCGAAGTCGGGGAAGATGGCGGAGATGTCGCACGTATGCGCACCGCCCGAGACGCAGTTGATCGAGTCGTGCGTCCGCGCGAACGGGATCCGCGCCGCCCGATACTCCTCGAAATTGCCGCGCTTCTGGTCGCCGCGCACCGGCGCCACGTTCGGTCCGTTGTTGACGGCGTGCATCGGCTTGATGGCACCGACCTCCTTCGAGACGTCCACCGTCACACACGCCGTGGCGGCCGGCTGTGCCGCCACCAGCGCCACACACGGCACCGCAGACGCCATGATCGCCACGCACAGGCGCCCGACATTCCGGCACCCCACACCAAACCCGGTCGTTTTATTGCCATTCATTTCATTCTATCCTTTCTGGTGATGTCAAACGGCCCTTGCAGGAAGACCGGAACATCCTCGCCAACCGGCCTCCGCCGGGCGCTATCTTACGCTGAACATGAAACCGGCCGCCGTGGGGCACACATAGACGACGCCATCGATGACGGAGGTCTTGGAGCGATTGAACTCGCCGGCGTTGCGTGCCTTGAGCATCGGCGGTGTGGAGACCGTGCCGGAGACGGCGGCGAGCGGACGCCAGCCCGCGGCGTTGCCTCCCGCGAAATCCACCACCAAGCCCGGCACAAGCGTCAGGTCGCCAGCCACGTTCAGGAGCGAACCTTCCGCCGCCGCGACCGAACCGGTCACGGAGAGCGAACCGTTCACGATCACCCCGCTCGCGGCGATACGGCCGAGCGTGACGGACGAACCGCCCAGATCGAGCGCCGCGCCATCGGCAACCGTCACGTCGTCTGAGATCGCATCGCCACCCGAAACGGCAAGCGTGCCGGCTTCCACGACCGTGGGGCCCGTGAACGTGTTCACGCCCGTGAGCGCGAGCGTGCCCGCGCCGCGCTTCGTGAATCCGCCATCCTCCGCGCCATCCAGACCAGGATCCTTCAGGAGGTTCTGGGCGATCGTATAGGTGCCACCCGCCGGCAGCCTCTCCGTAGAGACGATCGCGCCGTTCGTCGAGACATGCGCGGTGGTGAGGCCGGACATCGTCTGCCCGTCCGCCGCCGCGTTCGGCGCATACACACCCCCGTCAAAGACGAACCGCTGCCAGGGCGTTCTCGCGGCCCCCTGCGTGATGTTCTTGGCGGAGAGAACGCCCCCTCGAAGGAACAGGCCACCATCAAGCTTGTAGGTGGCCCCGGCACTATTTGTGCAGGACGAGATGTCTATCGTTCCATCTACCGATAGCATGCCGGCGTTCATGAGGACGATGCCTTGCGGTGCATGCGCTTCGCCCGAATAGGCGGTGAGAAGCATATTGCCGCCGACAGTCGCCGTACCGCCGTTCATGGCAAACGTCGTGGAATACCCCTGGCGAGTCCGATTGAGGCCGAACTGGCAGTCGCCAGAGACGGCGAGCGTGCCGTCATTTACGGTGATCTCCGCGTATACGCGTCCTGCCTGCGAGTCGCTTCCGCGATAATGTGTACGGATGGCATTGACGGTCATGGAACCGCCGTTCTGCACATACGAGACGGTATGCTTCTCGGATGAATCTTTACCGTCGGCGGGCAGATAGGCGAGGTGCAGCGTGGATGCCGTGATGTCGCCGCTTTCAAGCGTGAGCGTCGGCGAGCCAACTTCCTTGAAGTCCCCGATATAGATGTCGCCGTAGGTGGCGTCGGAAGAAAGCGTCACGATCGCGTTGTTCTTGAGCTCCAGATCGTCGCGCACGGTTGCGGTGACGGTCAGGACAAGCGCCGTGTAGTCGGTGTAGTCCCCTTCCGTCAGCGCGACCGTTTCGACCGAGAGCGAATAGTCGGCGGCATATTCGGCGGGAAGGCGGAAGAGCGACGTGTCGAGCGCCGGCGAAGCGGTGCGATACACAATCGCTGTGTAAACACCTGGATGGGCGGCCGCATTCTCCTGCCTCCAAACGGATGTGGAAGTCTTGTATCCTGCGGTCAAGAATTCCACCGGCGAAAGAACGGAAAGATCCTCAACCTTGAGCGCGGGGCCGGTTGCGAAGGTGCCCGTCTGCAGCGCGACAGGTTCAGTGCCATTCGCCGCACCCACGGTGAGAGACTGTACGGCGACGACAAAGCTCGTGTTGTACGACTTGAACATAGAGCCTGGAAGAAGCCTGACGCTGTCATCGGCTAACGCCGCATCGCCTGCGGAGATCTTGCCGCCCGCCTCGACGGTGACGCCGCCGTTAAGCGTCGCGCCATTGAGGCCAGTTCCGAAGTAGAAGATTGCCGTCCCGTCAGGCTTTCCGCGCACGGTGATGCCGCCATCCGATGCGCCGTTGAGCGCCGGATCGGAGTTCAGCAGACCCATGCAGGAGAAGCGGTACCAGCCAGTCCGGCCGTCGGCATCCCAATCGGAAAGGTCGAACGTGATGCCCTTGGCGCCGATGTAGGCGGTGGCATAGCGCGGGAAATAGCGGTAGTCGTCACCACTGGCGGCCGCAATCGGATAGACGGTCGCGCCATCGAAGTGGAGGGAGTTGGCGGCCGTCGCCTCGAATGTTGCATTGACGTTTATCTGCCGCGCGCGAAGCGTTCCGCCCTCGTTCACGTAGAGATCGAAGCGACCGCTCGCAGCGTTCGAAGGCCGGATGTTGCCGGCGACGTCGAGCACGCCACCGTCGTTCACCGTCACTGTCCCGTCCGCCGCCGTGCCGTCAAGCGCACCCGGAACGACCATCGTGCCGTTCACGGTGATGCTGCCGCCGCCGACCGACACGGCCCCCGGAACCGTCAACGTCTCACCGGCCGCGACAGCGATGTCGGCCCCGGCTGCTGCCGGCACGGCGACCGTCACGGAGAGCGTGGCGTATGTGGCATCAGTTGACACTGAGAATGTGTGGCTCCACGTGTTCGCCGCGTTGGCGTACGACCAGATGACAGATCTGAGAGCGTCTGCGTAAGAGACCGGAACCCTCAGCACATCATACGTTCCGTTTTTGGTCAGGTCCCCTGAATACGGGTAGTTGCCGTTGTAGAGTGCAACCTTGGCGGACTTTGGGAGCACGACAGATCCCGTGACGGTGAACCGCTTGGCATTATTGACGCCGATGATGCCGCCCTCTTCGATCGTAAGAGATGAGATGTCCTTGTGCGTGTTGCCGTTGCGCAGTTCAGAGCCGGTTCCGACCGTGACGGCGGAGGAAGGAGGCAGCGTGCCGGCGTTGGCGAAGAAGAGCTTCGCGCCGTTTTTCAGGATGGTCGGGCCGTCATACGCCATCGCCGCATAAAGCCCCCAGTTGCCGCCGTCGAACGTGACGCCTGCCGCCGGCTGGCCCTGCTCGACGGAAGATGCCAACGGCGTCTTGATCTGCGCATAGAACGCGGTCGTGCCGCCATCCTTGAACACAGCCCCTTCCGCGCCGATGGAAACGGAAACCGAATCCGCAAGCCATTCGAAATAGTTCACGTTGTCGCTACCGGAAACCGTGGAAACGTTCTTGAGGGTGCCGCCATTGATGACAATCGCACCCGTGCCGGCTCCAGAGGCCGACGAGAGGCCAAGCGTGCCTCCGGTGACAGAGATAGAGGCACCGTCCGCAACCGTAAGGCCGCCGTTGAACGCCGTCTCGCCGTCCGCGATCTCAAGCGTTCCATCCGCAACCGTCACGGCGTACGAGAACGAATTGTCGCCGGTCCACGCCCAGCCATCGGGCGCCTCGATGGAAAACGCGCCCGTTCCCGTGATCTCACGGGAAAACGTGCCGGAGCCGAGAAGTGTACCGCCCGTGACCGTGAACGCGCCCGTGCCGACGGGGGAGAAGATGCCATCGAACGTACCGTTAAGCAGGAGCGTGCCGCCGGAGAGCGTCGTACCACCCGTATGGGCGTTCGCAGGATTGAGCGCTACCGTCCCCGGCCCAGCGATCTCGAGCGCCGTATCGCTAGCGAAGAACTGAAGCACGTTCGTTGTCACGCCGTCAGCCGGCGCAAGCGTCACGGTCGCCGCAAATGCAGCCTTCACCGCCGCGCCCGCAAGCAACCCGCCAATCATCACTTTCATCTTCATTTTTGCTGTCTCCTTAGCCATCTTTCCACGGTTTCTCATTTCCATGACGCAAATTTTACCATAGATAAGTGATTCGTGTTTGGTGGCCATCAGTTTTCTATTTGTTTCTGTGAGCAAATGGATTTCGGAAAGGTCAATTGCCGCTTGTGCACAGCAAAAGGCAAGCCGCAATCTTGCTGACAGGTTCGCCCAAAGCAATAAGTGCCTTGATAAGATTATCCATCGTACTGGTGTCGGGATTGTTCAGCATCCGTGCAACACCGGACTGCTTCGTCCCCACACGTCGCGCAAGCTCCGCCTGGGTTATGCCCTTAGCCTTGCGAACCCGTTCGAGTTCCTGCGCAAGTGCCACTCGCATATCCACGATCTGGGCTTCCTCTTTTGTAAGCCCGAGCCAATCCGCAGAATCGGTGACCCTGTAACCGTTGGCCTCAAGAATCTTTTTCTTCGTTTCAGTCATTTCAAACTCCTTTCGTAAGCGTATCATAGTCGCGCAGCCTTCGTTTGCATACGGCAATGACCGATTTTGGTGTCGTCTGGGTTTTCTTTGCGAAAACCTCCACGATCAACACCGCATCGGCATCAACGCGATACATGATTCTCCATGTCGTATTCTCGTCCACAATACGTAGCTCGGCGCATCGTGCGCCAATCGCTGGCATGGGGCGTGAAATCGGCATTGCGAGCGTCATGCCCCGCTGTAGCTTCCGCAGGTTCATACCCGCCTCAACCCGTGCAGCGGCACTGAATGGAGGCGTCTTTATTTCGCCATGCAGAATCACAAGCGGCTTTGATATCACCTCTTCCATTGTGTTCATGGCGCGAAATTATATCAAATTTGTTATGCGAATTCAATGGCCATTCCACGCAACAGCTGCCGGCCTTGAAGCCGAACGACATGCTGATGTCGCATTCCACCGTTATCGGATCGAAAACAGCAAACCATTTATGCGCTTGAGAAGCAGCGCATTGCCGGATTTCGCAGCCATCCAGCCGCTCGCAAGGCCGTGTACGACCGGCGGCTCGAACGCCGCCCCGCCATCCACCGTCATGAGCGTCCAGCGTCCAGGCTTCCCCTCCTCCACGTTATAGGCGGAAAGGTCCACCGTCAACTCCGCCGGCACCGCCATCCCTTCGCCAACGGCCAGCGCACCGCCGGCAAGCTCGATCTCCGAGCCGGACGGTATCGCACCGGCCGCTGCCGTTCTCAGCACGCCCTCCTCGATGCGCGTCTTGCCGCCGTAGGTGTTCGCCTCGGAGAGGACGAGCGTGCCGGAGCCGCGCTTGGTGAAGCCGCCCGTCGACGCATTGTCCGCAAGCGTCGCCGTGCACGCGACGATATTCGTCTTGCCGCCGCGCGAGAGCGTGACCGTGGCCGTGGTGTAGTTCCAGCCGGGCGAAGTGACCGTGATGCCGGTCACCACCTGGTTCGTGGAGTCGTATTCACAGAGAGCGGTTGCGCCCACGCCATCGCCGTCGATGGTGACGACCGGCGGTCCCATGTAATCCGTGGCGTCAAACTCCGCCGGCAACGCGATGGACGCGATGCCCTTCCCGGTCGGCGCCTGCAGCGCAATATTGTTCGTGACGGTGTACGTGTCGCTGTCGATGATCGCGCCGCCCGCGAACACCGTCACCCGGTCGGGCGCCTGCGCACCGCTACCGAACAGGTTGCTGGCCTTGCCGTTCGATTTCAGCACGCCGCCGTTGAAGCTCACATAGGCCACCGCGTTGGAGATCGGTCTTTCGGTGCGGTAGGTCGTCTCGCCCTGCTTCTTCAGCCGCGCCATCCGCATCGTGCCGCCCTCCATCATGTTCACGTATGATTCACTGATCGAGCAGTCGCTCATGTAGAACGTGTCGTTCTTCACGTACACGCAAGCGTTCTCCCCTCGCACGGTGATGTTGCCGTGTCCGCCCCACGCCGTGCCGTAGTTCGCGTTGCAGATGGAAAGCGAACCGCCGCCGGTGCCGATCGCCGAGAGCGTCCCGGCGGTCTGGTACAGTACGCCCGTGCCGCCCGCCGAGACTGCGAACGCATCCTCCTCTATCGTCCAGTCGCTGGACATGTGCAGGATGCCAACGCCCGAACGCTGCTTGCCGAAGCGCGTCCAGGCACGTATCGCGAGCGCTCCGCCCGTCTTCTCGTAGAAGCCGTAGCCGCCATCGCCGCACACGCCATCGTTGGCGCCACCATTCGTGAGGTACACGTCGCCGCCACGATGATAGATGGCGGCGGACTGATCTTTCGAATAGGCTGCGACGAGTTGGTTCGTGAACGCGCACCCGTCGAGGAACTCCACGGTGCCGCACGTGCCGTCGGCGCCATGAACCAGTTTGAAGTCCTCCGTCACCCGGCGGATCGTCTGGCCCATCGAAGTGCCCGGTCCGAAGGTGACACGACTCTTCGGCGAGGTGCTCACGACGCTGACGTCAAACTTCGCAAAATCGTCCGTCTCGCTCGTGAACCAGTGGTTCATGTCTTTGAGCAGGAATTTCCCGTCGTAGAACACGATCTCGCCGTACTCGTTGTGACGCCCCGTTCCGCTGCCGTCGATCTCAAGCTGCGTGCCGTCGTCGGGGTTCGTCTCGAGCCGCAGCAGCGGCCTCCCGATGAAGTCGCCCGTCAGTCTCACCTTGCCGCCGCCGCAGTACCGCTGCCGAACGTTGTAGCCGTCAGTCGTCGCATCGAAGTCGCTCGAATAGGTGAACGTCTTGTTCGTGGCGATGTAGGCCAGGAGAGGATGCGCCGTGCCGCCACGTCCGCTGAACCCGGTGTACACATCCTTCAGATCCGCCGCCGTCCAGCCAAGGAACGTCTCGGACGAGCCGTCCTCGCGAAGCGGCAGGTACATCTTGGCTGTGCCGCCTGGCATGACGTACTTCGCGGAACTGGTTGACGGGAGCGCCTTGCGGTGCATGAACCACAGCTGCCCGCTGTTTGGCGCGGAGGTGGTGCCCTCGTATGTGTTGGTGCCGTACATGCGCACGCCTTCAAGGACGGTTCCCATCGTCATGGAAAAATTGCCTTTGCCTGAGATGGGGCCCCAGAACTCGTGCCACCCGTTGTCTTTTATTTCTTGGCTGCTGGCAAGTGTCGCGCGCAACGTGTATCCCTCAAGGATCTCAATCGGCCCGTACCAGTGCGACGGCGAACCGGACGATGTGTTTGATATGTAGAACGCGTTGCCGGTGTTCTTCGTGGAATAGACGATCTTCCAGTCCGCCTTGTCGAACGTCTTGTAGCCGTACAGCGACATCGTCGTGTTGTTGGTAAGGGTCAGCGTATGCTCGGCCCCGTTCTTCAGGACGCAGCCGTTGGAGAGCCATATCGTCCCCTGCGTCACAAGGATGTGCCCAGCATCCGTGATCTGCGGGGTCTTGAACACGCACTGATGGTTGATGTTGGAGAGGGTGAGCGTATGCCCGCCCATGTCAAACGCCGACGGCTGGAAATACCACTGCCGCCGCCCGACAAGCAGCGTATCGCCGGTAAGGGTGATGGGGCCGCCCGCAAGACCCGGACTCTTTTTTGCCGTGTCGTCGGAAGCGTAGTACGCGCCCTTCTCGTCCATGCCCGTCCCTTCGAGGAACATCGGCTCCTTCAGCTGCACGTCATTCGACGTCTGCTCCAGCGTCGCGCCGCTCTCCACGTATGTCGCGCCGGCGGTCGTGCCAAGCCCGTCCTGCGCCGCCACCTGCACGATGCCGCCCTTCACGCGGATGATGCCGGTGAAGGAACCGATCCCGGACGAGACGAGCGTCCCGGTGCCGGTCTTCCACAGCTCCTCGACCTCGTTGTTGTTCAGCGCCGCCGCCTCTTCCGGCTCGAACGCCGCCCCGCTCACCACAAGCGCGCTGCCGCCGCCCTCCAACGGCTGCGTCACAAGGACCGCCGAACCTTCCAGGACTCCCAAAAGTGCAATTGCTGCGGCCATTGCAGAAACTGGGAGGACTGCCAACCTACGGCCTCCCACGATTTCATTTCCTGTCAATTTCGCCATCTCCCGCAAACCATCCTTTCCATAATAAAGAATGTGGGAATTATACCAAATGCCGCCCCGCAAAGTCAAATTGCGCGGTGCTTCTGGTAATGGGTTATCCGCGCCTGACTCGTAAGCGCGTGGTGGTGGTGTGTGTGCGTACGTGGTGTGTGTTTTGCAAGTCAGGGCGCGGGGAATGCCGCCGCAACCTCACCCGCCTGTGGCGGAGGGCGCCTGGCTGCGTCCTCGCCCCGCTCGGCAATCACCAGATTGCCGTCGGGGGCGAGTCCATCGCCATGCATCCCGCCGCCCCAAGCGGGTTCGGCTAACGGCGGCGGCATTCCCCGCCCAGCACATTCGGTCAGCGCTGAGCCAGTGTGCGGCCGTCGGTGCGGCGCACCGCCGGCACCGGCGGATTCCTGCGGGGCGCCGCGTCCGCATGCGGCGCGGTCTGCCGTCGCCCGGCTCGGTCGGAATACCTCCCGTCGCCGGATCGGCGGCATCTCGCTTGCCTCCGTCCGCGTCTCCCGCCGTCACCGCCTCCGCCTCGTGCCGCCGCCCCTCCGGCCCGCTCCGCTCCTTCGTGGCTCGCAAGGAGATGTGTGTCGCATTAGCGAATGACAAAAAACCTCTGCGCTATCAAGAGTCAGCGCACTCACCTTGCTCACAGTAAGGTGCGCGAACGCGCGCCGCAGAAACGGACATGTGCAACTAGCGCGCCAGCGGACGCGCGGCGGGAACGGGGCCGGAG
>CACZCD010000018.1 GCA_902779565.1 uncultured bacterium | reverse complement strand
CGCCTTTCGGCAGAAGCGTTTTGAGTCCCATCCGGTTCAGGGCGGCGACGAGAAAATCGCGGCGGCGGTGATACTCGGCGCGCATCCGCGCGACGTCGCTGTCGCCTTTGTCCATCGCTTCGACGCCGGCGGCCTGACTGAGCGTCGGGGCGCTCATGATGCCGTACTGGTGGATCTTCATCATCGTATCGATGATCGGCCGGGGACCGCACGCGTAGCCGAGACGGAAGCCCGTCATCGCCCAGCTCTTCGAGAAGCCGTTTAGCAGCACGAGGTTGTCCTTGAGCTCGGGAAGGGCGGCGAAGCTGAGGGGCTTGCCGTCGTACACGAGTTCGGAATAGACTTCATCCGCGAGAAGCAGGAGGTCGTGCTTGAGGACGAATTTGGCGATGGCCTTCATGTCCTTCGCCGAAAGCGTGGCGCCCGTCGGGTTGCACGGGAAGTTCAGGAGGAGCGCTTTCGTCTTGCGCGAAATCTTGCTCTCGAGCGTGCGGACGGTGAGACGGAACGCGTCTTTGACGTGCGTCTCGGCGCAGACGGGAACGCCATGCGCCAGACGGATGGTCGGCGCGTAGGAGACAAAGCACGGCTCATGGTAGAGGATCTCGTCGCCCGGTTCGGTGATGGCGCGGATCGCGAGATCGATCGCCTCGGAAACGCCGACCGTCACGAGCGTCTCGCTCCTCCAGTCGAAGGTGGCGTGGAAGCGCCGCTTCACATAGCGGCAGATCGCTTGGCGCAGCTCGGGCGTACCAAGGTTAGACGTGTAGTGGGTGCCGCCGTCCTCGAGGCAGGTCACGGCCGCGCGGGAGATGTGCCAGGGCGTATCGAAGTCCGGCTCGCCCACACCGAGCGAGACGACATCCTTGCGCTGGGCGACGATGTCGAAGAACTTGCGGATGCCGCTCTTCGGCAGCGAGGCGACGTGACGGGCTGTGAAATCGCGAGCCATCAGACGACCGGCAGACGCTTGTCTTCCTCGAACGCGTACTCGCCGCTGGCCTTGTAGGTCTTGAGCATGAAGTGCGTGGCGGTGGAAAGGACCCCCTCAATGGTGGAGAGTTCGGACGAGACGAACTCGGCGACGTCTTGCAGGGACGAACCGCTCACGAACACCAGCAGGTCGTACGCGCCGCTCATCAGAAAGCAGGCGTCCACCTGAGCGTACCGCGAAACCTTGCTCGCGATCTTGCCGAAGCCCGTCTTTCGCTGCGGTGTGATCTTCAGTTCGATCACCGCCCGCACGCTCTTATCGTTTTTCTTCATCTTGCCTCCCTTGGAAGTTGGCGCGAATTATACCATATCGGGTTGATTGTCGGGAGGGGATTTGATACAATCCGCGCATCATTTTAAAAGAAGGGAGAAATCACATGAAGAAACTGATCATGACTGCTTTGCTGGTTGCGACGGCCGGGCTTTTCGCCGAGGACAAGGTCGCCATCAAGTTTGAGCTACCGGCGCCCCATTCGAGCGGTACGCCCAAGGAGGTCAAGAGCGACAACCTTGAGCCGGATCCGGGTCCCGGAAAGTATCGTGCGCCGATCATGGTGCCGGTGGGGTTCGACAAGAAGCTGACGACGGAGGAGACGAAGGTGACGACGTCCGAGGAGGCCGTCACGGGCGAAAACGAATATGTTGTGGATGGCGACAAGACGCCGGACGCGACCTGCATGCTCCAGCTCCCGGGCGGTCTCCAGTGGGTGCAGCTCGACCTGGGCGCCGAAAAGACGGTTTCTGCCGTGTGCGTGTGGCACGACCAGGGCGATGACCGCGTGTACAAGGATGTGATCGTGCAGCTCTCGAACGACGAGAAGTTCGCGAAGGACGTGACGACGATCTTCAACAACGACCACGACAACACCGCGAAGCTCGGCAAGGGCGCCGACAAGGAGTACCGCGAACGCAACGATGGCCGCCCGGTCGACGGCAAGCTGACGAAGGCACGTTATGTGCGGTGCTACTCCAACGGTTCGTCGTCCGAACCCGTCAACAACTACATCGAGATCGAAGTGTTTGGGAAATAGTTTAGAGTTTGGAGTTTAGAGTTTAGAGTTTCGGGTTTAGAGTTTGGAGTTTGGAGTTGACGAGGATTGAAACGATAGCGATGGAGTTCTGCGGACGCGGCGGCAAGCGATTGCGGCCGCGTCTTTGCAAGGCGGCATTTCAGGTGGCGAGCAACGGGCAAGATGCCCGTTGTCCCAGTGGGGACATTGAACGGCTGTGTGAGGCGGTGGAATGTTTTCACAAGGCGTCTCTGATCCATGACGACATCCAGGACTGCGATGAGGAGCGCTACGGGCGGCCGACAGTCTGGAAGGAACATGGGGTGGCGGTTGCCATCGCCGCCGGCGATTGGCTTGTGGCGCATGGGTATGAACTGATCATTCGCTCGGGATTCCCGAACGCGCTTGACATGCTGAAGTCGACAGTGGCCTCCCATGTGGCGCTTTGCGAAGGTCAAGCTGACGATCTGCTGAACTCGCAACTCGCAACTCGCAACTCTCAACCCTACCTTTCCATCTGTGAGCGCAAGACGGGAGAGGCGTTCGCGCTTGCTGCGGAACTGGGTGCGCTAGCGGCGGGAGTCGATGGTGCGCCGTACCGTCAGTACGGTCTCGACTTCGGCATCCTGTTTCAGGTGCGGGACGATCTGGCAGACGGCGATTCGCCGGAGGCCACGCCCGAACTAGCGGACGAACTCGCCCGCAAGCTGGAGGCGACCGCCATCGCCCAATCCCTCGGCCCGTGGTATCGTTGAGACCATAGGTAAGGGCGGAAGTCAAAACGGCGCAGTCAAAATAAGGGAGACACGACATGACAACGGCCGAAAAGTTGGTCAAGGCACTCATCGAGAAAAAGCTGACGTGCGCGACGGCGGAGTCGTGTACGGGCGGCGGCGTGGGATATGCGATTACGGGCGTTGCGGGGTCAAGCGCCGTCTTCTGGGGCGGCATCATCAGTTACGACAACTCGGTGAAGCGCGATGTTCTGGGTGTGCCAGCGGAAGTGCTGGCGACGAAGGGCGCGGTCTCGTCTGAATGCGCGGCGGCGATGGCCGAAGGTGCGCGGCGGCGATTGAAGACGGATCTTGCGGTGTCGATTACGGGCATCGCCGGGCCTGGTGGCGGAAGTGCCGAAAAGCCGGTGGGACTCGTCTGGTTCGGGCTTGCGTCAAAGACGGGCACGATCACGGAGAAGAAGATATTCCCCGGCGACCGCGAAGCCGTCCGTACGGCGGCGATAGAGCACGCACTCAATCTTTTGCTTGAAGAAGCTGTGAGGTCATAAATCCGTCGGTTTTTAAGGCAAACAGGAACCGCCATTCCCGAGATCTCCGCCACAACCTTAATTTACCGCAGCGACATGCCGTTCTGTGACGCGGTATAAGAATGCGGGGACTTGGCCTGATTCGTATGAAGCTATGGTATAATTGGGGCAGAAAAAGAGAGATGGGAGATGAAGAAGGAGGAATTGAAGATCGTATCCGGTGGACAGACCGGCGTTGACCGTGGTGGCTTGCAGGCGGCGATGGACCTTGGACTTGCCTGGGGCGGATGGGCACCAAAGGGTTGGCGCGCGGAGGACGGAGCCATCCCGCCCCTGTATCGCGTCAATATGCAGGAACATGCGAGCGCGAACTATCTTGGGCGTACGCGCCGCAACGTAGTCGATTCGCATGCGACGTTGATCGTCACGAACACCTATCCGCTGAGCGGCGGCACGCTGAAGACGCGCTTTTTCTGCGAGGAGGCGCTGCGCTCGCATTTTGTGGTGTCGCTGGACGAGACGGATGCTGTCGGGAAGGTGCAGAAGTGGCTTTCTCAGTTCTTTGCGATCGAGCATCCCATTCCGTTCGTCTTGAACATAGCTGGTCCGCGCGAAAGCAAGGCAAGCGGAATTCAGGAGAGTACCCGTAAGTTCCTGGTGGACGTGCTGCAGGGAATGATAGAGGCGGAATCAGTGTAAAGCTGTTCATTAGACGGGGATTTCTTTATCATCGAAAGGAAGCTGAAAATGATTTGTGTCGTTGGTAAAAGGATCATCAAGGCTACGGCGGTTTTGTTGCCAATGGCGGTTGCGGCGATGACGGATCCGCCGTACGACCTGTATGGATACCTTGCGGACGCAACGGACAATCCGCCGCTGAACTACATGAAGGTATGTGAACCGGGGCGTACAGGCGAGACGAACGCGAGCTATGTGGTGCTTGGGATATCTTTTCCAAGGACGTACCAGGCGGTGAATGGAAACTATAGCGGGGACCTCGTTGTCCCCGCCTACATCGATGGACTGCCCGTGCGGAAGGTCAACGAGGCGGCGTTCATCGAGTGCTCGTCGTTGCGGAGTGTGAGGTTCCCTCACACACTCCGTGAGGTCGGCGCGCGCGCCTTTGTTGACTGCCTCCAGCTGACAAACGTGACTTTCGAGGCGGGGGTCACCACAATCGGCGACTTCGCCTTTTCCAACTGCGTAAGTCTCGCGTCCATCACGTTCCCGAAGTCGCTGTCGCGGCTGGGGGCGCGTTGCTTTCAAGGCTGCATTTCCCTCGAAGACGTGTATTTTCTCGGTAATGCGCCGCGGCTGGTGATCCCGCCCATGACGGACAAGTCGGGCCTTGGCGAGAGCATCTACCGTCAATGGGGATACTACGAGCGGTTCAAGGTGCACATCAACCGGAATACGATGGGTTGGATCGCACCCTACGTGAAGGGCGTGCCGGAGAAGTGGCCGGTGGATTTCGGCTACATGCAGGCGCACGAGACGGTGGAGGAGACCGGCGGCGGAACGCTGGTGGAGGAGACGGGGTTTGTGACGGTTGTCACCGAGATCAAGGGCGGGGCCGTCGCCGTGCCGGCGACATGGGCGGCGAATTTCCAGTCCTATGTTGAGAAGTTTGGCAGCGACTTTACAGCATCACTCACGAAGCCGACCGGGAAGAAGGATGCGGCTGGGGCATCGCTGCTGGTGTGGCAGGACTATGTGGCGGGGACAGACCCGACTAATCCTGACGACACCTTCCGCGCGACGGTCTCGATGGTTGGCGATGAGCCGGTCGTTTCGTGGGAGCCGGAACTGTCGGCAGCGGAGGCCGCCAAGCGTACCTACACAATCTACGGACGTCAGGTTCTCTACTCGGGCGATTGGACGCCCGTTGCCGCGGGACACGCCAAGGACTACAACTTCTTCAAGGTGACTGTCGAGATGAAATAGATTCGGTGGGGCTTGATGTTGACGTAAGATCGTCAGGTAGTGCTCGCCCTAGTGGATGTATCAAGCTCAAGAATAGAGTCTTTACGGCCTTGGTTGGGAGGCTGTGCTATAATATCCCGCAATGAAGGCAAAAGGATTGAGTTTGATGAGCGGCGGGCTGGATAGCCAGCTCGCGGTTCGCGTGCTACAGGAGGCGGGCGCCGAGGTTGAGGGCGTCTGCTTCGAGACGCCGTTCTTCTCGTCCGCCGCCGCGCGCCGCGCCGCCGCCGCGCTGGGCGTGAAATTGCACGTGATTGACTTTACTGAGGATGAGTGCCGTTTGATCGAGAATCCACCGCATGGTTTCGGCGGCGCGATGAACCCCTGCATTGATTGCCACGCGACGATGATCCGTCGGGCGGGCGAACTGATGGTGTCGCTGGGCTATGACTTTGTCGCGACGGGTGAGGTGCTGAATCAGCGCCCGATGAGCCAGAACCGGCAGTCACTCGGCGTGGTGGCGAAGACGAGCGGACTGGAGGGGCGCTTGGTGCGTCCGCTCTGCGCCCAACTTCTGGAACCGACCATCCCGGAGCAGGAGGGGAAACTGGACCGGTCGAAGCTGCTGGGTCTCTCCGGACGCCGTCGCGAGCCGCAGTTTGAGTTGGCGAAGAAGTATGGCGTGGTGGACTATCCGTCGCCTGCTGGCGGATGCAAGCTTACGGAGAAGGGGTTCGGGCATCGGCTCAAGGATCTTTTAGACCATGAGGGGCTCGGCAATCGCCGTCTTGTGGAACTTCTGCTGATCGCGCGGCGGTTCCGTTTCCCAGACGGCACGGGCGTGATTCTCGGCCGTGATGCGAGTGAGAACGCAACCCTGAAGGAATGCGAGAATTTGGGGACACTCATCTATCCCGTGAATTGTCCGGGGCCGACGGCACTGGTGCCGTCCGTCTCCTCCTCCGAAGCGCTCGCAAAGGTTGCGGCGCTCGTCGCCGCCTGGTCGAAACATGATCAGCTGCAGACGGCGATCGTCACCAATGTCGGAGAGGTGCCGCCACCCTACGACCGTGCGCCGTTCCTGCCGTACCAGATTCTTTAGGGGAAGGTGGAAAAGTGGAAGAGTGGAAGAGTGGAAAAGTGGAAAAGTGGAAGAGTGAAAGAGTGGAAAGGTGGAAGAAAGGAGAATAATGATGAGAGAGATGAAAAACCGTGTTGATCCGCTAATGAGGCGAGTCGCCTTGATCTTGGCGTTGGCGTTCGCGCTCCCCGTTTCGGCGGCGATTGACATCTACTTCCTGCGGCATGGGGAGACGACCTGGAACCGCGCAAAGATCCTGCAGGGCTCCATTTCCTACACCGATCTGACGGCGCGCGGCGTGCGCATGGCGGAGGTGACAGCGAAGGGGATGGCGGCGGCGGGATTGCACTTTGATCGCATCTACACCAGTCCCTATCGCCGCGCCCGGCACACGGCGGAGGTCCTTGCCGCCGGTGGGGCGGGCCCGGCACCGGTGGACGATGTGCGTCTGCGCGAGATGTGCTTCGGTCGTTATGAGGGGATGCGCTATGTGAAGGGTTCCTATCCGGATGACAACCTTCGGATCTTCTTCGAGGGAGACGCGGAACAGTATGTGCCGCAAGGCGAGGGTGCGGAAACCTTCAATCAAGTCGGTGCGCGCCTGCGGGATTTCCTTGAGAACGAGGTGCGTCCGCTTGACGGCAAAGTGACGCGCGTCCTGTGCGTGGCACATTCACTCTTGCTGCGGGCGTTGGTGCGCGAGGTCGCGGGGGCGTCGGCGCCCGCTTCGGCGACGAAGGCGCTGCAGCGCAACTGCTGTGTCCATGCCGTCCGTTACGAGAACGGGCGTTTTACTTTGGGTGAGACGGGACGGATCTTCTATCCGGTGGAGGCGTTCGAGGGGAAGGTGGGACCGAAGATGGTGGCGCACCGGGGTGCCGGTGACCTCACCATGCCGGAGGCGTCGCTCCCGGCCTATTCCAATGCCGTGGCGATGGCCAACGACATCGTGAAGCTGGATGTGCAGTTCACGAAGGATGGCGTTGCCGTCATGGGGCATGACGTCACCTTGAAGCGGAACATGGGCTGGAACGTGAACATCGCCGACCTCACCTACGCCGAGATCCTGGAGAAGGGGCGCTTTCTGGAGGGCGGGAAACCCGGTGAGCAGCGGATCGTGCGACTTGATCAGGCGCTTGCGATCGTAAAGCCGGTCCCGGAGTTCTGGGTTGATTTCAAGGACGGGCCGCGATTCCAGCCCGAACAGGCCGACAAGGTCGTGGCGGCATTCGCCGCCGCCGGCATTGATCTGAGCCGTGTGATGGTGGCGACATTTGCCACGGCCGCGCTCAAGGATTTCAAGGAACGCTACCCACAGGTGCGCCGGGTGGCGCACTACTCGGTCAAGACGAAGGTCAATGTGGATCATGTCTTTTCGTACAGCGACGAGCTTGGCCTTTACGGTCTGAACATGCCTGTCCTCCGGCGGCAGACGTCCGTGCAGGATATCGCCGCGCTCAAGAAACGCGGTCTGTGGGTGTCGCTTTGGTTCGTGCAGGATGCAGAGACGGCCACCTGCTACGGAGAATCCAACGCGGATGCATTTGTCACCGATTATGTGAGCATCGTCCGGGAGACGCTGGGGCTCGGACAGTGATGGGAGGTCCTTTCGCATGACTGTGGAGGCGCATGCCAAGATCAATTGGACGCTCGAGGTTTTTGGGGTGCGTTCCGATGGCTACCACGACCTCCGTTCGGTGGTTCTGCCAATCCTGCTCCATGATACGATTTCGCTCGAAGTCTCTGAGACGATCTCCTGCGTTATGACAGGGATGCCGGATGTTCCGCCGGAGGTGAACCTCGCTTCTCGGGCGGCGGTCGCGCTCCGTGAGGTCACCGGTCGCAGGCGAGGCGTGCGAATCGCAATTGAAAAGCGAATTCCGGCGGGTGCGGGTTTGGGTGGCGGAAGCGCGGATGCGGCGGCGGTGCTGAACGGTCTCAACGCGTTGTGGGACTTGCACCTGCCGAAACGGGAACTCTGCGAGATTGCCGCCCGCGTGGGGAGCGATGTGCCGGCCCTGACGCTGGGAGGCGCCGTGCTGATGGAGGGGCGCGGCGAAAAGGTCACGCCGCTGTCAGCGGCGGACGGTGCGCGGCTCCCCGACCCGTCCGCAATCGTCATCTTCACGCCGGACATCTTTGCCTCCACGTCCGCCGTGTATCGCGAGTTCCGCGAGACGGATTGCGGCAAGGGGCCGAACGATCTCCAGCCGGCGGCGATCCGTCTCTATCCCGGCATCAGTGAGGCGATCCGCCAACTTGAACAACAGGGCCTTACTCGCGTGACGATGTCCGGCAGCGGCTCGACCGTGTATGGCGTGCGGTCGTGAAACGGAGCACAAGTTTTTCTTTCATGAACGGGCGGTTTATGGTATCTTACGGAATTGCTGATTCAAGGCAAACAAAACGAAAGGAGTCAATCAATGATTAACAGGAGAGATTTTCTGGTTCAGAGCGCCGCGCTGGCGGCGGGCGGTTGCGCGTGTCCGTTCGGGGGCGCGTGTGCGGGATCCATCTACGAGGGCATTCCCGTCGGCGTGATCACCTATTCCTACCGCAGCATGCCGGTGGGGACGTACAAGACGCTTGAATACGTGAAAGGGTCGGGGCTCAGCGAGATGGAGTTCATGTGCAACGACCTTGAGTTGGATGCGGGCGCACCGGTGAACAAGCTGCCGTGGAAGATGTCCAAGGAGGAGCTGGCCATGGTCGCGGCCTGGCGCAAGACGGTTGATATTCGCCGCTTCGAGGAGGTGCGTGCCCGGTATGAAGACGCGGGCGTCAAGGCGCACATCGTGAAGTTCGGCTCCATCGACGGCAAACAGTCTGATGCGGATATCGAATACTGCTTCAAGGTCGCGCGCGCGATGGGCGCTTCCGCCATCACGCGGGAGGTCCCCAACCCGAAGACGATTCCGGACTGGGAGCAGAGCGGGCGGCGCCTCGCCAAGTTTGCCGAGCGCTATGGCATCAACATCGCGTTCCACAACCATCTCCAGATCAACGCGACAACATACGACGGGCCGCTGCTCGACTGGTCGCCGCGCTTCATGATCAACTTCGATATCGGGCACTATGTGGCGGCGAACGACGACGATCCGCTGGCGCTCGTCAAGAAGTACCATGACCGCATCTGCTCGATTCACATCAAGGACCGCACCACGAAGGCGCATGGACAGAAGAACCTCGCGCTCGGTACGGGCGATACGCCACTGAAGGGGCTGTTCGCCCTCATGAAGCGCGAAGGATATCGTTTCCCCTGCGACATTGAACTGGAATACGCGATTCCGCAGGGTTCGGATGCCGTGCGCGAAGTGGACATCTCCCGCATCTACTGCAAGAACAGCATCGTCGGATGACCGACTGCAGCTTCGGCCGCTTTCGAGGTCCTGCGCGGACCGCAGGACCTATAGATTCTTGAACTTGAGGCCGAAGCGCGCGAGATACTTCGAAAGACGGTCGGTGTGGTTGGCGGACCGCTTCGCCTTGATCGAGACGGCGAAGAGTTTGCGGGCTGCATCGGCCATTGAGTCTGATTCTTGGCAGACTTTGATCGTGTATTCGAGCTGCGCGAGGTCGAAGGCGTCGAAACGCAATTTGTATCCTTTGCCGAGCAGAGCGGCGAGATCGACGTCACGGCTTTCATCGGCGATGGGATGAGAAGCGGAAATTGAGGGATGGGGATCGAGGGTTGTGTAGCGCGCGATCTCTTCCTCAACGAGGTCTGCGGTGATGCGACCGCCGTCGGCGAGAGTTGACATCCTCACGACCATGGCATTGAGGTCGCGGAAGTTCCCCGTCCAGCGGGTCTTGGGATCGAGGGCGAAGGCGATGAACTTCTCCCGCGCCTCCCTGTTGAAGGAGATGTGCCGCCCGGACGCCTGTGAAAAACGCTCCAGCTCGTAGTCGATGTTTGGCGCAATGTCTTCGCGCCGGTCGGCGAGCCCGGGGAGCTTGAAGCTCCAGAGGTTGATGCGTGCCAGAAGGTCCTGACGGAAATTTGTCGGGTCGGTGAGTTCGCGGTTGGTGCCGCAGATCAGCTGGAAGTCGCTGTGTTCGTCTTTCTCCGCGCCGAGCGGACGGAAGCATTTTTCCTCGATGGCCTTGAGCAGCATCGCCTGCGCTTCAAGCGGCAGCTCGCCGATTTCATCGAGGAAGATGATGCCGCCGTCGGCCTCCTTGAGAAATCCGGGGTGGTCAGCGCCGGCGCCGGAGAACGAGCCTTTCTTGTGTCCGAAGAGGGCGGACTTGGCGAGGTCGCCGCCGAGGGTGGCGCAGTTCACGGCGACAAATTTCCCCTTGACCTTGCCGGACTGCTTCTTGAGAAGATAGATCTGCTTCGCGAGCTGGCTTTTGCCCGCGCCCGTCGGGCCGGTGAGGAGAAGGGGGGCGGCGGAACGCACGGCCACGCGCTCGATCGTCTCGATGAGCTTGTTGAAAGCAGCGTTCTTCGTGTCGATGCCCTGCTTGAGGAACGAGAGGTCGTCCTGCCGCTCAACCTCGAAACGCTTGGCGAGCTTGTCGTAGCGTGAAAGGTCGAGATCGATGATGTTGATTGTGCCCTTAGGATCTCGTGAGTGCCGCACATGGCCTTCCTTCGGCGTCGTTTGGACGAGCTTCGCCGCGAGGTGCCGCGACTCGGCGAGAAGGAACAGGCAGATCTGCTCCACGTGTGAGCCGGTGGACATGTGGATGTAGTAGGCCGTCCTCTCTTCGTGGAAGCAAGATTGCTTCGAGTAGGCGTAGAACTTGGAATAGACCTCCTCGAAATCCCAGGGGTCTTTAAGCTCTATGATATCGAAGATGACCTTTGTCTCGGGCGAGACGCTTTTGATGTCCGCCTTGACGCGTTCGGCAAGGTTCGTGAACTCCTTGTTGAAGATGAGGTGCAGTTCATTGATTGGCAGCGACTCCTGCTGGACGAGACCGATCGTCGGCCGCCATGTGTCCCAGCGCGAGGGCCCGCTGCCGCCATGCGCATCCTTCTGTGTCCCGAGAACAGATATGACCGTTGTTTTCATGGCGTGTATTGTAGCACACCTCGCCTTTCCGTGCTATACGATGGGATAGGAGATATAATTTTTTATCGAGGGAGGGGGCTATTGCCTCGCGAAACCTCCATTTAAACATTCAAACACGAATTCTGCTGTTATAGTTGCATTGTATAATGATATGTGCTATTATATTGGCATTTTCAAATGGAGAAGAAAGATGAAACGGCAGACAAGGTTGTTTCCCAAGGCGGTTGTCGCGCTTAGTCGGCTGGGAGAGAACATCAAGCTTGCGCGGCGTAGGCGCGGCATAACTTCCGCGTTGATGGCGGAGCGTGCCGACTTGAGCTTGATGACGCTCCGGGCGATCGAGCGCGGCTCACCGAAGGTGTCGATGGGCAACTACATGTCCGTCTTGTTCTGCCTTGGGATGCAGGACGAGATGGCGCAGGTCGGCGCGGCCGATGTGCAAGGGCGAGACATTCAGGACGCGCGGCTTCTGCGCCGCGCACGGTGAAACTTAAGGAGTCGTTTGTGAAAGAGCTGATGCTTTATCTTGGAAACGGGCCGTTGGGCAAGGTGCGCGTGGAGAGCATACGCGGGAAGGAGGTCTTCTCCTTCGCTTACGCCGAAGAACATCTGAAACGAGGCCGTGTGCCGAAGATAGATCCTGATGTCATGCCGTCCGTCGGCGAACAGTTTCCAGCCGGCAAAGACGTGTTTGGATTTCTTGGCGACATCGCTCCCGACAGATGGGGCAGACGGCTCATACGCCGCAAAGAGGCGCAGCTGGCAAGGCATGAAAAGAGGTCGGAGCGAACGCTACTCGCGAGCGATTTCATCGTTGGGGCGTACGACCTTACGCGTACGGGCGCTGTTCGGGTGATGCTGGACGGAAATTTCGTCTCGTCTGATTCGTCAAAGCCTGCGCCACCTTGGACTACGCTGAGGACGCTTGAAGCGTGCGCGCGGAAGATCGATGCCGACGAAGACGGGCAGGACCCCCGCTGGATAGACGTGCTGCTGGCTCCGGGTTCTTCGCTAGGCGGGGCGCGTCCGAAGGCGAACGTAATGGACGAAAAGGGTGTGCTGTGGATTGCCAAGTTTCCGTCTGAAAGCGATGAATGGGATGTAGGTGCATGGGAGTTTCTTGTTTCGCGTCTTGCCGATGCGGCGGGGCTGAAAATGAGCGACACGCGTCTGGAGCGGTTTTCAAAGGCGGGCACGACATTTTTCTCGCGCAGATTTGATCGCGCTGGCGAAAAGCGAATCCACTACGCTAGCGCCATGGCGATGTCCGGCGCGACGGACGGGGAGGACGGGCATAGCTATCTGGATGTGGCAGAGTTTCTTGTGCGTGAAGGGGCGAGTCCGGACGAGGACCTTGCGGAGCTGTGGAGCCGCATCGTGTTCTCGCGGCTTGTCGGGAACAGAGATGACCATCTGCGCAACCATGGGTTTGTTCTGACGGGTGACGGATGGCGGCTTTCGCCGATATTCGATGTGAATCCCAACCCCGACGCGGCATCTGCGGCACTTGATCTGACGCCAGGGGTACAAGGCGGAACGCGCGATGAGCTCATTGAAAGCGCGGAATATTTCCATGTCAATCGACAGAGCGCCGAGAAACGATATGCTGAGATTTTGAATGTCATCTCCGGCTGGCGCGCGCTCGCGCAGAAGCTGAACATCCGCCGGAGCGAGATTGACCGCATGTCTTCATGCTTTTGCCCGTTGAGTTTGACCTAAGCTCTCAGCATTTTGAGAACAGATATTACCGTTGTTTTCAAGGCGCGGATTGTAGCACACCTCGCCTTTCCGTGCTATACGATGGGATAGAAACTATAATTTCATATCGCCGCAGGAGGTCAAAAACGACACAATCCCCCGATTTCGGCGTTGGCATGGTTCGTGCGTATTGATGGACATCGCTGCGGTTGCCTACGGTAGGCACTTGCTTTCGGGGCAAGGGGTCGCGGGTTCGACTCCCGCTCGCAGCGGTACTAGAAAAGGAAAGGAAATTCAATCATGAAAAAGAAAGTAAATCTGGCGAGGGCGCTCAAGGAGAAGAATCGAGTCGCCGGACGGCTGGCGAAGGCGCGTGAGCTTGTGGGCAGGGAGAACTCGAAGGACAAGAACGTGCCTCGCGGCATTGACGTGTCCGAGACGTACTCTCTTGCCAAGACTCTGCGGGACAGGCTTGTCTCCATCAAGAGTGCCATCGCGGAGGCGAACAGCCCAATCGTCTCGAAGATCATAGAGCTTGACGAGGTGAAATCGGAGATTTCTTATCTCAACGGGCTTGATGTGAAGGAGGGGCGGTTCGTGTCCACGAGCTACGGGACTCGCATCGAGACTGAGCTGGAGGCGGTAATCCGCCAACCTCAGGTGCTGGACGAAGTCACGGCGCTTCAGGCTCGCGCTGACCGGCTTCAGGACGAGTTGGACGAATTCAACGCAACCACCAAGATCGAGATCGAACTGGATGAATGATTTGAAACCGGCGCTTCAGCTGCTGCTCATTGCGGGCGGGCGCTTCAGCGTCTGCCCTTGTCTAACGATGTTGAGACCCGCTCCCCTGTGGAGCTTAGACCGCAAGGGTTAAGGGCTTACGTCGAAAGACTCAAAATGAAAGGCGTAAAACTTATCCGCAGCGGCGCGGCGCTGGTTTCGCCCCGGGGTCGGGCATCGGAGGGCTTCGTACTTCCGGTGTCCTGCCCGCGGGGAGTTTGTTCGGGCGTAGCTCAATGGTAGAGTACGCGGCTGTTAACCGCATGGTTGCTGGTTCGAGTCCAGCCGCCAAAGCCAATTGAATGTAGAAATGGAAAGAAGAAAATGAACATCATTAAGACTGGAGAGTACTACAGGATCTTCGATGACGGCATCCAAGTCGGCAACGAGCTTAAGGCTGCTGCCTACGAGGTCGTGTACATTCGCGACCAGGGGTTCTTCCTCAAGCGCGCGAAGACGCCTGATACCGGGGGCGTCAAGGTTTACGGTCGGCTGAACGAGCGTGTCGAGAAGGTCATGCGCAGCTACGAATCCTCCGACCGTAACCTGGGCGTGATTCTCTCGGGCGCGAAGGGAATCGGCAAGTCGCTCTTCGCAAAGCTCATCTCCAGACGGGCTATCGAGAAGAGCCTGCCCGTCATCATGGTGAACACATACATCGATGGGCTACCGCAGTTCCTTGCGTCGATTGAGCAGCGGTGCATGGTGCTTTTCGACGAGTTCGACAAGAACTTCTTCAACCCATCCACCGAGACGAACGACCACACTTCGGTTCAGGATTCGTTCCTAACGCTGTTCGACGGCGTCTATGCGAGCAACAAGCTCTTCGTCATCACCGCCAACACCCTCGGCCGGCTTTCCGAATTTCTCGTGAACCGTCCCGGCAGGTTCAGGTACCACATCAGGTTCTCTTACCCGGACGAGGATGAGATCCGCCAGTTCCTTGTGGACAAGCTCGGCGAAAAGGCGTCCGCAAAGGAGATCGACGATGTCGTCAAGTTTTCGACAATCGTCCCTCTCTCCTACGACTGCCTTACGGCGATTGCGGCGGAGCTGGCGATGGGCGAAAGCTTCGAGTCGAGCCTTGACGTGCTGAACATCATCAACGTCACGGGGTCGCACTACTACAACGGTCTCGTGCGATTCGAGGGCGGAGAGGAACTCCGCACGGACTGGGTGGGGAGCCGCAACTTCTTCGACAAGTCCAGCGACTCCTGCATCATGCAGCTTTCCGTCAGTACTCTCAAGGGCATGCGTTTTGTCGATGTCGGCAGCCTTGCGCTTCGTCAGGGAGATGTCCGCAAGTTCGGCAGGTTCCTGCAGGACGGCACAATCGTCATCCCATACGACGGGGGCAGGAGTTTCCGCTGGGCCGCGAAGCGCGCGGAGAAGGGAAAGAAGTGCGATCCGACTTTCGCCAAGCCGGAAGAGCTCGTGCTCATGTCGAACGACGGCTACCGTCAGGTTTCGTTCAAGGATCTGGTCTGAAAGACAAGGAGGAACAAAATGGAAGAGGAAAACAAGAAGCAAGACGGGTTCGACGCGAACCAGGGGCACGGCAACCACATTGACTGCCTGTCAGATACAGAAAACACGGCCGAGTTCATATCGACGTGGCTGGCGGAGACGATTGAGAAGGGCAATAAGGCCTTCGCCACGCCCGAGCCGGTCGACTGCGATTTCGGCGACGACTCTCCAAAACGCCAAAAGATATTCTACATCTCCAAGGATGAGCCTCTTCACCTCATGGTGCTTATCGGTGCTGATGAAGTGAACAAGCGCAACGTCGTCGTGTCTGGATATCCCGAATTCGACGGAGCTGAAGTCGCGGTCAAGCTGACCGACATCCACGAATGGGCAGCCGGCGTGGAGGCTACGCTGGAGGGCGAGGTGCTGGGCGAGGCTGCGCGGCAGATCGCGTTCTTCGACACGCGCTATGCGATGAACAAGGGGCGGTATGAGATCGGCAAGACCTACAAGTTCCGCCTTTCGGCATTTGCGTACAGGGCGGATGTCCTTCCCGAGAAGGATCGCAAGTACTACATGAAAGGTCAAGCTGCAATCGATTATCGCAACAGCACCAAACAGGAGCAGCAGTATGACAAGGACGGCAACCCCGAGCCGGTGATCTTTCGCATGGAGGAGATGGTGGCCTATCTTCCAAGGTGGAACAACTATCCCGATGATGCTGAATTCCAGTCGCCCGTGTTCGGCAGGCGGCGCAGCATCTCCGCATTCGGGATCTCGTTCTGGAGGCTTGACATAGCGATTGCGCGCGAGGACGAGGAGATTGTCGTTCCGCTCATCGCAAAGAAGTCGCTTTTCCAGACTTCTCCCAAGGCGCACGACCCGGTTAGGGGCATTCTTTGGCTTCAGGGCTATTGTCAGGATCTGGTTCCTGTTGAGGCCAATGGCAATGAAAGGAAGGATCAGGATGGCTGATGTGATCGAGATAGACGGTTCCGTGGGCGAGGGCGGCGGGCAGGTGCTGCGCACCGCGCTCTCGCTTGCCGCCATCACGAATCGTGAGGTGTCGTTCTCCAATATCCGCGCGAAGCGTGAGAAGCCGGGACTCAAGCGCCAGCATCTGACATGCGTCAATGCTGTCGCGGAGATTAGCGGGGCGAAGGTGAACGGCAACGAGGTCGGGTCGATGGATCTCGAATTCGCGCCCAAGGGGATCAAGGGCGGCGACTACCGCTTCGACGTGGGGACCGCCGGCAGCGTCACGCTTGTCGCGCAGACGGTCATCCCGGTACTGCTCAAGGCGGAAAAGCCGTCAAGCGTGACCATCACGGGCGGCACACATGTTCCTTTCGCTCCGATCTGGGAGTTCTTCTCGCTTGCGTATCTTCCCGAGCTGTGCAGGATGGGCGCAAAGGTGGAGGCGGAGATGGAATGTTGTGGCTTCTATCCTGCCGCTGGCGGAGTCATCAAGCTTCGCATCTGGCCGTTCGACGAATCTAAGAAGCCTGAACGGTACGAGCTGAACGACCTTGGCGCATACAAGGGTGGCAAGGTTGTTGGCGTCGTGTCGGCAATCCCCAAGTCCATCGCCGAAGCGGAAGTCGGAATCGTGTGCAAGCAGTTCCGTGACCTCGATCTCAAGCCGGAGGTGCGCTCGATAGAATCGTTCGGACCGGGCAACTACGCCTACGCGCAGCTTGACTATGAGCGCGGATCGGTTGTCTTCTCGTCCGTCGGCACCTACGCGAAGTCGCGCAAGGCCGTGGCGCATGAAGTCGTCACGGCGGTACGTGAGTTTGTGAAGTCCGGCAAGGCGTGCGAAAAGCATCTCGCCGACCAGCTGCTTGTGCCGCTCAGTCTGTTCATAGGTGGCGAATATCACTGGGAAAGTGACGGGTTATGGGAAGATGAAGTTTGGCGTCCAAACTGGACGCTCGACGTTCAGAAGGAAACGAAGCACTACATGACGAACCGTGATGTGATCGAAAAGTTCAGATAGCCGTGTAGAACGTGCAGAACGTGTAGAAATTCTACAGGATCTACACGTCCTACACGACCAAACAAAACAATTTGAAAGAAAGGAAAGTGAAAATGAAGTGGGAGAAGTTTGAGGATGGGTATGCAATCCCCATCAAGAGCTGGTGCGAGAACTGCGAGGAGGGTGCTGTGAAGCAGGCCGTGAACCTTGCGCATCATCCGGTGCTTTTCCACCATGTGGCGCTGATGCCGGACGCGCATCAGGGTTACGGCATGCCGATCGGCGGCGTGGTGGCGGCGGACAACGCCGTCATTCCGGCGGCGGTTGGCGTGGATATCGGCTGCGGCATGATTGCAACGGAGACGGACATCCCCGCGGAGCGTTTCGCGGAGATGTCGTTTCGCCGCGCATTCCAGGAGAAGCTCAAGGAGCGCATCCCCGTCGGCGAGGGCGTTTCGCATACGACGACGCAGGATTGGGAGGGGTTTGAGGACTATACCGCGAACAACGGGATGCGCTCGAACCTCTGGCCGTCCAAGCTGGACCGCATGAACCTCGGCACGCTCGGCGGTGGCAACCACTTCATCGAGCTGCAGAAGACCACTTCGCTCGATGGTGCGGGCGAGCCCGACGGCGGCGCGAAGGTGTGGCTGATGATCCATTCCGGGTCACGCAACCTCGGCAAGCGTATTGAGGAACACTATCACCGCATCGCGAACCGCCTTTGCACGCGTTTCCATGTGCCGCTCGCGGATCCCGACCTCGCGTTTCTGCCGATTGCGGAGCCGGACGGGCATTCCTACTACACGGACATGCTTTTTGCGCTCCGCTATGCGCGCGAGAACCGCCGCCGCATGATGGAGGCGATGAAGGAGACCGTTGCGGAGTTCGCGCCGGAGGTGAACTTCATCCGGACGATCGACGTCCACCACAACTACGCGGCCTGCGAGGAACACTTCGGCCAGAAGGTGTTCGTCCACCGCAAGGGCGCAACCTCGGCGAAGCTTGATGAGATCGGGATCATTCCCGGCTCGATGGGCACGGCGAGCTACATCGTGCGCGGACTCGGCAATCCGGATTCGTTCGAAAGCTGCTCGCACGGTGCGGGCCGTCGCATGAGCCGTGTCGCCGCCTCGTCAACCCTTACGGTCGAGGAGTGCGACAAGGCGATGGACGGCATCGTCTGCGAGCGTTGGCACAAGTACACGGGGTTCAGCCGAAAGGCCAAGGGGAAGTTCGACCTTTCGGAGGCGCCGCAGGCGTACAAGGACATCGAGACCGTCATTGATGCCGAGCGCGACCTTGTGGAACCGCTTGTCCGCCTCGTCCCGCTCGCCAGCCTCAAGGGATGACGGACGCAAAACCGCTGCCGGAACGGCGGCGGTTTTTTTGGTATAATTCGCGCCCTAGAAAAGGGAGCGAAAGATATTTCTATGACACAGCTTGAATCGGCCCGGAAGGGCATTGTCACGAACGCGATGAAAACCGTCGCCGCCGATGAGGGCGTGGACGCCGAAACGGTGCGCGCCGCCGTGGCGGACGGTACCGCCGTCATTCCGCTCAACATCCACCATGCGAACTGCACCCCCGTCGGCGTGGGGCGGATGTTCACCACGAAGATCAACGCGAACCTCGGTCGCAGCGTGACGCATTCCGGCAAGGGCGACGAACTCGAGAAGCTGGCCATCGCTCTCAAGGCCGGCGCCGATTTCGTGATGGACCTTTCGGTAGGTGAGGATGTGAAGGCCATCCGGCAGGGCATGCTGGAGGCGTCCCCGAAGCCGCTCGGTACCGTTCCCGTGTACGAGACGATCTCACGTCTGAAGGGCGACATTCCGCACATGGATCCTTCGCTTCTCCTCGACGTGATCCGCGAGCAGGCCGAGCAGGGCGTCGATTTCATGACGCTCCATGCGGGGCTGCTCCTGAAGCAGGTTCCGGCGGCGATGAAGCGCAAGATGGGGATCGTGAGCCGTGGCGGATCGATCATGGCGGAGTGGATGATGGAGAACGGCGCGGAGAACCCGCTGTACGCGCGCTGGGACGAGGTGATGGAGATTCTCGCGGCGCACGATGTCACGGTTTCGCTCGGCGACGGCATGCGTCCCGGCTGCCTCGCCGATGCGTCGGACTCGGCGCAGTTTGGTGAGCTGGACGTGTTGGGCGAACTCGTGGAGCGCTGCCGCGCTCGCGGCGTGCAGGTGATGGTCGAGGGGCCTGGACACGTGCCGTTCAACCAGATCCAGATGAACATGGAACGCGAACAGGAGGTCTGCAAGGGCGCCCCGTTCTACGTGCTGGGTCCGGTCGTGACGGACATTGCGCCCGGCTACGACCACATCGTGAGCGCCATCGGCGCGACGGCGGCGGCCACCTACGGTGCGTCGCTTCTCTGCTATGTGACGCCCGCCGAACATCTGGGTCTGCCCGATGGCGATGAGGTGCATCGCGGCTGCATCGCCTACAAGATCGCCGCCCACGCCGGTGATGTGGCGCGCGGTCTTCCGGGGGCTCGCGCCCGCGACGATGCGATGGCCGATGCGCGCGCGGCGTTCGATTGGGATCGCCAGTTCGCGTTGTGCCTCGATCCCGATCATGCCCGGTCCCGTTGGCTCAAGACGCGTGCCTTCACGGATGAGGCCCATACGGACGACCATTGTTCCATGTGCGGAAAGGAGTTCTGCGCGGTGCGCACCTCCCGCCGGATCCGGGAGCTTGCGGAAAAAGTTGATAGTTGATAGATGATAGTTGATAGATGGAGGAGTGATGGCGGACATGAATCAAGAACGGGTGAGGACAGATAACTCGAATTCTCTAGGGGGCAAGGAAAATCTATCATCTATCCGTTATCATCTATCATCTGTAAAACCTTGCTGCCTTACGATTGCAGGGAGCGATTCGGGCGGCAACGCCGGTGTGCAGGCGGACCTGCGCGCGTTCCATGCGTATGGACTCCATGGCTGCACGGTGTTTGCCGCGCTCACCGCCCAGAACCCTTTTGCCGTTTCGGCGATCCATCCGGTGCCGGCGGATTTCGTCGCGGCGCAGCTGGATGCTGTTTTAGGTGTGTATGCCATCGCCGCGCTCAAGACCGGTATGCTGGCGGATCTCGCTGCGATTGAAATCATCGCCGATCGGCTCGCCGCCCATCCCGAGATCGCCAAGGTCATCGATCCCGTCATGGTGGCCACGAGCGGCGCGAGGCTCATTGCGGACGATGCCGTCGCAGCGATCAAGGCGCATCTTCTGCCGTTGGCGACGGTGATGACGCCGAACATCCCGGAGGCCGAGGCGCTTTCCGGGAAGAAGCTCAATTCCCGCGCGGATGTGCGCGAGGCCGCGAAAGTGCTGAACGGGGAATACGGTTGCGCCGTGCTGGTGAAGGGCGGCCATGCCGTGGGCGATCTTGCCGCCGCGGAAGATACCCTCTACGACGGTAAAGACTTCCTCTCGGTCACGATGCCGTGGATTGCAGACCCCGTTTCCACGCATGGCACGGGCTGTTCGCTCGCAGCGGCGCTCGCGGCGGAACTCGCTCTCGGACACGATCTCAAGGCCGCCGTCGAAGGCGCGAAGGCCTACGTCCATCAGGCCATTGCCAACTCCTATCTTGTGGGCGAGAACTGCGGCGTACTGGGTTTTGCGCCCCGCTCGCGTTGAGGTAGGGCACGACCTCGGCATGCCCTCTGTCGCATCGCGCCCTCTTGACACCGAGGGGCGGAAGTGGTATCTTATCGCGCAAAGGACAAATCAGAGATGAATTCGAATCTCCTTCTTAAGGGCCTGCTTCTTCTCGCGCTTACGAGGCGCGGGGCCGTTGCATGTACCTAAAGAGGAAACGAATTCTTGACAGGTTGCAGGCCCCGCTCGAACGAGTGGGGCCGCTTCTTTTTTCAAACCCCAATGCACAAAACGATGAATCCAAAAATCCAGATATTCGATACCACGCTCCGGGACGGCGAGCAGGCCCCGGGCTATTCGATGAACCTCGACGAGAAGGTGCGGATGGCCCTTCAGCTTGAGACGCTCGGCGTGGATGTGATGGAGGCCGGCTTCGCGGTCGCCTCGCCCGGCGACTTCGCGTCCGTGAAGGCCATCGCCGAGGCCGTGCGGTCGTCGTCGGTCTGTTCGCTCGCGCGGGCGATGGAAAAGGATATCGACGCCTCGGCGGAGGCGCTCGTCCCCGCTGCGCGGCCACGTATCCACACGTTCCTCGCGACGAGCGACCTGCACCTGAAGTACAAACTCCACATGAGCCGCACGGATTGTCTGCGGCAGATCCGCCGTGCCGTCGCCTACGCGCGTCGCCGCTGCCCGGAGGTGGAGTTCTCGGCGGAGGATGCGTCTCGCACGGATGCCAATTTCCTGTGCAAGGCGATCGAGACAGCCATCGCCGCCGGCGCGTCGGTCGTCAACATCCCGGATACCGTCGGCTATTCCACGCCCGATGAGTTCGGCGCGTTGATCGCCGATCTGATGAACCGCGTGAAGGGGGTTGAGAACGTCATCGTCTCCACGCACTGCCACAACGATCTCGGCCTCGCCGTCGCCAACTCCTTCGCCGGCGTGCGGGCGGGGGCGCGTCAGGTGGAATGCACCATCTGCGGCATCGGAGAACGCGCCGGCAACGCCGCGCTGGAGGAGATCGCGATGGGGCTGCGCACGCGGCGTGACGCCTATCGAGGGCTTTCCTGCGGCATTCGCACGGAGGAGATCGCCCGCACCGCCCATCTCCTCTCCACCATCACGGGCGTGCGCATTTCGCCGAGCAAGGCCATCGTGGGCGCGAACGCCTTCGCGCACGAAAGCGGCATCCATCAGCACGGGGTGCTTTCCAAGGCGGAGACCTACGAGATCATGACGCCGGAATCCGTGGGGATGAAGCAGACGGAACTGGTGCTCGGGAAGCATTCGGGGCAGCACGCGCTTGAGAGCCGTCTCAAGGATCTCGGCTACGACCTCGACGCCGAACGGGTGGCGGAGGTGTTTGCGGCGTTCAAGCGTCTCGCCGACCGCAAGAAGCAGATCACCGACCGCGACCTCGTGGCGCTCGCCGAATCGCGCGTGGCCTCGCGCGGCACGCCGGCGCGGGAATGGCGGCTCGAATCGTTTGTGGTGAACAGCGGCAACCACATGAGCGCGACGGCGCAGGTGACGCTGTCGCGGGACGGGCGCACCGTGCAGGATGCCGCCATCGGTTCCGGTCCCATCTACGCCGCATTCCGCGCCATCGAGAAGATCATCCGGCACCGGTTCGTGCTGGAGGACTACCGCATCGAGGCCGTCACGGAGCATCGCGACGCGTTGGGCGAGGTGCTGGTGAAGATTTCCGACGCCAAGGGCTCGTACCGCGGACGGGGCGTTTCGACGGACGTGATCGAGGGGTCGATCCTCGCGCTGCTCGTGGCCGTGAACCGGATGCTGGAGCGGTAGAACGCACAGCGGAATCTCAGGATGAAAGGACTGACGACATGACAATGACGCAGAAGATCCTCGCCGCACATGCGGGGAAGGCGTCGGTGCGGGCGGGTGAGCTGATCATGGCCGATCTCGACCTCGTGCTGGCGAACGACATCACGGCGCCCGTCGCCATCGGGGCGTTCCCGAAGTTCGGACGGACGGCGGTGTTTGATCGCGAGAAGATTGCGCTCGTGCCGGACCACTTCGCACCGAACAAGGACATCAAGGCGGCGGCGCAATGTGCCTGTATGCGCGACTTCGCGCGGCAACAGGGCGTGAAGAACTATTTCGAGGTGGGGCACGACTGCGGGGTGGAACACGCGCTTCTGCCGGAGAAGGGACTCGTGACGGCGGGCGACTGCGTGATCGGCGCGGATAGCCACACGTGCACGTATGGTGCGCTCGGTGCGTTCTCCACCGGTGTCGGCTCTACGGACGCCGCCGCCGGCATGGCGACGGGGAAAGCGTGGTTCCGCGTGCCGTCGGCCGTGCGGGTGGTCGTGACGGGCCGCCCGCGCAAGTGGGTCGGCGGCAAGGATCTCATCCTGCACCTCATCGGATTGATCGGTGTGGACGGCGCGCGGTACCAGTCGCTTGAGTTCGACGGTGAGGGGCTTGCGGCGCTCTCCATGGACGACCGGTTCACCGTGGCGAACATGGCGATCGAGGCTGGGGCGAAGAACGGCATCTTCCCCGTGGACGACACCACGCGCCAATATCTGGCCGAACACCACGCAAAGTCCCCCGTTGTGCATCAAGCCGACCCGGACGCCGAATACGAGCGCACGATTGAGATCGATCTCGCGTCGCTCGAACCGACGGTGGCGTTCCCGCATCTGCCCTCCAACACGCGTACGGTTGGCGAGGCGGGCGGTCTCGCCATCGATCAGGTGGTGATCGGTTCCTGCACGAACGGACGGATCTCGGATCTTCGCATCGCCGCCGAGATCCTGCGCGGACGGAAGGTGGCGCCGTCCGTGCGGTGCATCGTGATCCCGGCGACACAGCGCATCTGGCTTCAGGCGCTGGAGGAGGGACTTCTCAAGACGTTCGCGGAGGCGGGATGCGTGGTCTCCACGCCGACCTGCGGACCTTGTCTCGGCGGGTACATGGGCATCCTTGCGAAAGGTGAACGCTGTGTGGCCACGACAAACCGAAACTTCGTCGGGCGCATGGGGCACACCGAATCGGAGATCTATCTTGCCTCACCGGCCGTGGCCGCCGCAAGCGCCGTGGCGGGAACCATCGCATCACCGGAGGAGATGAAATGACACGCAGCGGAAAAGTCTTCAAGTACGGGGATAACGTCGATACGGACGTCATCATTCCCGCGCGCTATCTCAACACGTCCGACGCCCAGGAGCTGGCGGCGCACTGCATGGAGGATATCGATCCGTCCTTTGCGGCGTCCGTGCAGCGTGGCGACATCCTCGTGGCGGGCCGCAACTTCGGTTGCGGCTCAAGCCGCGAACACGCCCCCCTCGCCCTCAAGGCGAGCGGCGTGGCCTGTGTTGTGGCGGCCACTTTCGCGCGCATTTTCTACCGGAACGCGCTCAACATCGGCTTGCCGATCCTTGAGTGCCCGGCTGCCGCGGAGGCAATCGAGGCGGGACATCGCGTCACCATCGATTTCGATGCCGGCGTCATTGAGGATGACACTACCGGCGCCCGTTTCCGCACGGAACCGTTTCCGCCGTTCATGCAGGCGCTGATCGCCGCCGGTGGGTTGGCGGCATATCTGCGGCAAGGTGCCCCGGACGGGCAGAAGAAAGGTGAGAATGTGCCATGAGCGAAAATGAGAATACGGTGCGGACGAAATCTATCGTGGTTCTGCCGGGGGATGGTGTGGGGCCGGAGATAGTCGCCGAGGCCGTGAAGGTGCTGAAGGCCGTGGCGGTGAAATTCGGCCACGACTTCGCACTTCAGACGCACCTGATCGGCGGGGCGGCGATTGATGCGACGGGGCGCGCGCTTCCGGACGAGACGTTGGCGGCGTGCCAGACGGCGGATGCCGTTCTGCTCGGCGCGGTCGGAGGTCCGAAGTGGGATGCGTTGCCGGCGGAACAGCGCCCGGAGCGCGCGGCGCTTTTGCCGCTTCGTTCGGCGCTCGGCCTTTTCTGCAACTTGCGTCCGGCGAAAGTCTGGGCACCGCTCAAGGAGGCGAGTCCGCTCCGTCCGGAAATCGTGTGGGGCGACGAAAAGGACGAATCCGAGAACGGCATCGATATGCTCGTGGTGCGCGAACTGACGGGCGGCATCTACTTCGGCGAACATCGGCGCGACCCGGATGGTCAGGCGGCGTGCGACACGATGCGTTACTCGGTGCCGGAGATTGAACGCATCGCGCGGATGGCGTTCAAGGCGGCGCAGGGACGGCGCGGACGGGTGACGAGCGTGGACAAGGCGAACGTGCTGGAGACCTCCCGCCTTTGGCGCGAAACCGTGTCGCGCCTGCAGCGCGACGAATTCCCGTCCGTCGCGCTCGACCACCTGTATGTGGACAATGCCGCCATGCAGATCGTGCGTGCGCCGCGCCGGTTCGATGTGATCCTTACGGAGAACATGTTTGGCGATATCCTCTCGGACGAAGCCTCGCAGATCACCGGTTCCATCGGCATGCTTCCCTCCGCCTCCCTGCGCGGCGATGGCTTCGGGCTTTACGAGCCGATCCACGGTTCTGCGCCAGACATCGCGGGGCAAGGCATCGCCAACCCGATCGCCACAATCCTCTCCGTCGCCATGATGCTCCGCCATTCGTTCGGACTTGTCGCCGAGGCGGCGGCGGTGGAGCGGTCGGTCGGTGCGGTGCTGGCCGATGGTTACCGAACGGCCGACATCGCCCGTGCCGGCGAGACGCCGCTCTCAACCGCCGCCCTGGGCGACGCCGTGGCAGCGAAAATAAAGTAACCCCAACCCAGCTTGGGAAGCCGAAATTTGACGGCGGGGACGGAACTTGCTAAAATATAGGCCCCATGAAAGCGAAAATGCCGCCTGAAATCGACGTGCTACGGGAAATCAGTTCCGTTCTGGTCTGTGAACGGAACGTACGGGACATTCTCGAAAAGGTTTTGGACATTCTTGAACACCGCATGGCCATGCTGCGCGGGACGTTCACGCTCTTGGACGGTGATGAGGTTTCGATCGAGGCCTCGCGCGGTCTTGGCGCGGAGGAGAAGGCCCACGGACATTACCGGTTGGGCGAGGGCATCACCGGCACGGTGGCCAAGACCGGACACGTGGAGGTTGTGCCGGATATCCACCGGGACCGCCGATTCCTGAACCGCACCGGTGCGCGCCGCGAGAAGGATCCCATCGCGTTCGTGTGCGTGCCGCTCGTCCATCTCGGCCAGGTGATCGGTACGCTTTCCATCGACCGTGCGAACCCGCCGGAAGCGGCGCCGGAGGCGCTTCATCGCGATGTCGCGCTTCTTCAGATCATCGCCAACATCACGGCGGACGCCGCCAGCGTGTGCCTCAAGGAGCGCGAAGAGCGTGACGAACTCGAATCCGAAAACCGTCGCCTCCGTGACATGCTTGCGGATACGCCGAGCGACATCATCGGCAACTGCCGCGAAATGCGCGCGGTGTATGAGCAGATCCGGCAGGTGGCGCCGTCCGACGCGACGGTGCTGATCCGCGGCGCAAGCGGCACGGGCAAGGAACTGGTCGCACGCGCGCTGCAGCGCCTGTCCCTGCGCAAGGACAAGCCGTTCATCACGCTCAACTGCGCGGCGCTGCCGGAGGCGTTGATCGAGTCCGAGCTTTTCGGACACGAGAAGGGGGCGTTCACCGACGCCCGCGAGCGCCGCATCGGGCGTGCGGAAGCGGCGGATGGCGGCACGCTTTTCCTGGATGAGATCGGCGACCTCTCGGTGCCGCTTCAGGTGAAGCTGCTGCGCTTTCTGCAGGAGCGTACCTTCTCCCGCATCGGGTCGAATGCCGAGATCCGTTCCAACGTCCGTTTCATCGCGGCGACGAGCCGCAATCTGGAGCAGATGATGGCCGAGGGGCGGTTCCGCGAGGATCTCTACTACCGGCTTTCGGTGTTCCCCATCTCCATGCCTGATCTCGCTTCCCGGACGGGTGATGTGCTGCTTCTGGCGGAGCATTTCATGGAACGGATGAGTCTCAAGTACGGCAAGAAGGTGACGCGGCTTTCGGAACCGGCGGTGAACATGCTGCTCGCGTGGAAGTGGCCGGGAAATGTGCGTGAGCTCGAGAACTGCATTGAGCGCGCGGTGCTCACCGCCACAGACGATACGATCCACGGCTACAACCTGCCGCCGCAGCTTCAGGCGGAGGAATATGCCGAAACTCCCTACGGAACGGCGGAAGGAGAACAGGAGACGTTGGCCGAAAAGCTCGCCGCCTATGAGCGGCGCGTTCTGGAGGAGGCGATCCGGCGCAATAATGGCAACCACAGCGCCGCCGGTCGGCAGTTGGGCGTAAGCCCCCGCATGATGAACTACCGTTTGGCGAAGTTGGGGTTGATAGTTTAGAGTTTCCAGTTTCCAGTTTAGAGTTTGGAGTTTAGAGTTTTTAGTTTGGAGGAATGAAGATGGCGCGGCAGATTCCTGAAACGGGTCGTGAGTGGATCGCGATCCTCGACTATGGCTCCCAGTACACGCAGCTCATTGCGCGACGCATCCGGGAGATGGAGGTCTATTCGGAGATTGTCAGCTGCGAGACCACGGCGGCGGCGTTGCGCGAGAATCCGCCGATGGGAGTGATTCTCTCGGGCGGGCCGAACAGCGTGTTCGAGGACGGCGCGCCGACGGTTGATCCGGCGATCTTCGAGCTGGGTGTGCCGGTGCTGGGCATCTGCTACGGGATGCAGCTCATGAGCCAGAAGCTGGGCGGTCGTGTGGTGCCGGGCGAGTCGCGGGAATACGGCAAGATGCCGATCGAGGTCATGCCCGGAAACCCGCTTTTCGAGGGCGTGCCCTCGACGGTCATTGTATGGATGAGCCACGGCGACCGTGTGGAGGCGATCCCCGCCAGCTTCGAACGCGGCGCGGTGTCGGCGACCTGTCCGTTCGCGGCGATGTACGACAACGCGAAGCGCTTCTACGCGCTCCAGTTCCATCCGGAGGTCGTCCATACGCAGTACGGCACGGAGATCCTCTCGAACTTCGTCTTCCGCGTGTGCGGCTGCACGAAAAGCTGGAACCTCGGCGACTGGGTGGCGAACACGGTCGAGCAGCTGCGGACGCGGATCGGCGAGGACGAAGTGGTGCTGGGGCTTTCGGGCGGCGTCGATTCCTCCGTGGTCGCGGTGCTGCTGAACAAGGCGATCGGGAGACGTCTCCACTGTATCTACGTCGATAACGGGCTGGGACGCTACCGGGAGCCGGAGCAGGTGGAGGAGATGTTCCGGAAGAACATCGGGCTCGATCTCACCATTGCGCGCGCTGCACCGCGGTTCTATGCGGCGCTCAAGGGCGTGGATGAGCCGGAGGCGAAACGCAAGATCATCGGGCGGCTGTTCATCGACGTGTTTGCGGAGGAGGCACGGCGTTTCCGTCATTGCCGGTATCTTGCGCAGGGCACGATCTATCCCGACGTGATCGAGAGCCGTTCGCCGCGCAAGGGGCCTTCCCAGACGATCAAGAGCCACCACAACGTGGGCGGACTCCCCGCCGATCTGAAGTTCGATCTGGTCGAGCCGCTGAAGGAGCTGTTCAAGGACGAGGTGCGCGCCGTCGGCCGCGTGATGGGCATGGCGGACGAACTTCTCGACCGTCAGCCGTTCCCCGGTCCGGGACTGGGCGTGCGGATTCTCGGCGAAGTGACCGAGGAGAAGGTGAAGATGCTGCAACTCGCGGATCTGCGCGTGCAGGAGGAGGTGCGGAAGCTGCCGGACTATAAGACCATCTGGCAGACGTTCGCCGTGTTGCTGCCGTGCCGCTCCGTGGGCGTGATGGGCGATCAGCGCACCTACGAGTACACGTGCGCCATCCGTTCGGTGAACTCCGTCGATGCAATGACGGCAGACTGGACGCGTCTTCCCTACGACACGCTCGCCACGATGTCCAACCGCATCATCAACGAGGTGCGCGGCATCAACCGCGTGGTGTACGACATCTCATCGAAGCCACCTGCCACCATCGAGTGGGAATGATGGATCCTGCCACAGCATAGCTCCTGTCATTGTTGCCGTCGTTCAGTGACACGACGCCTAAAAATTGCAAAAAACTGCTTGGGATCTGTGGGGACAGACCCTTCAATAACGACTCTTATCTAAAGTAATCTATCCATCTGCGCATAATCTTGAAATTTAGTCATTGATGAGAATTAGTCCGACACGAATTCTCATCCATTTCTCATTGGAATGCGTGTCTGATATGAAGGGTCTGTCCCTGCGATGAAATTACTGTTTTCGGTTTGGGGACAGACCCTTGAAGATTGGGGACAGACCCTGTTTTTTCGGCTTCCTCATAGAGTATTGGCAGCAAGAAAAAGATCTTCAAGTTCTGCACGTTCTACACGTTTTCCAGAATGTTATGGTATAATTCGCGACAAAGGAGAGACTATGAACAGGATACTGAGGATCGCGGCGATTGTCGCAACGACATCGCTCTGCGCGTTCGCCGCCGAGGAAAAGCAAGCAACCTGCCCACGTCAAGGCTCAGGTGGGCAGGCCGTTACGCAGGGCGGTGGCAAGTCTGCGGTGCGGGCAAGGATGTCGCAGGATGTCGCCTTGTATGGGCGCGACGGGATACGCGAGATCGAGCGGTTGTATCGAGCCTACGCCAGCAAGGCGGAAAACGCAGATGAAGCGCTCAAGTTGCTCATCGAAAAGTACCCGAAAGCCAACCGCACCGGCTGTGCGGTCATGTATGCGGCGCAGCATTCGCGCGGAGAGGAGCGGATCAAGTGGCTGAACCGGGCCATTGAACAACACAGCGACTGCGTCTATGGGGATGGCGCGCAGGTGGGCGCGTACGCGAGGTGGTTCCTTGCAAGGGAACACATGCGCAAGGGCGACAAGGCCGCCGCCGAGAAGCTCTATGCGGAGATACGGGCCAAGTATCCCGATGCCGTCACGCACAAAGGCCAGCGGTTCGCCGATTTCATGCCAAAGCCAAACGCCGACTGACGTGACAGGACGCTGCCAATGAACGAAGAGGCAAGACCGCACCGGGTTTATACGGTGATGAGAAATCTCGGCATCGCGTTTGCGATTACGGTTGCCGGAGCCATCCTTTGGTGGTTCCTACTTAACATCATGCTCGCGCATGACATAATTACCGGTGCCGATGGTTTTTGGTATTTCTCCGTGTCTTTCGTGTTGGTCTTCGCCATGTTTCCGGTTGCGGCGGTGGTTATGGGCATTAAGCGTCCTGTGCAATGGAAAGAGTCGGTTGATGTTGTGCGGTGGTGTTTGGCTGGCATAGGAGGGCTGTTAGGCGTCTGCTCGTTTGCCGCTTCCGTTGGTCTTCTATACTTAGCCACTTTCGTTTGCCGCCCTGTTTCCACCCGAACCTTCGCCGATCAAGAATCGGTGAAGGCGGACTGGGTGGCGCGTCATTTTCCGATTGACGCGGCGGTTCCTGTCGGTGCACGAGACATTTCAATCTCGGGCAATACCGGTTTGGGCTGGCGCGGTAAGCGTTGGCGTTACACCTGTAACGTGAGCGAAGAGGATTTCCGCAAGTTCATGGGGCGACACCCCATTTGCACAAATGCGTTTGACAAGATCTATCTTTCAGAGCAGACGAGCAAGCTGCATCCCGGAGGGAGAAAGGTGCTATTCGGCGATGGGCCATGTCCGACGAATTTCCTTTCGTATTCCCACTGGGATCATGCGACCTCTGGCGTTGACGTATTCCTCGCATACGATCTCGACACTTCCACCATGCACGCCTACTTCAGCTGCCATTGAGAGGGCAACTCCAATGGCTGCAAAGAGGCTCCGTTGCCATTTCGCCTGATGGGCTGCGCGCCGAGGCCAGAGGTTCGCCACCATCGTTCTTCTTGCGCGTGAAGGTGCGGTAGTCTATGCGTGTAGACCTGGTGTGTCTATGCGTGTAGACTGGGTGTGTCTATGCGTGTAGACTGTGTAGTCCGGCAGGCGTTTGGCGGCGGCGTCCATGCGTGTGGACGCCTCGTTTTCGCTCCCTAAAGGCTGGCAGTGGTACCGTGTGGGCGTAAAATTCCACAAATTGGATCTATATCGCATATTCTGGTGGCTATATCATTCTGAAAGCATCGGAGTTGGATTGCTTCGGAAATATGGTATAATTCGTGGCAACTTATGAGAACATATTCCCATAGAGCCTGTGTTGGTGTAGGGGCGGAAAAGGTGTCAAAATGACGGTTAATGCGTTTATGATAGCGGAACTGATCGCGGTTGCCGGCGTGAGCGTTTTGTCGTGGTGCAATCGCAAGAACGTGGGCGGCAAGATATGGGCGGTTCGCACGGTTTCGCCTTGCCTGCTCGTGGCAGGGGCGCTAAAGCTTCCGTTCGGGAGCTGGTTGCTGTTCGCGTCCATGGGCGCTTCGTGGACATTCCTAAAGCCCCATTCATGATGCCTTGAAGAGGTGTTCGACTTCCCTTGGCGAGGGGGAATTTTGAGACCCTACGAAGGGATTTTTGAGACCCACGAAAGGGAATTATGAGACCCTTGCTCGGGATTTTTGAGACCCTATGAGGGGAATTTTGAGACCCACGAACAGAACGACTTTGCCTTGACAATGGGAATTATGAGCCCCGTTGATCGGATCAGATGCCCAGTATGGCCCTCATCGCAGGGTTAGACTCTCTTGAGCCGATAAAGCTACGCTAACCGCTCCGGATGCGTTCCACGCCATAGGCTAACAGCTGCTTTGACGCGCACCGCTTAAAAGCCGAAGTGGTAACGTCAGCATTTGAAAACATCGGAGTTGAATTGCGAGCCAACGGCAAATAGGGATATGGTATAATACGCGGCAACAAAGAAGGATGCGCGATGAAGCGGTACTGCAACGGGAACGATCCGAGATCGGTGATTTTTGTCAGCAATTCTGAC